>NZ_JAYMSC010000005.1:0-375582 GCF_038900775.1 Paraburkholderia sp. JHI869
ATCTCCCGATCAAAATGGCGTCCGCCGAACAACTTCTCCGCACTCTTCAGCTTGCTCATCGCGGCTCGTCGGTTCGTTTTGTTCCGACAACTCTAACCCATTCGCCGCCCCTATTTGCACCAGAGCCCCATGACTCTCGGCACGCCCGGGCGAGAGCGACAACATCCGGTCCTTGCGATCCAGCGCCTGGATGGCTGTCTTCTCGTCCACGCAGAACACCACCGCATGCAATGGCGGATTAAGGTACAGCCCGATCACATCGGCGGCCTTGGTCTCAAAGTCAGGATCGTTGGACACCATGTGCGCATCGAGACGATGTGGCCGAATGTCGTGCTTGCGCCAGATACGTTGCACGGTCATGAAGGCCATGCCCAGCTGTGCCGCCAGTTTGCGGCTGCTCCAGTGCGTCGAGCCGTCGGCCGGCTTGCGTCGCAGCGTGTAGTCGAGCACTCTCGCTTCAAGGCCCGCGAGGTCAGGTCGCGGCGCACGGCCTGGATGTCTGCCGTACAGGCCAGTAAGGCGCTCACTGGCGAAACGCGTTTGCCACGTTGTGATGAAACGCGAATCGCATCGCAATTCGGCCATGATCGCCGCACGCGAGGCTCCTTCGTCGAGCAGCAGGATCAACCGCGCACGCCTCACCTCGCCAACGGCCATTGTGCGGCTGCGCTGCATCGACATCAGTTCTTCGCGCTCGGTTTCACTCAGATTCATTTTGCCCATACACTATTAGATCAGTGCAATTTCATTGGTTCACTGGACTAGAGTTCCGCAACGAAACTGGTGACGTAAAATACTCGTATTTACCCGTCAAAATGCTCTGTGCGAATTGGAGTCCGTATATCCCAAAAATCCAGTCTTCAACCACATAGTTGCCCGTCAGCTCCGTAGGAGACGTCATGTTCCACCCTGGCATTTCAATCCGATTGACGTGTCTCGGACGAACCCCCATCGACTTGACTGCGGTAGCATCGGCTCCAAGGGGTATGCTGTCGAACAAGACTAAAGGAAGATTGTCGCTGTTCGAAAGATCGACCTTCGTCAACGTGAACCGCTCGACCGAGTTTGCTTTTCTCGAGAGAAACTTCTCAACGGCATGCACATGCGTCGGAATACCCGGATGGGAATCCCACTTGGCGTAGAAATCGGAACGAAGAATCTGCCAGTCCGCATATTGCGAGTCGAGATCGCCTCGGTCAAACGAATTGGCATGTCGGCACTCGTGCGGAACTGGGTAGCGAGGAATTCCAATAATCGATGTGAAATTGTGAAATCCGCCCGCCTTAGTCCGTTGCCTCATTTCCCGAAGCAAGGGAATCCACACGTCTTTCGTCACGAAATGTAACGACGAATGCGCCATAACTAGATCATAATTTTCATCCGGTACGAAATCCTCGATCCGTTCCTCGATCACATCGATGTTCAATGAATAACGGTCAGCAATCGAATGGAGTTTCTTTACGGCGTTCGAGGAAAGTTCCAAGGCAGTCACCTTGTGTCCCCTGAGGGCAAGAAAGAGCGCATTTCTGCCTTCGCCACAGCCGATGTCTATAACAGTCGAGTTTCGTGGTAGAAACTGTTCAATTTCAAATACCTCAACACTCGGTCCGCCCATCGTCCACACTTTCGCGTCCGAATAACCTTTCTCCCAAAATCGCTCACTGTTGCTCATCGTGGAACATACCTTTCTTCCAGGGTTTTCACATGGTTCGAGAAAAGATGGTGCGCGACCAAATTACTGTATTTGTAACCCTTCCTGGTCAATCGAATCTTGTCATTGGACGGTGGCTCGATGCACCCCTCAGCCTCAAGTGCATCAATTACGTCCAAAAAATCAGAATACAGATTCCGGTCAAACTGTGATGAATAGTATGTCCCAGAAAGTTGGTTCAGCGTAAGGCTGAGGATGAAATATCTCAAGCGCTCTTCGTAAGCATCAAGAACAATCCCGTACCTCACCATGCTGTGTTCGGTGATTTCGAGGTTCGAATAATCTTCAATGGCCTTGCCGACCTCGTTGAGGTCGACCGCGTAGTCGAAGCTGTAGTGGTATTTTCCGTTGTAGCTTCTTGCGCCTGTTCCAATTCCGATCATCGGAACGCCGAGAAAGTCGGAAGTCTCTTGGGCGTACGCGCTGCTATTCTCTGGCAGACGGGTGAACCTAGTGAAGGACTCTTGTCGGTATTCATTCATTTGCATGAACTCGACATTGCTATCGTAGATCGCATACTTGGTCTGGTCGTCGATGTATCGCTCCGGATGCAATCGCTGCTGCTTATGAATCGCTGTGAGAGGTCGGCTAATTGCAGGATACAGTGAAATAGTCATTGGACCTGATGAAACGATGTGGCGGAGCGAATTTTGCCAGCTTTCGTAGGTCTGACCTGAAAGGCCGTAGATCAGATCCAGATTGAAATTTTCGAAACGCTTTCGGATATTTTCTACCGCAGAGATTGTTGTCGAAACCGGGTATGGGCGACCGCTGGCCTTCAGCTCTGCGGAATCCATAGTTTGGATACCCATACTGATTCGGTTCACGCCGTGGCTTTTCAAGAAATCGAGGAGTTCTTCAGACATCGAGTCGGGAGAACCTTCGACACATAGCTCAGCAGAGGACGCAATATTTGGGAATCCGTGTTGAATCGATGAAAAAATCTGTCCGAATTGTTTTTCGTTTAGAATAGTCGGAGTTCCGCCACCAAAATACACAGATACAACTGTCTTCCTACCCGTGTACTTGGCATAAAATTTGATTTGTTCACATATCTTATCAACATAATTTTGTATTATGTCCTCTGTACCCTGGGTCGTTAGAAATAACGTACAATAAGTACACCTGTATCTGCAAAATGGTATATGGATATATATTGAAGCTGGCCCACGATCACCGGTGTGCCATATTTCCGTAATGCCGATATTATGTAGACTTTTATACGACCTTTTCGAAGGATAACTATATACATACGACTTTAAGTGATTGCTCCTTATAGAATGTCGAATTGAATCCGCGATTTGCTGCATGCTTTTCTCCTAGTCACTTCTGCATTTTCTGACGAGTGCACCAAATAGTGCGTTGTGCGTTATGTGGGCATGAAGACGAAAACTGATGCCCGCAAATTGGACGGTGCCACGCAGGGGTTGTGTGGCTTCATGTTGCACCTCACCATTGCTCGACGTCATATGCATTCACCGGGGCGTCATAGTCGACGTGCTCGCTCGCGCGTTCTGAACTCTACCGTCGCAGAGGCAGATCGTTGAATGCCTCTATCGTCGGTATGCTTCGTGGCCATGTACGTCGACGTCCCTTTGTCTCGCGCGCCGCATTGGCGATCAATCGCCGCTGCTCTTCTACTGTGCGAAAAATCTGGCTTTCCGAGATCGAACTCTGGCCCTCGGCCCGGATCGCCTTCAACGCCCTTCGGTGTTCGAACAGGGAGATCGACGGGCGCCGCAAGTCAGCATACCGGACTTCGATATAGTCTTTACCTGCGGCGCTCACAAACACGCGCGACGGGTCTTCCGGGTGGTAGCGTACGGTCACCGAACGTCGTGTTTCTCTCCACGCGGCGAACAACGGATGCCAATAACGTATCCGGAAGATCGTGAGTCCGTCCGCCTGAATCGTCCTTGAAGCGACGGGGGCTCTGTCAGGTTGATGGAGAGGGGGCGGTAGAATGACGTAATGAAGAAGACAAAGCCGCTTTATCACGACCACCGCTTCCCTGCCGTCGTCATCAGCTGCGCGGTTCGCTGGTATTTCCGGTTCAGCCTGAGCCTGCGCGACGTCGAGGCGTTGCTGCTTGAGCGTGGTGTTGTGGTCACGTATGAGACGATCCGTTGCTGGTGCGGCAAGTTCGGCGCCAGATTCGCCCAGTGCGCCAAAGCGGCGCGGCGCAAGCCGGGCAGTACGTGGTACCTCGACGAGATGTTCGTGACGCTGCGCGGCGAGCCGTATCTGTTGTGGCGAGCGGTCGACGAGCATGGCGCTGAACTGGACGTGCCTGTGCAAAAGCAGCGCGACAAGGCAGCGGCAAAGCGCTTCTTCCTCAGGTGCTGCGTTCAAACCCGGTGCCGCGCAAGATCGTGACCGACCAGCTGCGCAGCTATCCGGCGGCGAAGTCGGACATTCCTGAGCTTGCTCAGGTGAAGCACATTTTCGTCAAGGCGGCCGCACGCGTGAACAACCGTGCCGAGAACAGCCACCAGCCGACCCGCAGGCGGGAGCGCCAGATGTGCGGTTTTCGCGATGCGCGTCGCACGCAGGCGTTTCTTTCGTGCTTCGGCCCGATCCGGCAGCACTTCGCGTTGCCCAGACACCAGATGAACGCGGCATGTCATCGTACCGCGCTCCAGAAACGTTTCGCGACGTGGCATGGTTGGACTGTCACTGCGGCCGGAGACAGGGTTATCTAATAAGGATAACTACTCGTACGCCACAAAGACAGACTACATCGGCCAACCTGACAGAGCCCCTCGAACTCGTCGTCCAGCACGCGCACGGTGGCGAGCCGGCGCAGCGGGAGCGGAGCGGGACTAGCGAACTCATTGCTTAATCGAAGCCGTGGGGAACCCGTCGTTCAGGACTCCCCGCGAGCACAACGTGACAGGAGGGCTGGCGGTCCGCCATCGTACCTTGAGTCTCCCGATACCCATCTGAGCCATCGGCGCAAGCGGATCAGCAGATCCGCGGCAGTTGCTCGCCCGAAAGCCAGTCGGCAATGCGCCGGCCGCCGAATTTCGTCTCGATCTGCACGAATCCATGCGCGTCCTCGACCACTTCGCCGATGCGCGCCGCCGCCGCGCCCAACGGATGCGCGCGCATCGCCGCGAGCAGTTGCGGCGCGTCGCCGCTTGCACAGATCGCGACCAACTTGCCTTCGTTGGCGACATAGAGCCGATCGAGGCCCAGCAGCTCACACGCCGCATCGACTTGCGGCAGCACGGGAATCGCTCGCTCCTGAATGCGCATCCCGACGCCCGACTGGCCGGCGATCTCGTTGAGGGTCGTGGCAAGCCCGCCGCGCGTGGGGTCGCGCAGCACGCGCACGCCGGGCACGACGGCAAGCATGTCCGCCACGAGCGTGTGCAGCGCGGCGCTGTCCGAGCGAATCTGCGTTTCGAAGCCCAGGCCCTCGCGCTGCGACATGATCGCCACGCCATGTTCGCCGATCGTGCCCGAGAGCAGCACGACATCGCCGGGCCGCGCCTGCGAGCCGTCGATATGAATGCCCGCGGGCACGACGCCGATGCCGTTCGTGGTGATGAACACACCGTCGCCCTTGCCGCGCTCGACGACCTTGGTGTCGCCCGTCACGATCGGCACGCCGCACGCGTGCGACGCCGCGGCCATCGACTCGACGATGCGGCGCAGATCCGCCAGCGGGAAGCCCTCCTCTAGAATGAAGCTCGCACTGAGATACGAAGGCCGCGCGCCCGCCATCGCGACGTCGTTGACGGTGCCGTGCACGGCGAGGCTGCCGATGTCGCCACCTGGAAAGAACAGTGGCGAGACGACGTGCGCGTCGGTGGCCATCACCATGCGCTCGCCAGGGCCTGGCGCAAGCGGCGCGAACGCGGCCTGGTCGTTGCCCTGGCGCAGCCATTCGTTGTCGAAGGCTGCGACGAACAGCTCGCGGATCAGTTGCGCCGACGCGCGGCCGCCCGCGCCGTGGCCCATGTCGATGCGGCCGTCGCGAAAGTTCAGGGGCCGCACGAAGGCGGGCTTGACCGGAGATGGGTAGGCTGGGCTCATGTTGCGACGACCGGAATATCCTTGAAACGACCATAAGAGTAATGCGCGGCGCACGCGCCTTCGCTCGACACCATGCACGAGCCCATCGGATTCTCGGGCGTACAGACAGTGCCGAACAGCGTGCAGTCGCGCGGGTGCTTGAGACCGCGAAGGATCGCCCCGCACTCGCACTTGCGATGATCGGCGACGGGCCGGTAGACGAGTTCGTAGCGGCTTTCCGCGTCGTAGCGCGCGTACTTCCGGCGAATGCGCAGCGCGCTCGCCGGGACCTCGCCCAGGCCACGCCACTCGAACGACTCGCGCGTTTCGAACACGTCCTGCATGAGCGCCTGCGCGGCCGCATTGCCCGCGCGCGTGACGGCGCGTGCGAATTCGTTCTCCACCTCGGCGCGGCCGTCGTTGACCTGGCGCACGAGCATGAGGATCGCCTGCAACACGTCGAGCGGCTCGAACCCGGCGATCACGACCGGCTTGCGATACCCCTGCGCGAAGGCCTCGTAAGGCGCGGAGCCGATCACGATGCTCACGTGCGCGGGGCCGACGAAGCCGTCGAGCGGCACCGCGTTCGCGTCGACGGACGGCGCGGCGAGCAGCTGAGTGATGGCGGCGGGCGTGAGCACGTGGCAGCACAGCACACTGAAGTTCTCCGCGCCGCTGGCCGCCGCCTCGCGCACGACGAGCGCGGTGGGCGGCGTGGTGGTCTCGAAGCCGATTGCGAAAAAGACCACCTCACGCTCGGGATGCTCGCGCGCGATGCGCAGCGCGTCGCGCGGCGAATACACCATGCGGATGTCCGCGCCGCGCGCCTTGGCCCGCTGGAGCGACAGGCCGTCCGAGGCCGGCACGCGCATCGTGTCGCCATAGGTGCAGAGGATCACGCCGCGTTCGAGCGCGAGGCGAATCGCCTGATCGATGCGCCCGATCGGCAGCACGCAAACCGGGCAGCCGGGACCGTGGATCATCCGCGCGTTTTCAGGCAGGAGATCGGCCACGCCGTAGCGGGAAATCGCGTGCGTGTGACCGCCGCAGAACTCCATGAAGTGGTAGCGGCGCTCGGTCTGCGTCTGCGCTTGGATGCGCCCGGCAATGCGCGCGGCGAGTTCGCCATCGCGGAATTCGTCGACGTATTTCATCGCGCGGCTCCGGGTTGCGCGATGGGCGCGTCATGCGCCTCGCCAAGCGACTGGGCGACTTCGCCGAACAGCGCGAGCGTGCGCTCGGCCTCTTCCGGGTCGATCACGCCCAGCGCGAAGCCGACATGCACGATCACGTAATCGCCCGGGCGCGCGTCTGGCACGAGCGCGAGCGAGACCGTCTTGCGCACGCCCCCGAGATCGACGACGCCCGTTTCGGCGTCAGACCATTCGATGAGCCGTGCGGGAATGGCTAAACACATGGGCTAACTCCTGATTCCTGGCGCAGTCGCGAGCATCGCGCCTAACTGCGGATCGTATGCGGCAACCCAGGCTTGACCAAGCGCGAGGCCGGCGTCGCCACAGGGTACTGTGCCGGGCATGAGGGTGCGCACCCCGCGCGTCGCGAGAGACGCGCGCAGTTGCGCGGTGAGCAGCCGGTTTGCGAAGCAACCGCCGCCAAGGAGCACGGAGCGACCTTGCGCGGCGAGCGCGGCCCAGTGGGCGAGCGCCACAGCCAGTGCGAGATGAAAGACGGCGGCGCCGCGCGCGGCTTCGCCCGCGTCCGCGAGCGTCAGCAGCTCGGCGAGGAGCGGACGAAGGTCAAGCTCGCCGCTGTCCGTGACTTGCCACAGGTCCGCCACATCGGGGGCCTCGTGCGCGTCGAGGTAGCCGCTCGCGAGCCTTTCGAGCGCGATGGCCGCCTCGGCTTCGGCGCGCTGGCGCAGGCTCACGCCGAGAAGTCCCGCCGCAGCGTCGAACCACCGTCCCGCGCCGGTGCTCGGCGGGCAATTGAGGCTGCGCGCGAGCATGATGCCGACCGTGCGCGCGGCGCTATCGCCCACGGCGGCCGCGAGGCGCGGCTCGATTTCGTCGCCGCGCCCGAGCGCGTGCAGGGCGGCGGCGGCCATGCGCCAAGGCTCGCGCGCCGCGACGTCGCCGCCGGGCAGCGCGAGCGGCGTGAGACTGCCTAGGCGCTGCCAGCCGGCGGGCGCCACTTCCAGCAGTTCGCCGCCCCAAGCGGCGCCGTCCGTGCCGAGACCCACGCCGTCGAGCGCGAGGCCGACAACGTGCTCGCTCAACCCGTGCTCGGCCGCAACCGCGCCGATGTGCGCGTGATGATGCTGAACGGCAACGGTCGGTACGCCGAGCCGCTCACCCCATTCGAGCGCGACGCGCGTGCTGTAGAAGTCGGGATGCAGATCGTGCGCGATCGCGCGCACGGGCCGCCCCGCGCGCGCGGCGGCCTCGACGAGCGCGGCCACCGACGTATCGAGCGCCACGCAGTGCGCCGGGTCGTCGAGATCGCCGTGCAGCGGCGACCAGTGCACCTCGCCGCCGATGCACACGCACGCGGCGTTCTTCAGCCACGCGCCGGTGGCGAGCACCGTCTGATCGCCGAGGGCATGCGGCAGGTGCTGCACATGCGCCGTCATACGGCGTCTCCGGCGCGCCGCTGCTGCGCGCGCAACGCCGCAAGCTCGCTCTCCAGCACGCCGATGCGCTCGGCTATCGGGTCGCGCGCACGCGCGATCCAGTCGAGCCACGCATCGAGGCCTTCGCCGGTCGTGGCCGAGAGCCGGATCACTTCGAGCGACGGATTCACGCGGTGCGCATACGCGATGCACTGCTCGACGTCGAACTGCACATAAGGGAGCAGGTCAATCTTGTTGACGATCATGAGGCGCGCGGCTGCGAACATGTCGGGATACTTAAGCGGCTTGTCCTCGCCCTCCGTCACCGAGAGGATCGCGACCTTCGCCTCCTCGCCGAGATCCCACCGCGCGGGGCAGACGAGATTGCCGACGTTCTCGATGAACAGCACGCTGCGCGGTGCGTTGGACGCGAGGGGCGCGTGTTCATGCTCGTGCTCGTGCTCGTGAGAATGGTCGTGCAGCGGCAGCCGCCCGAAGGCCGTCGTGACCATCGCCGCGTCGAGATGGCAGCCCTTGCCCGTGTTCACCTGGATCGCGGGCGCACCGGCCGCGCGAATGCGCTCGGCGTCGTTCGCCGTCCGCTGGTCGCCCTCGATCACGCCGACGGGCAGGCCCGGCATCCGCTCGCGCAGCGCGGCGATCGACGCGCACAGCAGCGTCGTTTTCCCCGAGCCCGGGCTCGACACGAGATTCAGCGCACGCACGTCGTGTGCCGCGAAGTGCCGCCGGTTGGCGGCGGCATGGCGATTGTTCTCGCCCAGCACGTCCTGCTCGAGCTTGATGGTGCGCCCCTGGTCGAGGCCGGGCACCGTCACGCCCGCTGGCCCGAGGCCGTAGTGCAGGTCCCGGCCCGATGCGCCCGGGTGGGCGTGGGAATGAGAGCCGGAGTGGCGGTGCGCCTGCGCAGCGTTTTGCCGATCGCCGGTGCTGTCGCACCCGCATACCACACACATGTTGCTTCTCCTTGCGCTAATCCGATGATGGTCAGGCATCGTCGACGGTCAGGTCGACGATGCGCAGCTCCGTGCCGCCGTTCGGCTGGAGCCAGTAGCCGCCGCAGTGTGCGCAGGGGTCGCCGCGCGCGGCCAGCGGCACGGTCGCGTTGCAGTTCATGCACCACGCGCTGCCCGATGGTTCCTCGATCTCGACGCGCGCGCCGGCGAGGCAAGTGCCGGTGGCGATTGCTTCGAGAGCGAAGCGCAGCGCCTCGACCTCGACGCCCGCGAGTCGCCCGACTTCGAGCCTCAGCACCTTCACGCGGACAAAGCGCTCGCGCTTGGCGGCCGCTTCGACCGATGCCAGCACGCCGCCGGCCAGGCTTACTTCATGCATATCGTGGGTTCCGCCCGGTCGAGCGCATAGGCGATACACGGATCGAACGCGCCCATCCACACGCCTGCGCGCGCGGCAAACGCTCCATCACCGGGCGCGGGGTCGAGCCGCGACAAGGCTTGCGCGAGCGTGCCCTGGCGGTGGAAATTCCACTCGGTCGGCGCGACCACGCGGTAATCCTCGATGCGCGCCGTATCGTCCGGCGCGAGTCGCACCCAATGGACCAGCACGCCGCGCGCCATCTCGCACCAGCCGAGCGCCTCACCGGGTGCGCACGTCAGCGCGCCAAAGCGCAGCGCACGTGCGCCGTCGGCCGCCGCCAGCCGCACCACGTCCGCGACGCGCGCGCCAAGCCGCAGCCAGGGCGTATCGTAGTCCAGCGCGCACGGATCGTCGCTACGCGTCCACACGCCGGTCTCCGCGGGCAGGCCGCGTTGCAGGGGAGCGTGCGCGAAAGCCGGACTCCCGGCAATCGCTGTGGCCAGTTCGCTCAACCGCGCTTCGTCGATCACGAGTGGCCGCGGCGTGGCACTGGTCGTATCGGCGTATGGGCGGCAGTCTGCCAGCAACCGGGCCGGGAACGTCTTGGCCCGCGCGCTCCAGGCGCTCAGGCAGCCACGCGGATCGTCCGCCCAGTGTGCGAACCATTTGCACGCAGGCATGCCGAGAACATGCCGCTCCACCCAGTCGGGCAAGCCTGCCGCTTCGACATCGGGCAGCCTATGCGGCGCGGCGGCGGCAAGCCTCACGGGCCAGTCGGTCCAGATGCAGCGCAGCTGCACGGCGAGCGTTTCGCGCGTAAGCATCGAGGTATGAGCCGCTTTGACGGCATCCTCCCGCTCGTGCACCGCTGAGCCGCCCGCCGCGCCGACGGCAAGTTCCGCGCAGAGCCGGTGCGCGAGTCCGCACAGCGCGAACAGCGCCGAGAGCCGCGACGCGGCGGTTGCCGCCGGTTGCCCGCGCAGCAGCGCGGCGGCGAGCGGCGGGCGGCCGCCCGCGATGCTGTCCTGCCGGCCGGGGCGCACCCGGTATTGCCCGGCCAGCGTCGCCGCATTCATGCAGCGCTCCCGAACGCGCCCGGCCGCAACAGGAACGCGCGCCGCGACGCGCGCGGCGCAATGCCCGCTGGGTCGCCGTTCCCATCGCCCTTCGCGCCGCCTTCCCCGCCGCGCAACTGAGCGAGGACGGCCTGCGCGGTGGCGGCGGCGCTCTCCTGGCCGGCGAATTCGAACATCGGCGAAAAAAGCGAGCAGCACGCATACGCGCCAACGCCTTGCACGTGCGCGCCGATCCATTCGAAATCGACGTTGCCTACGCGCAAGCGTGCCTTGCCGCCCGGCCGCGGACATGGCACCGAATCCTCCATCGCGCCGGGCAGCCAGAGGAGATTCATGGACCACGGCGTGATCAGTACGCCGAGCCAGGCACCTCGCGCCCCGGCCTCCCCGGGCATCGGCGCGAAGCCGATTGCCTCGACGCGCAAGGCGCGATTCACGACCGGCATATCGCGCATCGCACCGTTGGCGACCGTCTCGAAGTGCGCGACCAGCGCCGCCACCCGTGGCTCGCCGCGCAGGGTGTCTCGCACGATGGCGCGCGCGGTCAAGCCGCGTCCCCCACCACCATGAACTGGTCCGCCGCGCCGTCGCAAACGGGGCAGCGCCAGTGCGCGGGAAGCGCCGCGAACGGCACGTGCGGCGGAATCTGCCAGACCGGGTCGCCTTGTTCGGGATCGTAGATCCACCAGCAGATCTTGCATTCGAGGCGCGTATGCGCCGCGATGCGGCTGCTATCGCCGAGATAGCTGCCCTCGAATTGCATCATGCGATCGTTCATCGTCACGCTTCGCCTACCCACTCGATCAACTGGGCGAGGCGCTCGCACGAATCCGCGATGTCTTCCGGCGCGGCGCGCACGACCTCCGGCAGATCGGTGATCTCGATCGTGTTCAGGATCAGCGTGTCCTGCGAGTTGAAATACGCAACGCGCCAGCAGTTTGCGATCGCCGTGCTGCCCACGCGGCAATTTCCGTAGCCGCGCGAGAGCACCTGCACGGAGCCCTCGCCCAGCATGGCGTCGATCAATCGTTCATCCCCTGGCAACAACGGCAGGAGCGTCAGGTTGACGGCATGGGGCGCGTCCCCGGCACGCCAGCGCGCAACATGATCGCGCACCTCGCTCAGGATCGACGGCGCGTTCATCACGCCCGGTGGCAACATCCCCGGCAACGGCGCCATCGGCTGCGTCCCCTCTGCGGGCCGCGCGAGGAGCGCCGGTGCTGCACCGATTTCGAGGCGGTCGGCCGCGCTCGCACCACCGGGCTCGACCACGCGCCATAGCCCGGTTAACACCGTCTCCTGGATCAGGACGCTGCCCCGCTGCGCATTGTCGATGCGCGCGCTGACCTCGCCCTCGCCCAGCACGTCGTTGAGAATGCGCGGCGCCACCGCGTCGCAGGTCGTCAGGTCGATCGCTTCGGGCGGCGTGCCGGGTTCGTATGCCGCCAGCACGCGCAGTACATCGCGCAGCACGCCGCGCGCGGCGTCGAGCGCCCGCGCATCGGCGCGCTCGGGCAGCGACGGCGCTACATAGGTGCGCATGCCTTGCGGCATCGGCAGATAGTCGAGCACCGCATCGCCCTCGTCCTGGCTGCCAGGGCCGAACGGCACGGGAAACGGAGTCATGGACATGGTTGGCAACCCCGATGATTGATTGATGTTTATTCGACACTTGGTAACGGATAGTGAAGCCTAGTGACAATCTGCCGAAGCGCCGGCGGCGTTGACGGGAATGCCGACCGAAGGCGCCCGCGTAGTCGGCTGCGCGAGCGCATGGGCGACGTTGGCCACGTAATCGTCCCAGTCCATCATGCCCGCGAGCGTCGTGACATAGCCGCCGTCGCGCAGCCACAGCAATGCGGGCCAGCGCTGCGAGCCGAAGCGGCGCGCGATCGCGTCCTCGCCTTCGCGCGTCGCCACAGCCACGCGCAATGGGCGGCCAAAGCGGCCCGCCGCGAGGCGCGCGAGTTCGGGCAGCACCACGGCCACGTCGAGGGATTCGGGAAAGCGCACCGGGTCGCCCGCAAGCAGCACGACGCATTCGCCGCCATCCGCCAGCCAGTCGTCGAGTGTGCGTTCGTCCACGAACTCGGCGTGTCCGTCGTCGATCAGCCGCTGCACCACGGGCGCTGCCTCATGCGCGGCGCCGCTCGTATTTGTCACGTCGATTCCTTGGTGGACCGGTGAGTGCCGCGCGCCGCCAGTCAGCCGGATCAGGTCGTCCACGCCGAGCGCGGACGGCAATTCAAAATGCGCGCTCGCGCGGGCCATGGCGGCGGCGCCCGCCAGCGCCCGCTCGACAAGCGAGAGCGTCGCGTCGATTTCCGCCGCGCGCGTCGCGTCGAGCTTCTCGCGCGCCGCGTCCAGAAAGACCAGCAGCCATTCACCAGCGCTGCACGGGCCAACCAGCGACGTGTCGATGCGGCGGCGCGCGCCGCGCCCGTCGCACGACGCCTGCAAGCCCTGCACCTCGATTACCCGCATCGGCACGCCTATGCACACGACGGCGGCTCCTCGCGGCGTGTGCGCAGCAGCACGCGCTCGTCGCCGGTGCGGCACGCATCGGCTTCGCTCGGCCGCTCGCCTTCGTAGCGCGCGAGCGCGAGATGCGGCAGCGTGACCGCCTCGTCGGCGCGCAGCGGGGTGCGGCGCGGCGAGGGTTCGCCGCACCATGCGGCAAGGCGCTCGACGCCCAGTTCGAGCGCGCGCTCCAGCGACGCCTTCATGGCGGGCCGCAAGCTGCCGCCGTAATCGTCCACTTCGTCGGGCTGGCAGCCGACCAGCAGCACGCGGCGCGGATACCGGCCGGTCAGGCGCGCGAGCATCAGCACCTCTTGGAAGCCGGTCTGGTGCAGGCTCATCTTGCGCACCCCGAGAAACGCCGGAACGTCGTCATCCTCAACGATCTTCAGCGTGCCGGGCGCGAGACCGTAGTCGACCGCGTCGAAAATCAGCAGGCTGTCGGCGGCCTGGACGTACTGGACCAGATACAGCCCTTGCGTGCCGCCGTCCATGAGGCTCACGTGCGGGGCGAATTCGAAGCGCTGTTGGAGCGCCTCGATGCAGCGCACACCAAAGCCCTCGTCGGCCCACAGCACGTTGCCGATGCCGAGCACGACGATGGCGGGCGCGCCGCTTTGCGGGGAAGTCAGCATCACAGCCTCACTTCTTGAACGTGCGGTAGCCCGAGATCATCGAGCCGACCATGCTCTGGCGGCCCATGATGTCCTCGCGGATCGCCGCATAGACATGCAGGATCACGAAGACTAGGATCGCCCACATGCCGAGGTGATGCCAGGTGTGCACACCTTGCGACTGGCCGAGCAGCGGACGCACCCAGCCAAACGCAATCTGCTGCCACGAACCCGCCTGCGCGCCTTCGCCGTACAGCGCGAAACCGGTCACGATCATGAACAGGGAGACCAGCAGGAACACGAAGAACATTGCGAATCGCGACAACGGATTGTGCCCGCTGAACTGGCGCGGCGTGGGCCCGACAAACGCGTAGTAACGCAGCATGGCGAGCATGTCGAGCCAGTACTCGCGCGAGAACACCGACACCCAGAACATCTCGCGCGCATGGTGATTGCCGACAATGGCCCAATAGGCGCGGCCCGCGAGTCCGATGGCGAACAGGTAGGCGGCGGTGAAATGCGCGAAGCGGATATAGCCCATCAGAAAATGCGCGCTTGCCTCGCCGGGCTGCGTAAGAAGCGGCGAGCCGATCAGGTAGCCGGTCACCGCGAGCACCACGATCGACGCCGCGTTGATCCAGTGCCAGACGCGCACCGGCGCTTCGTACACGTAAATCGCCTCGGCGGGCGGAACGGTGTCGCGCGCCTCTTCGCGTCGGGAATACGATTGCATCGTCATCGTCCTTTCTTGGCCGCCACTGCGCCGGCGAGCGCAGGCGCCGCAGCGGCCTGGTGGAGTTAGAGCACGGTCACGGCGGTCATTTCAGCGCCGTCCTCGCTCATCACGTGCGTCGAGCACGCCATGCAAGGATCGAACGAATGCAGCGAGCGCAGGATCTCGACAGGCTGCTCGGGGTTCGCCATGGGCGTGTTCATGAGGCTCGCCTCGAATGCGCCGATCTGCCCTTTAGCGTCGCGTGGGCCGCCGTTCCAGGTACTCGGCACGACGCACTGGTAATTCTCGATGCGGCCATCCTTGATCCTGATCCAGTGGCCGAGCGCGCCGCGCGGCGCGGCGACCGCGCCCACGCCCTTCGCTTCGGCGGGCCACGTCGACGGGTCCCACCTGTCGACGTTCGCGGTCGAGGTGTCGCCGTTGCGGATGTTGTCGATGAGGCTTCGCCAGTCGTCCGCCATCATCTCGGCGCAATACTCCGCTTCGAGCGCGCGGGCGAGCGTGCGGCCGATGGTGGTCGGCAGCAGTTGTTTCGCGCCGAGCGAGGTTTCGGGCAAGCCGAGCAGCTTCGGCATGCCCTGGTTCACGGCGACGAGCGAGGTTTCGATCTGCTCCTTCGTGCGCCCGCAATGCTCATTGCCCTGCTGCGCGTGCGCGTAGCCCAGGATGTAGCGCGCGAGCGGTCCGACCTCCATTGCGTGCCCGCGCCAGCGCGGCGACTTGACCCACGAGTATTTCGCGCTCTCGTCAATCGACTCGATCGCGGTGCGCGTGCCCTTCGTGTTGGGCCCCAGTTCGTAATGCGGCTCGGTAATCCCGTCCCAGGGATGCAGCCCGCGGTCGTTGTCCGGGTATTGATACCAGGAGTGCGCAACGAACTCCTGCACTTGCTCGGGGTCGCGCGGATCGACCGGCAGGATCGTGTTCCAGTCGCCGTTGAGAATCGCGCCGCCCGGCATCTGGTTGGTGGATGGGCTGTAGTTGACGAGCGGATACGCGCCGTAGTCCATCACGTTGGTCGCGGCGAGGCCGCCGCCATGCAACCAGCCGCGCGCCTTGTAGATCGTGCCGATCGCAAGCAGATCGGGCACGTAGACGTTGCGACAGAACGTGATCGCTTCGTCGATGAGCGACTCGACGAAGCTCAGGCGCTCCATGTTGATCGGCGCGCCGGCGGCGAGATCGCCGTCGATATTGATCGCGCACGGCACGCCGCCCACTAGGTAGTTCGGGTGCGGATTCTTGCCGCCAAAGATCGTATGAATCTTGACCCACTCCTTTTGCAGGTCGAGCGCTTCGAGGTAGTGTGTGACGGCCATCAGGTTAGCTTCCGGCGGCAGCACGTAGGCGGGGTTGCCCCAGTAGCCGTTCATGAACGGCCCGAACTGGCCGCTTTCAACGAACTTGCGCAGGCGCGTCTGCACGTCGCGGAAATAACCCCACGACGACATCGGATGCGCGGGCGAGACGCGTTGCTGCAACTCGGACGTGAGCTTGGGGTCGGCCTTCAGCGCCGATACCACATCGACCCAGTCGAGCGCGTGCAGGTGGTAGAAGTGCACCACGTGGTCGTGCACCTGCAATGTCTTCTCCATGATTTCGCGGATCAGGTGCGCGTTCGGCGGAATGCGGATGTCGAGCGCGTCCTCGACGGCGCGCACGGAGGCGAGTGCGTGACATCCCGTGCACACGCCGCAAATGCGCTCGACGAACGCCCACGCGTCGCGCGGATCGCGCCCCTTGAGAATGACTTCGAGCCCGCGCCACATGGTGCCGGTGGAGACGGCGTTGCGGATCACGTTGTTCGAATCGACATTGACCTCGACGCGCATGTGGCCTTCGATGCGCGTGACCGGATCGACGACGATGCGCCGCCCGCTGTTGTCGAGCTGAAACCCCTGGGTGGAAATGGCTGTCATGCTTGTTTTTTCCTGTGCTGCTTCCTGTGCTTGTCGGCGGCGCCCCGGCGCGGGCGCTAGATGCGGCTATCGGCCGTCGCGGTCTTGCCTCGCGTCGTGCTTCGATTTGGCGCGCTGAATCGCCGAAGCGGCCGCATGCGCCGCGGCAGCGGCGCCCACCACGACGGCCGCGGTGCCACCGATTTTGTCGGCGTTCGCTTCGACGCCGAACTGGTTGATCTGGGTGAGCCGGTCGTAGAAGGAGCCCTTGTCCCAGAAGCCGTCCTCGGAGCAGCCGATGCAGCCGTGGCCCGCCTGAATGGGGAAGCTCGTGCCGCCGTTCCAGCGCACGGTCGAGCAGGCGTTGTAGGTCGTCGGGCCCTTGCAGCCGGCCTTGTAGAGGCAGTAGCCGCGCAGTGCCGCATCGTCGTCCCACGACTCGACGAACTGACCCGCGTCGAAATGGGGACGGCGGTAGCACTTGTCGTGAATGCGCTGGCTGTAAAAAATCTTCGGGCGCCCTTGGCGGTCCAGCTCCGGCATGCGGTCGAACGTGAGCATGTAGGTGATCACGCCCGTCATCACCTCGGCGATCGGCGGGCAGCCGGGCACCTTGATGATCGGCTTGTCGGTGATGACCTTGTGGATCGGCACCGCCTGCGTCGGGTTCGGCTTCGCCGCCTGCACGCAGCCCCACGACGCGCACGAGCCCCACGAGATCACGGCCTTCGCGTCGTTCGACACACGGCGCAACTGATCGACGAACGGCTTGCCGCCGATAATGCAGCTCATGCCGTCCTGGTTCAGCGGCGGATTGCCTTCGACCGCGAGGATGTAGTTGCCGCGGTACTTCGTCATCACTTCTTCGAGGATCGCCTCGGCCTGGTGCCCCGCGGAGGCCATCAACAGGTCGTCGTAGTCGAGCGAGATCATCGAGAGCACGACGTCCTTCGCCAGCGGGTGCGCCGAACGGATGAACGACTCCGAGCAGCACGTGCATTCGAGCCCATGCAGCCAGAGCACCGGCGTGCGCGGCTTGGTCTCCATCGCGTGGACGATCTTTTGCATGAATGCGGGCCCGAGACCGAGCGACGTCGCCGTCAGCGAGCAGAATTTGAGGAAGCTGCGGCGCGAAATCCCTTGACGTCGCATGACTTCATAAAACGTTTCGATCACTGTGTGGTTCCTTGATGGCCATCAGGTCGGCGACGCCGACATGCGGTTGCGTCTCGGGGCGCCCCCTGTCGGCGTTTAGCGTTCTGAAACACAAGATTCGTGCCAGCTTCGTGCGCACCCGGTCCAAACCGGCCTCAGACATGGCGTTGATCTAGATCACAAAAGAAACATGCTCCGGCGGCGGTGTGCCACACACCTGTCGCGGCGCCGCGCTCAGGCCGCTCAGATAGCCACGACGCGACCATTCGCGCGCCAAAGTGGCAACGTCGTGACCACCCGCGCGATGCGCGCAATCCGTTGGCGGGAGACAAGCGCGACCACGTATCGCACTGAGAAAGCCTTCTAATCGCGCTGGCCGAAGGCATGGCCCACAAGGTGGAACGGAGGTTGCTTGATCGAACACCTTTCGCCGGCGCGCTATGAAACCCGGACGGCTGGCGACCGATTCGAGCAAGACACGATGGATATTCCGTTGCCTCACACCCCGCACCGCCCGACGTCATTCCCGAAACGCTCCGCCACGCGTGCGAAAATCGGCGTCGTGCTGTCGATGCTCCTCGCGTGTAGTCTCGCCGCGTGGTCGTAGACCCTACTAAAAGTGTCACAACTCCGACGGTAAATGTGTCATCAACAACCGCAACCGTCGCGGGGAAATCAACAAGATTCCGGATGAAATCCGTAGCTTGGCGCCTGCGAACTGAAAGTGTCACCTGAGAAACCGCGGGAACTGTCACCAAGTTGATCCGGCCGCAGTGGTGCCGAAAAGCGCTCCTTTCCTGGCCGCAGGGTAGCGCAATGCGGACTGTTGTTATTGGATGTTGAAGCGATCCGGGGCAAGCCGCCCGACGATCCCCACGCGCATCGCCATGAACACGCGCTGGCGTTATTCGATCGACTCCATGCGCGACTCACAACCGCGCTGGAAACGCTCTCGCACAAACCCGACATCCAGGACTACCCCTGCACCTTTAGAACCATGAGCCCGAGCATTTCCGCCCGCTTGCTCGCATCCTCAGGTGTTGCGCAACAATCAATCCAGAAGTCGGTTCCTTCCACGCGAATCGCATAGGGCGGCACATCGTCACCGCATTTCATCCTGTCGGTAAATGACCACTTGAGCAGAACCTTCCAGGTAGCCAGTCATTTCGACACGACACTCCGGTAGACCTTCGCTACGTGTTCGGTCATTGCAATTAAGATAAGTTTTCTTATCACAATACATCTATTTACACCACAAACTTAGATGTTTGAAAACTAGTCGCATCCGGTCCGCCGCCCCGCCTTCTGCTGACCGGGCCGGTTTTCCCGCCGCCAACCGAAGTCGAGGCGTAAGACTGTCGGATTCCGCATACAATGCCGTATCGAAGCGCCATTTAGGTGTGAGGCTGCGTCAAGCAGAAAGCCAAAGAGAATAAGAATGCAGTTCATAGCAAACGGGCCCAATATCCCGGAACGACTAATTCAGGCCCAGCAGGAAGGCAGACTGGTGTTTTTTTGCGGTGCGGGAATTTCCTACCCGGCCGGTCTCGCAAGTTTCGCGTGGCTCGTAGATGAGTTATACAAGCGTGTTCCGGGCACGCGCACCACGGCGCAACTGAAAGCGCTCGAAGAGAAACGCTTCGACGCGGCACTGGCGCTTCTTGAACGGGACACTTCGCACGGACGGGAGACGGTCAGAAACCATCTGCCCGAGATACTTCGCCCAAACCTGCGTCGACGCGACGCGCTGAAAACCCATCGCGCACTGCTGAATCTCGCCAAAAACAAGGACGATCGAACCCGGCTGATCACGACAAATTTCGATCGGTTGTTTGTCCGCGCCGATCCTCGCGTGCCTCACCTCTCAGCCCCGCATCTGCCGATACCAAAGAACAGCCGGTGGGATGGTGTTGTCTATCTCCATGGACTGATCGACGAGCGCCCCACCCTCCACAATCTGAATCATCTCGTTCTTACCAGCGGCGATTTTGGTCTTGCGTACCTAACCGAGCGTTGGGCGAGCCGCTTCGTATCCGACCTGTTTCAGAAATATACCGTCTGTTTCGCCGGATATAGTGCAGACGATCTCGTGTTACGGTACATGCTGGACGCGTTGTCTGCCGATGAACAGCTCGGTGAAGCCGCTGTAGAGGTGTTCGCGTTTGCGGGAACGACTGCAGAAACAAGGCTCGACGACGAAGCGAGCTGGGAAGCAAAACGCGTTACACCCATTTCCTACGATGCCGCGAATGGTCACGCCGCCTTTCATCAGACGCTCTGGAGTTGGGCATCGACTTACAGGGATGGTCTCAACGGTCGGCGGGGCGTCGCACTTCGAGAGGCAAAACTCACGCCTGCAAAAGTTGACGAATCTGGTAGCGCCGGACGGTTGATGTGGGCCCTCAACGAACCCACAGGTGAGGTGGCGAGGGCATTCGCTACCGCAGAACCTGCACCATCGATCGCATGGCTCGACGCCCTTCTCGAACGCCGGTTCAGCAGGGCCGATCTTCCCTCCTTCGGAATCTCGGCAAGTCAGTTGCCCGAACGCGGCAACGCAGAAGACGATCTGAAATTTAGCCTGCTGTCCCATCCCGCTGCACCGCGCTACGCGCCCTGGACGGGGCTGGTCGGAAGTAACGGGGGACATTTCAATCTCGATAATCCGACAATCTGGCTGGCCGAGTGGCTATGTCGACACCTCGACAAGCGGGAGACAGTTCTTTGGGTTGCGGAGTCTGGCGGAAATCTACATCCGCGATTCGCGCAGATGGTGCGTGACACCCTACATAACGTAACGCTTCCAGACGCTTATCGTCGAATCTGGGAGATCATATCTGCCGGGTTCGCCGCGAGTGACGGCCGGGCTGCTGACTTTAACGACTGGTGCTTCCGTCTGCGCGAAGGGAAAATAGGTACGGTGTCACGATTGCAGTTTCACGCACTACTGGAGCCTCGCGTCAGTTTTCGAGCGCCTTTCCGATTGCCTGAGACGCCTAGGTTTCGCCGCAAGAACGCCAACGCACGTGCTCCGCGGATCCATGAGATTGTCGATTTCGAGCTTCACTTGACCGGCGATCATCCACATGACGCACTGGACAGCCTTGCTCATCGACCGGATTGGCCGGCATTTCTGATAAGCAGTCTTCCACAGTTCACGGAGCTTCTAAAACAGTGCGTTGACATCATGGTCGTACTGGACAGCGCCTCGTCCAGCCATGACCTTTCCATATGGCACCAACCGTCGATCGAGCCTCACCATCAAAACTCCCGCTTTCATGCTTGGACGGCTCTCATTGATCTGTGTCGAAGCGCATGGGCTCTAACCGCGGTGCGCGACCCCGAAGGCGCGCTTCTTGCATTTAACAGATGGAGAGCGATTAACTACATCGTGTTTCGACGGCTCGCACTTCACGCGGCGGCAACTAGCGAGGTGATATCGGCCGATGTCCGGCTTAAAATGCTTCTCGATGAAAAAACCTTCTGGTCCGAGGACAGCAAACACGAAGTAATCCAACTGCTCAAACGCGTCTCACTGGAGTTGCACAGGAAGGATAGACCTGTGCTGGTCGGGTTCATTTTGAAGGGCCCTCCCCGCAAGCTTTTTCCAGCGCGGATTTCAGCGTCGGATTGGGAATACGTCCGCGATCAGATGATTTGGGCTCGTCTCTCGAAGTGGCGGGAAACGGGCGCGCCCCTGCCTGCATCTGGCTCACGGCTGCTTAAGAAGCTGGAAAGCGCGCATCCGGACTGGATTGCCATCGACAGTGAGAGACGCGAGTTCACAAACTGGAGAAGTAGTGGCCTCAATGAGCTACGGCGGATCGCACAACTTCCACGCGATGTAGACAAACTGATCGAAGTGCTTTCGAGGCGCAAGGTAACCCTGTTTGCCACTGACGACTGGGGCGACATCTGCGCGAATGAGCCTGCATTGGCCAAGGCGGCACTCATTGAGATGGCGAGCAGAGGCATGTGGATCTCGTCCGTCTGGCGCACGGCATTGAATGCTGCTTCAGATCAGCAGTCACCATCGCAGTTGATAACCATCACTGAATTCGGCCACGTCATTGAAACAGCGCCGTCGCAGTTCTTCATAGATACGGCCGCGACACTACCCTGGTGGCTGCGTCAGTCAGCGTCCAACGTAAATTCCGGGAGCCTCGACAGCTTCCTTCGGATCTGCTTGCGCGTCATTGAGTCTGTGGAGTATGTGCCTCTGGAAGAAACCGATGATCCATTCGGGCAGGCGATAAACCATGCCGCCGGCCGCACGGCAGAAGCCGTACTGGGTTACTGGTACAGCACCGGGCCCAAGGTAGAGCAAGGCCTGGAACCCCGAATCATTGCCATTCTGGACAAGATCTGCGGCTCCGCGGCGGAAGGGCTTCGCCCAGGTCTCGTGATCCTTGCTTCGCAATTGTCGTCGCTATATCTGGTCGATCCTAGTTGGTCGAAAGAGAATCTGCTACCTCGTCTTGATTGGGAAGTTTCCCCGTCGACTGCCGCCGCCTGCTGGGAAGGATATCTCACACGACCGCGTATCGATCTGCGACTGTTCAGTGAATTCAAGCGTTCCTTCCTTGAAACCTCCGCGCACTACGCGAATCTGCCGAAGCACGCGGATCAGTATGCGTCGCTTCTGGTCTGGACAGCGATTGAGGTCGCAGGTGATGCCGAGGTCGACGCACTCAAGGTTGCCCTCGGGGCTTTGCCGGGGAAAGGACTTGCCTGTGCCGCGGAGGCGCTCTCTCAAACAGTCGTGAACCGAGGAGACATGCTCACCGATTATCTGGAGCATCGGGTCAAGCGCATATATCCTGGCGCGTGGCCGACGTCTGCCAAAATGAGATCAGACGACGAGGCTCAAGCTATTGCACTTTTCTGCGTACGCACCGGCGATCATTTTGAATCCTGGCAGAAGACGTCACGGCCGTTCCTCTCCCGCATTCGAGTCATATTTCCTATCCTCAAGGAACTCAACGATACCTCCATATGCGAGAACTTTCCCGAGGCGGTGCTTGAGTTTCTGGACAGAATAGTCGCTGATGACGCATACGGCTCGGAAAACCTGAAGCCTTCTCTCGACGCGCTGGAAAAGGCCGCACCTCGCCTCGTGCGACAGCGAAAATTCATCCGCCTGAAAGAGATCACCGAACGACGCCGGTAGACGTCGCATCCGACCTGGGACTGCTGATTCGAATCGCATCGCCGCTGCGCCGAGCCCACGAGTGCAACCCGCTCTAAAGGTTGCCCCGCCCTCGGTCGTTAGACATGAAGGCGATTGTTCTCGTTCATATGCAACTTGCATACGAACGACCAACAGTCACACGGCGCCCCGGTGCGCGCTTGCTAGAAAGTGATGCCAAACTCGGACGATCCGGTCCGCTGGCTACTCTGCATATTGCGAAGTGCTACGCACCACACACGTAGGTCGCGATACCGCACCGGGCATGATCAATACGTATCAGCGCGAATGCGCAGGTGCACAGTCTCAGCCGAATGACGAATCCCATGAAAAAGCTGATCTTTTCACTCCTTGCGGGAATGCCTTCGCTGTCTGTCAACGCGGAGGATTTTGTCTGCCCCGACATGCCGACCTCAGTTACATCAGTCAGTCACGATGTACGCAACGAGATCGAAGCGGCCGCGGGCGCTATAGGCAAGGTGAAGGCAGGCGAGGTAAACGTCAAGACAGATGTGATCACCAGGAATCTCTTTGAAAAATTCCCCAATGTGGACAAAACGCTGTCCATCCAGATCATGTCCGCCACTTATTGCTCGATGCTCAAGAAGAGCAACCTGACGGACCGGGACCGCCTGTCGCGATGGGAGAAGTTCCAGAACGGAATCCTGCATATCGGGAGCGCAGACCAGACGACGCCAAAAAACACGAAGCTGAGCTTCGCCGATCGCCTGCTCCTTGACGAAAATCCAACGAAACTGACGGTCTCGAAAATCGTGCTGGAACAATGGGTAGGGGATTCCGAACCGTACGTCACGCTGCAGATCCAGAACATCTCGAAGCGAACGGCAATCGGCGTCAAACCGTGGCTATCGGCTGAAACACAATTGACGTTCGAGCCGACGCGCACGGCTTCCCTGTTTAGGACGGGCGTATCAATTGACGGTGGCGACATGACGCAATATCCCGTCGCACCCGTTTCCGCGTTCGTTGGCAGGTTGCGGCCGTGCAACGACTGTTCGCTTGTCGGTGTCGGACTTACGCCGTTGCCGCCGGACGATATCATGGCAGCGGCGTGCCAAGCGTCGGATGACAACGAGCGGTGCGCAGAGGGCCTTCTCGCAATCCCGTTCGGCATCAATCTGCGATACCGGAGCATCTTCGACCAGTCCCAGACGCAGTTCTTCGCAGCCTTCGCGTATTTCAAGATCCTCTGACGCGCGCTCGATGCACGCGTCAGACTACCAGATTGATCGGCATGTCCCAGCAGCAAGGTAATCGCACGTTGGCAGCCGCTTCGAACCCAGCGCAAACTGGCCGACCGTACCCCGCCTGATTGCATTGGCGGAGCGCTATCGGATCCCCGATTAGACGCAGCTTGGGCGCAGTTCGGACCGGATGATCAATGTCAGCCTCGAAACCGCCGCACAGCTGCACCGGCTCAGCAACGATGATCACAACTCGCTCAGCAGCCCGGTGAGGGACCTGTGCAGCCGGCTACCAAGTTCAGACGGCAAAAGAAGGGACGTCGATAGGCGCCATTGTCGTAGAGCACATTAGTGTCAACTTTGCGAGATTAAATGTACTTCCAGTCGGCCCACATCAATTGGTATCGTTATGGCTACATCCTCATGGCGCTCGGCCTAGTCCTACTAGGGAGTGCGTGAACCCGCCATGGATTCGTCTGCTTGCTCAACAGATTTGAGGTTCCTTGCTCGATACACCTGGATCCGTTGCAGAGGCGCAGTCTTGATAATGCCGACGTCGCGAGGGCCGAATCGTGCATTTCGCACCGTCCACCGGACTCGCTTGTTGCGAAGTATCATTGTTAACTCCGGCATCACAAACCACCAATGCGCTTTTACCACTACACGAAAGCTCGTTACGCCCTGGAAACCTTACGCACTGGGCACCTGAAGGTCGCCACCCTCAAGAATCTAAACGATCCGTTTGAATTGCTTTCGTTATCGTTCAAAACGAAAGAAGAGCGAAAGATTCAGCGGAAATTGAAAGATTTCCTTGAGGACAAGGTCGGCCTGTTGTGCCTCAGTAAGTCGGGGCGTGAGCCGGTCATGTGGAGTCACTACGCTGATTGCCATCGGGGCATGGTTCTAGCGTTCGACAGCGGTCCTAATGACATTCATGAAGTCACATATCGAAAGACGCGTAAGCCATACGAACTCGATTTAACTCGCGGCGCAGCCGATCAACTTCAGCCCTTGCTGTTTGAAACACTGACGACCAAATCAAGCTCTTGGTCCTACGAGCAAGAGTGGCGAAAGCTCATTTTTGCGAAAGATTGGATTATGAAAGATTTGCCCAATAGGGAGGGCAGCGCGCCGGTTAGCGCGCCCTTCTATGATTTCCGGAAAGATATGAAACTCGTAGACATAATTTTGGGCCCCGACTGCGCGACGACCGTTGATGCGGTAGACGCCGCTTTAGCGAGCGGCGGGTTGTCAGCAAACGTCTCCAAAGCACGTCGAGCATTCAAAGCCTTCGAAGTGGTTCGAGATAAGCGGACGTAAGACAGATGGTGGACTTATTATTTTTTATTCCATGTCGTGATATATCGCCTCAGCGCCGCAACGTCGCAGGCTTCAATATCGCCGCTATTCTTCACGAAGCGGAAATTCGTTAACCCGTACTTGATAAACCTCATCCTGCCCCTCCTGATGTTACTTGTTTGTGCGCGCAACCGATCTTTGTGCACCCCATTGAGATAATAATAGAACGTCTCGACGGGCAACCCGCGCTGGAGTCCGCCCGCACCAGTTGCTTGACGCTGCGAAGCCTTGGAAAAACGAGATGCATCTAACACCCGTCTCAAGCACCTGTCGCGTCTCCCGGTGAACACCAACGCCGTCATTTCACCTCGTGAACCGCTCGCCCATGAATGACCGTCAAGTTTTGCAAGTGTTCCCGCCAGCGGAACGCGACTCTGCGCCCACAGAGCTTGGTTTCGCATCTCTCGACCCGGCTCGCAACATTGTTCTCCTCGGCGACCCTGGCGCCGGAAAGACCCATCTTTTCAAAACGGCTGCCGCGGCGGTCGGTGGCCGCTATCTGACGGTACGTTCTTTCCTGAACGCGCCGCCCAACTGGGGAGAGGCCACTATCTTCATTGATGCACTTGACGAGAAACGCTCGGCGCGTAGCGACGACAGTGTCATCGACGCGATAGTGCAGAAGCTGTTCACGAATCCACCTGCCAAGGTGCGCATTTCGTGCCGCGCGCAGGATTGGCTCGGCGAATCCGATCTTGAGGCCTTTCGGACGTATTTTGACGACAACGGCGGCGTAACCGTCGTCAGCCTCTCGCCTCTGACGAATCATGAGGAGCGTGAAGTGCTGGTTGAGCACGGAATGCACGCCTCGGAAATCGACGGGTTTCTTGAAGACGTCGATGAAAATGGCCTTGGCGAGTTCAAGAAAAATCCCCAGGACCTGAAGATGCTGGCGACAGCCGTCGCGGGAGGCCAGTGGCCTGCGACGCGTGCGGATCTATTCAGGAAGTCCACGCAACTCTGGCTGGCCGAACAAAATCGCGAACATTTGCGCCGGAGTGAGCATCCAGCGGAGGTGATCCGTGCCACGGCGGGAGCACTTTGCGCATTGCGCCTCATTGGCGATATCGACGGGTTCGCCCTGGACCCCAGCGGTCGCGACCCCGCGTACCCGAGCGCGGCCGATATACCTTTTTTGGACGCTCTTGTTGTCGACGCGACTCTTCAACGCCGCGTCTTTAACTCCGTCCCCGGGATTGCGGCGGTTGACTATTCGCACCGTACGACGGCGGAATTTCTGGCTGCTGAATGGCTGGCCTCGCAACTTGACAGAGGCCTGTCGTTCCGGCGACTCAGCGCGCTACTTGGCCAAAGTGGCCATCCGGCATCCGAGCTTCGTGGCTTGCACGCCTGGCTTGCAGTTCTTGCCCCGAAGTTCGCCGAGCAACTCATTGTGGCGGACCCTTACGGCATCCTGTCGTACGGCGACCCGGCCTCGCTCTCGCCTACTTTGCGCCTTCGCCTGCTGCGAGCACTTTCGGACCTTTCGGTGCAAGATCCATGGTTCCGGCATGGGAGCGGGAATCAGCGAACTGAGCGGCTTGCCGGCATGTCAGGTCCGGAAATGACCGCCGAGTATCGCTCAATCCTTCGTTCTCGAACGCCAAATCGGCCGATGCGCATGCTCGTTCTCGAAGCGCTGGCGGTCGGCACACCGGATCTCACGCTCAAGGACGATATTGCTGCTGTTCTGACGAACGCGGATGCACTCCAACTGGAGCGGGAGCATGCACTGGAGGCGCTCCTGAAGTCGGGTAGCGATGGTGCGGCGGCCATTCTGTTCGCGTACAGACATGATTTGGGATGGTCCGCGCCTGACCTTCAGCTCCGGGCCGAGGCGATTGTGAAAGCATACGGGGCCTTGTTCGGTCCGGCCGACGTGGTTGAGCTGCTGGAAGCAGTTGAAAGCTGCGACGAGAAGGTTAGTAAGCGCCTCTACCTGTGGAGCCTGTCGGACGCCGTTCCGGCGTCCGACATTCCTGCCGTCCTTGACAATGTAAGGGAAACTACTGAAGCCGATTTGTCGGATCCTTTGCCTGGCAACGAATCTGCAGTTTCACACGTGATGAGCCGTATGCTGACCAAGCTTTTCAAAAGCAACCAGCAAAATGCGGCCCGTAGCCTGTGGAAATGGTTGGACCGGCTCACTGACGAGAGAGGATCATTGACGAGCTACACGGCGCTACAAAGGGCCTTGTCTTCGAGGAAGAGCGACGTTCTGGCTGCAGTCAAGGAAGGCCTCCGACAGTTGCCGCCTGATACGAATTGGTATCGGTTCTTCCAGCGCCTGCAAGCGAAAACAGCACGGACAATTGATAACCTCGAGTTTCTCGACTTGTTTGCAAGTTTCCTCGAGTCGGCGTCGCCTGAAGACACGTGTGTGCCGGTCGTGTATGACCTCGCGATATGGTTGCTGTACGAACAAACGTTGGAGCGCCCTGCCCTCTTTGAATCTCTGTACGACTTTGGCGAGCATGAAAGCCTTCGAGCCCGAAGGGACTTAATGCTGGTATCCGAAATCCCCGACTGGAGGGTTGAAGATGCCCGGCGAAAGCGCCAGGAACAAGCCAATGCAGATACGGCCAGAGCGACTTTGATTATGAACTTCGCACGGCATGAGGATGCGATCCGCAGCGGTTCCGCACTCGGCTGGGCCGGCTGGGCGGCTGAGGTGTACCTGGGCAGACGGGCAGACGTAGACCAGCGATTGTCACCTCGCGATCGCGTTGCGAAGTTTCTCGGCGTGCGCTTCGCCGAGTCGGCTTTGACCGGCATGCTTGCTTCGCTTGAGCGGACGGACATTCCAGACGTAGTTACCATTGGCGAAGCTTCGGGGAGTGGAGGCATTCCGCGCTGGTGGCTGGCACTTGTGGCCGCGCTCGACGAGCGTTGGGCGCGACAACCAAGCATCGAAGGCCTTTCGGATCCATTGCTTGAGGCAGCGTTAGCAATTGATCTTGTCAGTCCAACCAGCGAGCGCGACGGCAATACATCGCGCCGTAAAACCTTCGAATGGAAGGCCACGCTGCTGGCTGAAAGACGCACGCTCGCACGCGACGTCTATTTGCAAGTCACCCGGAACGACCTCAACGCGCGACGTGAAAGCGTTCAAGCGCTCAGTGAACTGCTAACAATGGACGCCTTCGCCTGGTGTCGTACTTCCGTGGCAATGGAAGTGTTGCGCGGATATCCAAACCTGCCGCGTCATCATCTGAGCCAGTTGATGGAAGTCCTGCTCGCCGACAGTTCGGTGCGGGACGATTTTGCGAAACTCACCAAAATCCACTTTATGAAAGGTGTTTTGCAACCGCACGCCCACCCCTACTGGCGGGTGGCGGCCTTTCTATCTCAACCAGACCAGTGGGCGTCAGATTTCCTCGAGGCGGCAAAGGCTGATTGCAATCTGCTCTGGACGCTTAGAGATTTTGGGATAACCGGGAAAAGCTCGCACCGCGCACTGCCAACGTCAATGCTTGAGCGCATTGTGGTCGTCACAGCGAACCGTTTCCCGGATAGCCCTCATCCGGAGGGTGGATGGTCAGGAGATCGCAACCCATGGGACGGCGCAGAATTCGTGAAAAGACTGGTCAACGTGATTGCCCTGGACACCAGCGCGGAAGCGATGGGCGCACTTGACCGTCTTGCCGACGCTGATGTGCTGAAAACATATCGAGATTACCTCCTTCATGCCGCAGCCGAGCAGCGGATGCGTAGGCGAGACGCAGAATATCAACAGCCAGACGGGGCGCAGACCGTAGCGGCCCTCGCGAACGGTGCGCCCGCAAACATTTCAGATTTCCACGGCCTGCTCGTCGACACGCTGCTTGATATCGGAGATCGCATCGCAAATGCCAACAGCAATATCTACAAGCGCTTCTGGAACGAGGACCGCTATGGCAAGACTCTGAATCCAAAGCCAGAGGAAAGTGGACGAGACATCTTGATTGACCTTCTTCGCGAGCGCCTCGTCTCAAAGGACATTTCGGTAGAACCCGAAGGTCGCATGGTGCACGGCAAGCGAGCAGACATCATCGCGTCGTGGCGCCAGCTCAAGGTTCCGGTCGAAATTAAGCGGAACTACCACGCAGACGTCTGGAGTGCGCCAATGTCGCAACTGGACCAGCTATACACGCGCGACCCAGACGTCTCAGGATACGGCATTTACACCGTCTTCTGGTTTGGTAATCTAGACGGTAGGCCTATGCCGAGGCACCCGGAAGGTCGTACTCGCCCCAGTTCCGCTTCGGAGATGGCGGGTCAGCTTACCGAACTGCTACCAGAGGATAGGCGCCCGCAGATTGCGATTGTCGTAGTTGATACGAGCGGCGGGACCCGCGGGATTGTCGACGCGGAGTCGCCTCATTAAAGGCTACGGCAATCGACGAGACCGAGGGGTACCGTCACGCCCATGGCACATGAGTCGCGCTTTGCGCGCCCTTTCAAGTCGGCGTAGTCGAACCACGTAACGGGCTCAGTGTCGTGTCTGGCGCCAGCCCGGATCGCACTTCAAATTTCCGGAACCCGGTACCTTCGGGCTTTGTGCCCGGAGGGCCGTGGGGAAATCAAAAAGCAGACACGCGACGTTCGACAAACGCGCCCAAGCCCGGCGCAGTTTCCTTCACTTGAGCTTAGTCCGTGTTCCGGCCGGCCTCGCCAGCAAGACCGCGGAGCATGTCCCGAAGGCTCGCGTGCAGCCGTACGGAAACCCCACCTTCAGCGGCGAGTAATATCGCAGCCACGGTTGAAAGCTCGTTAGCGTCGACGGCCAGCGCGTCCTGGATTGCAGGTACTATCGACCGCGGATTACGAATTGCAAATCGGTTCTCGATAGCCCGTTGCCACGCTGCGCGTGCCCATGGCACGAGCCGCGGGACAAGATGAGATGAAAACGTAGACCGATGTGTAACCTGAACAAAGCGCAGGGTAACGGCATAGAGCTGTTCCGGCGAGAGAAACTCGTGTGCGAAGATGGTGTGAATCGCACTGCAGATAAACACGTTCACGCTCTCGTCCACCCCGCCACCGCTCAACATGAGGGCAAGGAGCTTCCTTCCCTGCTCTCCACCGAGATGCTCCGCGAGACCGGCATTTAACGCAACCAAGCTATCGCGCTGCCTGTTCATTGCCGCGAACATCCCAAACGCGATGATTGCGCGTTCAATCTGCTGCTGAATTAGGGGCGCGCCAAGTTGCGACGCACTGGCCGATGAGACCAATCCATACGGTGGTTGAATAACGCCGCTCTCGCGAAGCTCCGCTAGATTCTCTGCCAGATAAACAAGGGAATTTGTCCAAGGGTGGAACTGTTCCGCAAAGCCGACCGCATCGAGTTGCGACGTTGCGAGCGCGACGAGTTCCTGCCGTGCCATAACCTCCATGCCCGGCATGCTCTTCCCATTCAGTCGTCGAGCGAGATTTGTATTCGCTGTCGCCACGCCCAAATGCTGCCCTTCCGTCACGGCCTGCATGTACCACGCCACGTCGATGCTTGCGCAAGGCTGATCTCTGATGGACTCGGTCGGATCCGGGTTGCTACACATTCCAGCGATCATCGCAGGGGGCTCGCCGTCGACCTCAAGCGTACGCCCTGTGACCTGTCCAAACATCCACAGCAAGCCGTGGCGCACGACTCTCCGGCAGTAGGCGGCTTTTGTTGAGCCGTCTCCGTCGAGTGTGGCAAGTGACTGAAGTACTTCGCCGTAGATAGTCACCGCACGAGAACGCTCGCCCGCCTGATAGGTTGCGAGTGCCTCGTCAGCGCGAAGGCCGATCGCCATTGGCCGCATGGCATTGCTGGAAGCCGCGAATGCCGCTTCGCGAGCCCGGCCAAACCACTCGCTTGCAGCGAGCCAGTCTCCAGTTTGGGCTGCGCTGATTCCCATCTCCCGGCACAGGTATGCACGTTCGACCGGGTCACCCAAAGCGAATTCCAAGGCTCCCTTGCCAAATGACTCGAGTGCGCTCAAGTGCCGTTTATGCCGGAAATGAATTTTGGCTCGTGCGCGCGATATAACAGGGTCGTTCCCGAGCGCCTCCTCTGCCCGGGCCAATGCGTCAAGTGCAGCGTCCTCCTGAGACCCGTAGTCGTCAAACACGATTGCCTGAGCGACGTAGCAACGCAGAGCCAGCTCGCGGTAGCCCCAGCGAAGCGCTTGGTCGGCCATGCCCGAGTACGCCTCAGCTGCACGGGCCCAGTCCAGCGAATTGTTCTTCACTTCGGCAAGCCAGGATGCGTTGACCAAAAGGCCGTAACCGCTCGCCATTTGCGACGCTTGCTCGAGGTACTGCGCTCGATTTGTCGAGTCTAGTGCGTCGAGCGCGGCAAACAGGCGAACCTGGTCCCTGACCGTCTTCACGTTCGTTGCGTGCGTGAGAAAGAGGCTGCCAATCAGGGATACTTTCCCTCCGTTTAGCTGCGGCGCCGATGCCTCCATCTTTGCGACAAGCGCTCTCCACTGCGCCGAAGATTGGTTCAGTTGATTGAGCCGCCTGAGCAGGCTGAACCAATCCGGCAACATTTGTGCGAGCGTCGGGCTGATGAGTACCTTAAACAGGACTATGTACTCGAGGCTGTCGCCCAGCCCAAGTCGCTCGACGACGCGCTGCAGCTCTCCGTCAAGTGCGTGCCATACATCGCGCACTGCCTTTGCGTCATTCGTTTGGCCGATGAGGAGCAACTGCGCGAACCTGAGCGTCGCCGAGAGTTTGGCATCGTCGGAAAATGCTGGAAAATTCGTTGGCACCCCTCTCAAACTCGGCATCCAGGCTGCGAGGCGCCTATAATCCTTCTCCTTGCTCCCAATGACCAACATTGCTATTTTTAGCAATTCTGCGTCCAGCTTTCCCTCGAGGGCATACAGAAACACCGCGTCCGCCTGACGAACATCGAGACTGTTGCCGTCGAGCAGCTGACCGACTGCAGCGCGACGCACAGACACCTGCTCATCAGGAATCAAGGCGTCCCGCCCGAGATTGGCGACAAGAGGCGAATTGCGCAGCTGCCCATTGGCGAGTGCGTCAATCCAGGGGCCGACCAGCGTGTCCAGGCGCTCTCCGGGCATATCAACCTGAGGTGCAATAGCGGCCAGGTGTAGCACCAATGAGCGCGAGAAGCGTCCGATGAGCAGGCTCGCACGGTAGAGCAACCTGCGAGGTTCGTCCTGGAGCACCTCCATCAGGCGCCGTCGCACCGCGCGGCGCGTGGCTTCGACGTCTGGGTTTCCCGCTGTGACCATAGCGAGGGTGGCAAGCTCTGCCGTCGGCCAGCCGCGAGACCGAAGGCCGGCAAGCAACGCCCGAACGAGCTGCGGATGACCCATACCACCATATACATAGACGGGGGACTTCCAGGTGTCCTGGTCTCCACCAGCGGCGGCTACAAGCTCGCCGACTTCTTCCTCGTCCAGATTCGGTACCTCGATGACCGCTTCGGTGCCCGCACTCAACCTGTCAAGCAGGCCAGTCGACGGCGCACGGTAGCTTGTTACCAGGCATGGAGCCTCTCGGCGACCTAGGGCGCGAATCAACCGCTCAAGCGCCTGCGCGACGGCGTGATTCTCCGTATCGTTAAGGTCATCAAGTATCAGGCCGGCCGGAGGCAGTTCCGATAGCTGGCCGAGCGCACTCTGCAACCGGCGTGCGCACTCGCTCGCCGAGGTATCACGGAGGTCGAGCACATACCACGGTTTGGCAGTGGAGCGGGCAATCAGCCTTGCCACCAAGGTCTTTCCTACCCCGGTACCCCCGGTGAGAAAGAGTAGTTTCCCGTCTTGAAGTCTTTTGCGCGCCTCATCGACCAGCCGCCGGCGCAAGGTTATTCCATTCGGCATCGAAAGCTCAGTCTCAGCCTCCAGTAGCCCTTGAGACGGCAGCTCAGAACAGATAGCACCGGACAATGTGCCTGACAGCTGTTGCATCATGGCGTTGAGGGTCGCCTTGGGGACCGAGACTCGTGTGTGCTGCTCGCAAACTTCGAGCAGGTCCGCGCGAGTCAGGCGGCGCGGCAACGGCCCGACTACCGTGTCGAGGGTCTTCGCGATGACTATCGCGGGAAGCGCGCGAGACTCACTCGGCGCAATCTGGAAGCGCTCCGATCCGAACTCGACAAGCAGCGATTCAAGGTCAGCCTTAAGTTCTCCGAGCTCCGGGCGACCACAGTCCCAGTGAATTCTCCGCAGAAGGTCTTCACGCAGCTTTTCGTCGTTGCGTGCTTCAATGTACTTCTTGACTCGCTCTGAGAGATCGGCCCTTTCCAACGCGGCGCGCAGTGGCGCAACATCAGCACCTGCTGCTGCGCGGCGCCAATACAACAATACGCTTTCCCCCTCTATACGGTCTTCCACGCTCCGCTCACGCCCAATCTCGGAAGTAGACAGAAACCGGAACACCACGTCAAAGCTCGAATTGCGCTCGACAAGGTCCACAAATGCGTCTATCGCATCACGCACATCCTCGCTGTTGATCGTCACGGAGCCGGATTGAGCAGTGTCCTTGACCTGGACGCCCTGGAGTACCTCGTTTGCAAGAGTTGCATAGTCCTCGGCTACCTCGAGGTATAGCTGCTGACCTTGCCTAAGGTCCATCCACGCCAGTGCACTTGCGTAGAGCTGGTAAACGTAGCCGCGAAGCGATGCAATCGCTTGCCGCTTCGGGTCTCCCGCCGGGTCATCGGTCAGGCGCGGTCCTGCGGAATATTGGTAACTCATGGCACCCCAAAACGAACGATTCACGGCGAGGGCTATCGCGCCCGCCTGGCCCCTCGACATCTCACGCTCACCAGACTGCCCGGATAAAGCAAGCGATAGCTCGTGCGATGCGCAGTGTGCCGCAATTATTTCGCAATTTTCCATCCCTTTCAGTATGCCGGCAACGAAAGATTGTTGGCGCTCCGGCCTATCTGCGCTGCCGGTATACTTGATCTCTTCGCTGGTCATCGCCCCTTGTTGCGCAGCGGCCGTGCATCGCTGCACCAGGTACGAGGCGGCATCTGCTACCTGCAACGGAAGTAATGTAGTTGCCAAAGCAACAGTTGTCGCGCTGCTGTACGGCTTCGAAGCCGGCTCAACGCTACGTAGGTGTTTTAATTTGCTCGCCCTACTAGGCGTCCAGCCCGAAGACTTAGCGCAGAGGCCAGCTAGACAATCTTTGCCATCGCCTCGTAGTGAGGCTTATCGTTCGCCTCAATCAGCGCAAGCAAATCAGAGAGAACAGAGGGCGCCTCGGACAGAACCGAAAGATCGTGCTCAGGCTCGGAAATCTGCTCCATATGCGAATGGGTATGCAAGAATCGAACGATTCGCGCCTTCGCAGCCGGGTCCCCCGCCAGCTCTTCCATCTGCTGCGCAAGATTTCCTGCCTTACCTGGGACACGGAAGGCGAGAAACGACTCCAGGAGGCGTCGAGCAATATTGGGCAGCCCATACACCTCAGCAAGGGATTGTGGCGATGCCGCCTCCGAACCCTCCTTCACGCAGCGAAAGAGATAGTGGTACTCGGATTCATACTCGTGCAGTAGCGGATCTAGCGTTCGGAGATACGCATTCCTTTGACCGTCAAGGATCCGCATCGCGAGCATGTAGAAGTGCGCATTTTTTGACTGTACGGGGTCGTACGGCCTGTTCCGCAAGCCACCTGCAAAGTTGAACCAGTTCTTAACCTGTCGAAAAAAGCCGAAGTTGTGCGTAAGCACAAAGATCTGCGCCGCATCTTTCGTTCTATCTCTCATGTAGCCAAACGCACAATACAGCGAGTTCGCGTCAAGACTCGACACGGGGTCATCAATCACTACGATGCCCTTATTCGTGTCGAAATCCGCGTCCCGCAGCGTCTTCAGGAAGTAGATGAATGCAATCGCCGTACGCTCTCCATCGCTCAGATGCATCGCAGGTTGGCTGCCGCGCATGATCGTGTAGCCATTGTCCTTAGGCTCAAAGCGAAGTTCGTCCCGACCGAGGTACGCGGCCATTTCCCGGTTCAACTCGGTAGCTGGCTTCAGGTGTTGCCTGATTTGGCGCTTCAACTCTGCGATCTGGCCGCTGATCGGATTCAGTTTGTCCTGCACCTGCTTTTTGGCATCCGCGAGGTCGCCAAGCTCCTTGTTCCGGGTCGACCACTCCGGCAGGGCCTTCGCTCCTTCGTCGATTTCCAGCTGAGACCGAGCTGCCTTGGCGGACCTCTCGAAATTATCCGTGTACTCATTGTGTGCCTGCACGAGTCGAACGATGGTTGCGACGGCCGTCAGTCCGGACGCGGTACCGACAGCGTTGATGCCGGTTAGGACGATTCCGAGAATTTTCAGCAGCGTCGAATCGCTTTCGAACTCAAAAGCGGGCAAGTACTTCTGAACTTCAAGCACCGAGAACGGCTCGCTCATCTTCGCCTCAATCGCGCGCTTCAACCCATCTAGAAAGGTCTCAATGAACGCAGACTGACTCCTTAGCGTTGCTATGGCCTTGTCGAACTCCACCTGAAGATGCGGGTAAAGTGCTGAGCGCTCAGGAATCTCACGGGTTCGGGACTGTGCGCGAAGCGATTCGACAGAAGCGAGGTGCTTGCGCAACCGATCCTGTTGTACCTTGAAGTGGTCGTTGAAGTGCGCCTCGAGAGCGCCAAGCCTTGTTGGGTCGATTTCCTGCTTGCAGAAGTGACAATGTGTCTCTCCGTTAGCGTGCAGGTGGAGGCCTCGTTCTACCCAACCAGCAACGTCAGGTGCATCGACCAGCTCTTGAATGGTGCTCGCTACGACGGTCTTCTTTAGCTCTTCGCCAACAGCTGCAGTGAGCTTGGAAAAATCGACATTGCCGAACGACGGCATTGGTAGCAATGCCATTGGTTGTCCGGACAATGCTCCCTCCAGGCGCTTTCTCTCGGCTCGGTCAAGCAACGTAGGTGGCACCTCCGCTGAGGAAAGACGCTCCATCAACGCTTTGAACTTCGGCGCTTCGTAGTTGTTGAACCGAGGGTCACCCATGAGCAGCGTGCGGATGATCCGGGCCTGGTTAGTACAAAACGAGTTCAAATCTCCCGTCGCTGTGGTCGTCCGCTTTTCGACTGCAGTCGACTCAACGGTCAGGTCCTCTTGCTCCTTTTGCAGCTCGTTGACCTTCTTTTGCTTCTCCGCACTATCTTCACCGATATAGAAGACCGGTGGCAACGTTTGCCCCGGCATCTCGAAGACGCTTCGATCCACAAAGTCTCTGTTGAAGACACGGATTGCCGGAAGGGCCTTGGTCGCGAAGTCGGCGCCGGTCACGATCTGGCCATCAACCACCAGTTCAACTACGGCAGCATCCGGTGTGGTCTTTCGTTGCAGCGCTCTGAACAGAGTCGAGAGCGAAGTCTTCCCCGCACCGTTCCAGCCGTAAATCAGGTTGTACCTGCCAAAGTCCGGCAGTGTGCCCCATTCGAAGTCCCGAAAAATCCGATAACCCCGGAGCTTTTTGATTCGCTGAATTGTCACCTTGGTCTCCAACTTCTAACTTATTGTGTCTTCGGGAAGCCATGCTTCCGGCACTTGATATGGCAGCATTACAACCAACCGGAGTATCTGCCTTTATGCTCCATGGCTCGGCGTTCAAAATCGCTTGCCCGAGCGCCGCACGTCGAGTCACCGCGAGGCACTTCTTTGAGCCCAACCCGGCTCATCTGCTCCGCGTAAGCGGGATCAGCTCATCGATCGACTGCCGCGATCTTAGCGCGGCGCACCGATGGGTGCGGGATAATGTCACATCATTTCGGGGGTACGGAATTTCGAGCGCCTTGACGACGACGAGCCCGCACTCGTGCTCGTGCCCGTGCTGCGTCAAACGCATGGTATTGTGCCGCACGTTATCGCACTATCCGCGGCGTTTCGCTACACCGACCCGCGCCACTTGGCGGCCGTTTCGCTGCACCTTACGCGGGCACTCAGGTTCGAGGACACGCTCCTGACCAGCGCGATCAAGATCGGCAATCATCCACGACCACTTGCTCGACCTCATCAAGATGCCCTGGAATGCGAGCTGCCGCGCCTTCAGGATGAGGTTGCGATACCACAAGCGCTTGATGAGGCGCCGCTGTGCGCGGCTGGGTTTGAACGGGAGCGCCAGACCGTCATCTTCTGCGTCGTCGCCCTTGACGATGATCTTGTAAAGCTTGCCCGAACACAGGCGCCAGATAGGGTCGGCGAGATACCGCGCCAACTCCCCGGAAGTGGCGGCGCATCGTCGGCGCTGACTGGTGTGATTTCCATTCCAATGGTGCGGTTTTGTGATAGTCCGCATGGTATCGCACCATTCCAAACGTACAAAGCCCACCTAGCATACCGTGTCGTCCGGCGGCCGCACCCGCGTGCTACGATCCGGCCGCACAGGAGAATAAGATGAAATTATTTCGCATCATTGCCGAGGGTTCCTTTGTCATCGCCGCGACGTTTCTTGTAACGCTCGTGGTCGCGGTCATGACCATCCATGCTTGGGGTTGGAATTCAGGGAACGTTGCTGCGTGGGTGCAGGCGGTAGGGGCAATCGCCGCGATCATCGGCGCCTACTTCATCGGTGAGCGCCAAGGCAAGACGGCGCTGGCTGCAACACAGAAGGCGCACGAGCTTGCGGAAGAAACGCGGCAAAAAGTGGAGGTGCTGGTAGAGCGGGAGCGGCGGCAGGGAATGTTTGCAGTGATTCGTGCGGCGCATAATCACACGCTGCAAATCAAAGACGCACTGGACGACAAGTGGAACATCAAGATGTACGAGATCTACCACCCCTCAATCATCGACTCGATGATCGAGCTAATGTCGAAGCTCCCGATTCACACACTCGGCTCTGAGCGAGCGATCGCCGCGTTCGTCATTTATAGCGGTCAGTTCACGTTCCTAAAAGGCGCAATGGAAAAGTATTTGGCCGGCGCGCACACGCCCGAGATAAAAAGCGAGCTTGCGCTTCTGAAAGCGAGTGGTTACGACAAGAGCCACGGCGATAATCTGGTCGAGTCTAAGCGCGTCGCGCTTCGGAATAGTGTTGAGACGCACATGTATTGCATCCAAAGGGAGTTCAAGGTCCTTGAGCGAGAAATCAACCTCCTCGACCATCAAAAGTAAAACAGAGGTTCAATATGCGGAAAGTAAGCATTGCTGATTTCGCCGGTGGGCTTGCACTTGCTTCGATATCGCTGACGTTCGCAGCGTGGGCGTTCAAGGTTCTCGTTGAGACTGGCAACAGAGATGCGTGGAGCTGGAGCGCGATTGAGTCCACGGGCACATGGTTCGCCGGCTTTGGCACCTTGGCGGCGGTTCTTGTTTCCTTGTACCTGGCTCGGCGCTCCGACCGGAGAGCGGCTGGCGAGGACTATCTACGGGGCCGAATGACCGCGCTCCGTTACAATCGCAAGCTTATGGAGGTCAAGTCTGATCTGGTCTTCCTCAAGACGTGGGCCGAGTCCAAGGCTCAAGGCCCGCGGCTCATCGTTGATACGAAGCTAGATAGCGCAGTGCTAAAACGCCTGTCGGCGTTGGAACTGGATGTAGCACTCGATGACCTAGTACGGCTCGCGCCAATCGAGGAGCATTTCGCTGAACGACTGCACCTAGTTTCCATGCAACTGAAAGTATGCAACGGCAGCGCCGAGCCCCTCGAAAGTATTATTGCCTTCCTCGACGACCCGGATCAAGGAATCGGAATAGGCCCTGACAGCCAACGTTTGAACTATCTCGAACACCTATTGAGCCAGTTGGTGTCCCACACCGACGTGGCGTTGGGCCTACTTGATCCCCTCCTCAATACATGTGGCAAATTCGCCTTCTCGATTAAGCAGATGCCCCGCGCCTAAAGTGGCACCACCCGCCCAACTGAAAACCCCGCGCGCGGCGAGCTTGGTCTACTACTTTGTGGCGTCGTCTGCGTTCGGATAGCTCGACGGGAACAGGAATCCCACCGTCACGAGGCACACGCTGTCATCTTCGGCGTTGCAATCAACGTCCTGCCCAAGCTCCTTGGCGTACGCCTGAGCGAAGAAAATTTCACACAGCGCGGCCAGCACCAGTACCAGTACCAGTAGCAGCCATACGAGTCGCACGTCGTTCCACGATTTCGTTATTTGGAAGGGGCGCGATTCTAGGCGGCCTTTGTGACAGTTCTGCGTCCACTGAACCGCCGCTCTGCGCTCTCGGGCGCCCCAAGCTCACCAGTCTCGCGCCTACGCACGCACATGGCCGACTAGTGGCGCATCGTGATTGGCACGGCGCCGAGCCGGATTGTAAGTTCGCGCTTGCCCTTCGCTATGTCGAAGTGCTTGCCGTGCGCGCCGCGCTACTGAAGCCACGAGTGGCGCATGCCGATCTTGTCGCCCCATTGAGAGAAGCTCCTCGGTCGTGTCGGCGATCAAGTGCGAGCACTTCGTGAGCCGGCCGCTTAGCGTCTTGTACTCGCCGACGAATACTGGTACATGGCATCGACATAGACCATCATGCTACGATTCCTCCACAATTCGAACGGGGGACAGGATGAGCCGACGCCCTGACAACGGCGAGCAGTTCTGGCATGACCACATGCTTGCGCGCCGCGCGGAACTGAACGACTTTGCAACGCAAAGCGCTAAGGCTGCCAGCATCCTTAACGGCGGTGGTGCAGTCGCAATGCTCGGGTTGCTCCAAGCCCTCGTGCTAAAAGTGGATCAATTTCACGCCTTTAGACCCTTCGGTTTGATCGCGCTCGGAATATTCATTGCGGGCGCTGTCGCGTCCGGCTTGATGTTTGTCGCTCGATGGGTGCATGCCGGCTGGCTCGGCCGTGAGGGGCGCTTCGCCGAGAGGCGAGCCACTCAATGGATGTGGGTTATCTTCTGGTTGATGTGGACGCCGCACTTCACTTTCATCATCGGTTGCTGTGCTGCAGGCTTCGGTATTTGGCGGATCTGACCTCAACTCCCTGAATCAATTCTCTGCGGGCATGGGCGAAAAGCCCGCGCGTGGCGGGCTCGCTCTTACGTTGCGCGGTTGGCGTGGTGTCCGGTCGCGCGGTCGCGGTAGTGTTCGGTGGTTGCGTCGGGCTGGTCAGCCATCTAGCCGAGCGCATCGTTGAACTGGCGTTCTGCGGCCTCTTGCGTGGTCAGCGGGCGAACCTCAATCACCCATTCGCTCATGCGCGACTTCACTTACTCGCCCTCGCCTTGGCCTTGTTGCGTGCTTTGCGGGCCATGCGCTTGCCGTGCGCGACGCTGTAGCCGCGCTTGCGAGCCTTCAGCGGGCGATTGCGCAGCGGGATGCCGTTCTCGTCGTAGTAGCCGCCACTCGGCCTGAGTGTCAGCACAGCGACGCTGCATATACGCGAGACGTCAAGCTGTTCGCGACGCGAATCTTGGCACTACAGATCTCATGTCACCACGCCGCAATGGTTACCCATACAGACTAGCCGCGACCGACCGCTTGCCCACAACACCCACTATCCCGCTGCTTGCTTGCGCCGCATTTTTGTCGGGCGCTGCCGTCGACGCGCCGGTTTTTATACGCGGAACCTTCTCGTTCGGTGTGTTTAAGAAGGAGACAAAGACGCGCCAGCGGGCCGTCGGCCGGTACGGGTAGCTGCCTCGCCTGCGGCGTAACGCCCAAGTAGCGGCAGTGGTGCCGCCGACTGCGGCTGGAACCGCTTGGCGGTGCTTGCAGCGACTTATTCTGCCCGCACGGTTGCCCGTCGGGTGTCGCAGCGTTTCGGTCGGGTCGACTTTCCGTAGGGGCATCCGACTATGGTGGCCGAAAAGCCCATCGGCGGCGCAATCTGTCTGTTGTCGTATCGGCGGTGATGAGTAGAGCTAGTTCACGCGGGCCCTCTCTGGGGGGCCCGCTTGCTGTCGCGCGCATCAGGATTCGCCGGAACGACGGCGAAGGTCACAGCCTAGCGGCGTTGCCGCGCGTGGCGAACACGAAGGATCTGCACCCGTTCGCCGGCAATGCGGTACACGACAATATAGTTAGGCATCACGACCATTTCACGGGTCCCCCTGACACGGCCCGTCCGGTAGCGGGTCGGGTACGTCGCGAGCATGGTGGTCTTTTCACGGATGGACTGTCCGAGCGCGACGGCGGCGGCCGGACTGTCCTCACTCACGTAATCGATGATCGACAGCAGCTGTTCCACTGCACGCGGCAGCCACTCGACGATCATGCGCGGCCCTTGCGCGCGGCCTTCTTCGCGGTCGCGGCAAGCTTCGCATCGAGCTGCGCCATCACCTCATCGTGCGGGACAAACGGCGTGCCGGGGCGGTCGGCCTCGGTAACCGCCTGCAGCACGTCGGCCTCGAACTCGGCCGCGTCGTCGGCCAGCTGGTTGCGCCGCCTCATGTGCGCGCTCTGGTCCGGCCGCGTCCAGGCCGGGGCCTTCGGGGCGCGCGTGTCCCACTCCTCGAGCGCGAAACGGCCGGTCGCCACGCCGAGTTCGCGCACGACCTTCAGGGCCTGGCCTGGATCGCGGAACTCGCGCCGTTCGCGGCCGTTCGAGGTCACGAGTTCGGCCACGCCCGATTCGCGTGTTTCGAGCTCGATATAGAAAGCGCCCTTCTCGGCGCGCAGGATCGCGGACAGGACACCACCGGCCTTGACGGCGGCGCTGGCCTGGGCGACATCAAAATAAACACGTCGCATGATGGATGACTCCGTAATGAGCCCGGGGCGCCACGCGCGCACGATGGCCTCGAACTGCGCGCCTTAGCCCAGCGTATCGGGATAGGTGCGCACACGCGAGGCGGAACACCACGCGCATGTCGTCGATGATCGTGTCATCCACGCCCCAGGCCGTAGCTGCCGCACAGGCCCGCGTTGCGCCGGGCGGACGCATCGCAGACTCCGTGTCGGGACAGCGGGAAAGGTCACGCCTTATTATACCCGCTTCCACGAAATATGGTATTTCGTGGTTTTGCCCTGACAACCCGAGTGTCAGTGCGGCGCCAGGCCTTGCCTGGCAAGGTGGGCGGCCGGGATCTGACATAACACCCGTTGTCCGCCGGTTCGCACCCAGGTCTGGTGTCGAACCCGGGCCCTTCGTGTCTTCGGCGCCGCGGCATCCCGTCCGTCTTCCGTGCCAGGTTATCCCGGCGATGATGCGTGAATGCGACCCCGTTTTAATCGGGGACCCGTGTCGCAGTTCCCGTCGACGAAGGGAAAGCCATCCCTCTCCACACCAGTCTGTGGCCAGGCCAGAATGGCGGCCCGTCAGGATGCGGCACATACCTTGCACTGGTCAGCCCGGTTCCTGAAGCCACCAGGGATCCCGCTGCCTGTTCGCGGTGCTTCGACTGGTGCGCCGGGTTGGTCCCGCGACTGCAGAACGCGTCCCGTTTCGATGCCAGGGTGCCGTTTCGGAGAAAGCCGTACGAGAGCCGCGAGAATCCCCACGTACGGTGTGGGCGGCGGCTCGCGCCGGTCTGGTGGGAGATTCCATCGGCCCCCGTATGCCTCCCGGCGCTTTGCCCGGTACAGGTGCAGATGGCTCGATCCCTGCGCTAGTATGGACGGGTAACAAGGAGGATCGAAGACAACATCGGCCTGGTGCTGTCATCAACTCCCCGCTTTGCCTTGCTGTCCAGCCGCTGGCATTGCCGCGTTCCGACGGAGGTCGAAATGAACGAACAATCCGTGCTCGGTATCATCCATGCGCAGGAACTACTGATGGTGTCCCTCATTCGCATACTTCCACCCGACGAGCGGCGCAAGGTTTTCGACGAGTTCCATGGCCAGGTCGAACTGGCCGAAGCGCCGCATCTGAGCGACGGCCATAACCGCGACATGACCGAAGCGTTCAGGGCGCACATCCGCAAGCTGTCGATCTTGCTGGCATCGTTGAGTTGATCGGGCGGAGGTTCGCGCCGCCGGACTTACCGGGCGCGGGCGGGAGAGCAGAGGGCAAGCTTGTGCGCGGCGATCATGAATGCGTCGGCGGTCTCCACCGTATCAAGGACGACGGCTTTTCGCCACTCGCGGGCACGCGACAATAGTCCGTCACATGGCCGCTGCAGATCCGAAATCAGCCGGTCAATCCTAGCCGCGCTCGCCATCTCAGCAAATTGGCGAAAGATTCGTCACTCTCCGCCAAAGTGGCGAGGCTGATCGCGTTATCGTTTCCCCTTGCTTCGCGCACGGAATGACGACGCTCGGCCGCCTACTTAACCCGGGGCAGTACGATTTCCACCGGAAAACCGGGGGTGAATGCGACGATCGCGTCGTGGATCCTGTCGTAACGTATCTCCAGCATTCCGGCAGAACCCTTCATTACGAGAATTCCGTGCTCGTAGCGGAAAAACATCCTGCTCGACATGTCGCCGGTATTCGTGACAACAAAATCGTAGCCACTGCGAGCGATAATTGTCGAGTCGATATCGCCCTTAACCTTCCACGATCCGACGAACTCGTCCCCAGTCCTTTTGCCGCAGGCAACCAAAAGCGATGATGCGCTGATGGCTAGGAGTGCCACTACGGCGATGGTCTTCAATCCTTTTTTCACGTTCTTCGAACGCGGCCGCTCGATGGCACTGCCGCTTTCCTGCGTTGATTTCCGCTGCATCAAGCGACTGCTGCATCTCGTCCGTTGTTGGTGAGGTGGCGAGCAGCCCACACCCTCGATCCGCTGATTGGGCTCAGCCCTCAATTCCGGGCGCTTGAGCATAGGATCGCCGGGCTGCAGACAATAGAACTCGATTTCTGCCTCGCCGCAACCTCCATGCAGCGCGCATTCACTTGATTGCTCACGCTGGAGCAGTATCTCTCTGATTTCCGCGTCGGCAGAAAGCCACGCCAGACTGGAGGTGATGCACGACACCATCGGCGACAGCACTCTGCCGTCCTTTTGTAGCTCGCTCTTTATCCGTAGCGGTGTGGCGGAAACACTGCGCAACCCCGCGGATTCGCGCTCGATTGCCCTCCTCAGTATGAGACGGGCGTGACGAGGGTCGGCGCGCCAAACTCGACGAGATGCGCATTAGACGACTCAAAATAGCCCTGCCAGAACGCCCGCAAATCGTGAATCGTCTTCGAATCGCGATAGCCGTCGCGCTGCGCCTGCGTACCTCTGGTCGCGGGCGGCATGACCGCGCCTCCAAGCACGTAAGCCTTCGCACCACCGAGATCGGCGAACATGCCATTCGCGCGTGCCTTCGCTAGTTCCGCAGCCGGATTGATGTCGCGCACACCGTTATGTGCGTAAAACGACGTGATGCGCGAGTTCTCCAGACCATCGGTCACGACGAACAGCACCTTGTCAGGCGCGGCGTCGTTACGCACCGCCTGGCCGAGTTCATCGAGCGCAGCCATGATTTCGGAAGCGTTGAGCGTCGAGGTCGATTCGCCCATCGCCTGCTGGGCCGTGGTCGCGGCCATCTTGCGCGCGAATGCGAGTTGCTGGCCGAAGCACGCCTTAATCTGCGGTGCCTTCGTGATCGGCAGTGCGTTGTACGCATCGTCGGGCAACGGTCGTTCGACGTAGCCCGTGTGGAGCACCTTGAGGTAATGCGCCTGGGCAAACGCGGAAAACTCGGCAAGTACGAACTTCGCACCCGGCTGGATCATGCGATCCATGTTGTCGAGCACCGACTGCTGAAGCGACGGATCGAGCAGCACAGTCTGATCGATGAGGACGTACACCACGCGCGCCGGCTGCTGCGGCGCGGTCGTGAGATGGAAGGCGCCATAGCAGCTCGGCACGTCGTTGACGAGTCCTGCATGCGCCACAGTGGAAAGGTGGAGCGCGGCGAGCACCGCAGCCTTGCTCAATGTCTTGAGAATCTTCATTTGCAGTAGGTGTCGGTATGCTGCTGCGCCAGCGAAAGGCGCAACAGCGAACGTCGGGAGGAGATCAGTCGTCCAGCAAGTCGCTGAACTTCTCGGCCGATTTCGCGAGACGTTTTCGGCGCTTGATTTCGTCGCTCAGCTTCGAGAAGTCGTCGCCAGACAGCAGTTCCGCGTGTTTCTCGAGGAAATCGCCCTTGGCAAGGTTGTCGGGCAATGTCGCGAACGCCTGTGCGAGCGCATCGATGTCGGCCTCAACCGGCACAGGCGGCGTGGGTCGCACGCGTACCGCCTCGATTGCCGTATGTGCCTCCTGCCACGCGGCCTGCTCCCCGGCTTGCACGGGTATTTGCGTTTCGACTTGCGTCGTTGCCTGCGCCAGCGTCTGTACGAGCGGGCGCGTTGCGACCGGCTTGCTGCGGATGCCGTCGGTACGCAGAATTGCGGCCTGATACGACTTGATCACCTGGTCCTGCTCGTTCGACGAGAAGTTATGGTTCTTCAGTGCGAGTTCATAGCGCAGCGCACGCTCGTCTTCGCTCTTGCCCGTCGCCACGTCAGCGGCAACCCTGTCGATCACGCTGGTGCGCGCCTGCTCTTCGCGCCGCTCGCCTCGCTTGAGGAACGACTCGAACGTCAGCGTACCCGTGCGATGATTGCGCGTCTTGCGCGCTTCACGCAGCTGTGTGAGGAAACTCTCGGCGCGCGCAATCTTTGGTTGCAGAAAGCGCGCGCGGAACGTCTCGAACGAAGGCTGGTTGCGCGTGAAGTCGTAGGCCGCCTCGCCCTGGCCGCTGAAGGTCGATTTGAACGCGACGATGAAGGCCGTGAACTGCGTGACAAGATAGATCAGCGCGAGCATCAGCGAGGCCGCGATGCCCTGCGCCTTGTAGTTACCACCCAGGCTTTCGGCTACGTCCTTGCGGCTCGCCTGCTGCGCTTGCGCGACGCCTGGTGGCAGCGCCGACGACGTGCCCGCTGAATCAAACGGACTCGCATCACCCGCGCTCTCAACGCCATTCGTCTCCATCGAGACGATCTGGCGGGTGGTTTCTCTCTCAACGCCATTCACGCGGATTACGTAGATCGTCACCATAATCGCGAGGATGATTGCACCCGAGACAGCCAGTAGGATCGGGCCCTTGACGCCCGGATCGTCCACGCGGTTTGCAAAGCGCCGCGGCAGCGGATTCTGACGCACAGTGTTCGTATTCGGGTCGATGTAGTAAGCGTCCTGGTCCTGGTCGTCGCCGAGATCGATGCGCACTTCGAGGCCCTCCGAACCATGGCGCTTGCGAAAGTGTGAGAACTTCGCCATTTCCGCGCCGGTCGTATGCGTAAGCAGCGCGAGCACGATCGCGACCGCGAGCGCAAGCACACCCGCCGCAAGGTTTGCTTGGGAAGGCGTGATTTCCGAGGACATCCACGGCGCGAGCACATAGCCCGTTCCCACGGATTCCGCGAGAATCAGCACGAACAGGCCCACGCGAGCCATCGTCGAAGGCTGATGAATATCGGTTTGCTGCGTGATCTTCAGATAGTTCTTCGCGCGGTTGAACTGACCCGCCGTCACTTCCGCGTTGCTCGACCCCGAGATGACCGACCTGAAGGTCGTGCACAGCGTGAGCTCGGCCGGCACGAGGCCGTCGGTCACCGTCGAGTCGCCGCTCTCTTTAGTGAGACGCTGGAATTCGGCACGATGGTCGTTTCCGAACGCCCACCAGCGCTTGTATGCGAAGGCGGTGAAACGGAAGGTGTCGGCGCGAAGCCAGAAGAAAAAGGCCCCCAGAATCGTTGCCACCGTCACGGAGACGAGGAACGGCAGCGAAGACAACGCTGAGATGATGGCATGTTGCACGATGGCTTATCCCTTCGATGAGAAATTGACGACTGCCTTGTATTCCGCGTCGTTCCACGGATAGACAACGAGACCACTGCCCGCGGCCGACTTCGTGGGCACGCGCAGATCAACACATCGCGCCGAGCCGTGCAGGAAGACACGATAAAGAGTCGCGTCGGCGCCGCGGTAAACGTTCACCGGAGCGTCGCTGAAACGAGCAACGGGAATGGCCGCATAGCCGCTGCCCTCGCGGTGATAGATCTCCGCGGTGACGGGCGGCACAGGCGCGGCGGCGTCGCTTGGCACATAGACCCGCAGAAGTGCGACTGCAGCATCGCCCTGGCTGCCAAACCACGGCTGGCCGTACAAGCCGGGCAGCGAATCCTCCACCTTGAGTGGCTGGTTGGTGGCGAGCGAGCGGATCGGCGTACTTGCGTGCGGGTGGTCCAGCAGACACGAGCCGATGATGACTGGCGTGTCGGCGTGGGCAGCCGTGATGAAACTCAGCATTGAAGACTTGTCCTGGGCAGCACCCAGATTGACCTGATAGCCCGTCTTGCCGAGCGGCTTGCCGTCAAAGCCGAAGCCACCTGGTCCGCCCGCGGCATTAGCTGCGCGCGCAGTTGCAGATGCGTCGGCTTGTGCGCTCGCCGAGCTCGACGCGGCGCTCTTCACGGCGCCCGACATGGTGTCCGCCGACGGTGCTTCTCCACGTGCGACTTTCTTGCGCGTGGCCTTACGCGTCGGCGACGCGGTTTGCGCCGGCGTCAGTGCGGGCACCGCTGCCAAAGCGGGAGCTGGCAAGCTCGCGCCGGAAGGCGCGGCGTCGCTCGTGTGCAGATCGTCCTGGTCTGCCGCTCCTGCGCCCGCCTGATGCGCAACCGCGAAGTTCGCGGGATTCGCGGAGCGATTGCTCGCATAGGCCTTGAGGGCATCAAGACTCGGCACGTCGACGACCTCGACGCGGTTGTTGTCGCTGCGGCCCTGCGCCGTGCCGTTCGGTGCGATCGGCAACGAGTCGCCCGCGCCCTGGTACGCAATATTGGAGGCTGGCACGCCATGCTGACGGAACACCTCCGCAACCGCCCTCGCTCGCGCTTCTGAAAGACGGGCGAGGTCGGCGCCCGGCACGTTGTCGCGCTCATCGCTATGGCCAACGACCAGCAGCTGGCGCTGTGCCGCCGCTTTTTGACTTACGTTCTGCGCGACCAAATTCTGTTGCGCGTTCTGACCACTGCGCGTTTGCGCGTCCAGCGACGTCGCGACCGTCTTCGGGTTGAATTGGTCGGCCACCTTGCCAAAATACTCTTTCGCACGCGGTGTAAGCGTTGCGGTACATGGCAGGAACTCGTCATCGACACCGCCCATCTGAACGTCGAGCCCCACGACGTCGCCTTCGCCATTCGCTGCGTTGATGCTCGCAGCTTTGATCGGCGCGCTCGCGAGCTTCATCTGATACTGCTGCGCAATGTGGTAGAGATTGCAGCGGCGCTCGTCCATCGCGTGTCCGATCATCATGCCAACGATCGCGCCGATGCCGCTTCCCGCCACCGTTGCCGCAACGTTCTTGCCAAGATAGTGGCCGATTACGGCACCTGCGCCCGCCCCAACGAATGCCGCAATGTTACGGTCATTGTTCGAACATGGATCGGGATTGTCGAAGACGCTCTTGAGTTCTGTCTTTACGGCCGGAGAAAATTCGGGCTGTCCCGTTTGCGGATTGACTGCGCAACCTGCTATCGCGGTTGCCGATACGCCGACTAATATGCATCGTTTCATGCGGTATTCGTTCTCTTTTCACTGTGGCCCGCGATCGTGTCGCACGCATCCTCAAACGGTTGCGGTCAATATGCTCATCCGAGCGCGATAGTATCGCTCTTCATATATCGGTATCACGCGTGCAATCTTGAGTGCTGAATGTGTTCAGTCAGCACATGAATGGTTGCCTGAGAACATCGCACGCACCTCACAATTGCCGCTGGATAACGGTTACGCGTGAACTGGCCGTCGGAAGACAGGCTCGCCGGTTACGGCGATGATCGTGCCTTTACGACGGGCGACATAGCGCCATCCCTTCCGGTCGATCGTCAGCGATTTATGCAAATTGAATGAATTTCACTTCTCACCCCAGGTCCGAATTTATCGATTTTTGATTGGCGCAAACTTTAGCAGGAAAGCGCTGACAATAGCGCGCGTCAATCCGACCGCCGAATGAATTCACACACTAAGAGGCACGCGAAAGTTTCGCGAACTGATTTACTCACGAACATGAAGAACTCAGGCAGGGTAGTTGCCCATCGAATTCAATGCGCGTTCAAAGACACGCTGAATGGCGGTTTTCGGCAAAGTAAAACGTTTGCGCATTCATCCAAACGTGTGCTTTTCAAAAGTACGCACACTTGGCTCGACAGCTTGCATCTCACGTGCGGCCTATGAACGTTGAATAGTCTACTAAACACGCGAACGGCCTCGCCTTTTTGCGTTCGTCGCCTACATTGCCCCCACTTTCTCTAAACCTGAAACCACTTTTGCCGATAAGCAGATCGAACATACCAACAACGAATCGATCCTCGCGATGTCTCTCCGAACACTCGCGGCTACCGCGCTCGCAGCCGCCTTTGCCCTTCTCACCGCATGCGCGACCAAACCGGTCGTAACGCAAGTTCCCGAGTCGCCCTACACGGGCCCTCGCATTACCCTTCACACGGCACCAGGAGCAGCCGCCCTCGCCATCCGGCCCGCTGATCCGGTGCCCACGGCGATCAGCTATCTGAACGCGCGACGCGCGGAACTCGGTCTGAGCGCAATCGCCGCAGACCCGCTCGTGGCTAAAGCCGCTGCTGCACACGCGCACTACCTGGAGGTAAATCGCGCAAGCAGCCACGACGAGAGCGAGGCGCTCTCCGGATTCTCGGGCACAGACGTGACGACGCGGGTGCGTCAGTACACTGAGACTACAGGCGCGAGTGAGGTGTTCGCCGTCTACGGAGGCCAACGGGCTCCGGCTCTTCCGATCGAGGAGATATTCGATTCGCCGTATCACCGGGGCGCCATGCTCTACGACTGGGCGCGCGCCGGTGAAGCCGTTGCGCTGGGCGATAGCCAAATCACTGTAGTGGACTTTGCGGACCCCAAGCCCGCGATCGGTGATACCGAGCTCGTGGTCTATCCCTATGACGGGCAGAAGAACGCCCCCCTCTCCTGGCAGAACATCGAGCAGCCCGATCCGATGGGACCCAATTCACGCTACCGGGGCGCTCTGCTCGGCTATCCCCTGACCGTGTCCGGAGGCACCAACGCACATATCCTGCTTGAGAAGTTCGAGCTTCGTGACGGGCGAGGAAAGCCCGTGAGCTGCCAGATAGCACCGCTCACAAGCGCGGACACTGGACGGAACACGGCGGTTTGCACGCCGTTCTCGCCTTTGCGTCCGGGCACGACTTACACCGCACACGCGACCGGGCGACTTACGCAGCAATTCGGGGTCGCCAATGCGCCCTTCGATGTCCGATGGTCATTCGCGACGATAGCAGCGCGCATTCAGGTGGACAACGTTGTCGCACAAGCCGCAAATCGGTAACCCGCATAGACCTCCGTCGACAAGGGTGCACGCGAAGTTCGGTGCCTACTTCGGACAATGTCTTGCGGGAAAACATTGAAGGCAGGAAATGCGGGTGTTTTCCTAGCAGTCGCATGCAGGATAGGCGAAGTCTGCTTCGGGCGTGAACTCGTACCGCGTCGTGTCGCCCTCGAACAGAACATATCCTTCGATGTTTTTCTCGCGGAAGGGTTGCACGCTGCGTCGAGCGCTCGCGACCGCGAAGTCTTTGATCGCCCTCGCATCCACCACACGTCCGCCGGTCGATACCCCATCGCTTTCAATCAAAAGGACCATGTCCTGCGCTGACCCACGCTTTCTCCCCCAAATCTGAATCATCATCATGTCTTCCTGTCTGTTTGCGATCCGACTGCTAGTCCAGCGCGGTGAACGAATCACCTGTCCTGGGAGCGGCCGAGGGCGGCAGTATCGCCGCACGAATCTCAGCGACCGACGGACGGTTGCTCGACAGGAAACGGATGGTACGGATACCCGCCGAGCGCGTCATCGCGTCGCGCTTCGCATCACGTCCGGCATCATGGGTTCGGTCGTCGAGCTCGACGAGGACGACGAGCTGCAAACGGTCAGTGCAGATCACAAAATCGACGCGCTTGCGTGCGATCTTGTTAAAGGCTGCATGTCTCGACCTTGCGTAACCATTTGGCGCAATGATAGCGCTCATGGCGACCTGCGGGAACACGTAGTGTTCCGGCAGCGCCGCGCGTAGCCGTCCAAAAAACTCCGCCTCATTCGGCGTGAGTATCGCGCACTGCCTGTAGGAGAAATCCCCCATTCGGGTCCGGCGACGCGCAATTGCGACGGCGACGAGCACTATGATCGCAAACAGAACGAAGAGGGTCATTTCGTCCATGTGCATTTGAACGTCCTCACGTCCGGGAGCGAGACTCAGGAGGCATGTGGCTGGGCTACTGCCGAAGGTCAGCGACTCCCTGCAAAAGATGAATATTTCGACACCGAAGCGACCTCGCCCAGTGTAAGTCCTCCGAGTCAGCGAAAGACAGCTTGTAGCTCGAACGCGATCCGATCGTGCAGTTTTCCAGTACCGCGCGTGCCGGCGAGTATCCCGCTGCTACTGGCTGTCATCGAAGCTGATACCAACGCCTAGGCAGACCGGACGGTTCGTTTCCCGATCACTCTGTCTCGACGAGAGTAAGTCCATATTCACGCAATAGAGTTGGAAGGCCTGTCTCGCCCAAAAGATGCAATGCGCCAGCAACCACAAGATTCCGCCCGGAACCTTTGGCCAGTTCCGCGATCTGTGGCGCCCAAGTTATATTGCGTTTCGTCAGTACATCATCAATCATCTGAGGCCACTCTTTCCTGCGTTGATCCAGGAGGCCTTCGAAATATTGCATATCATTACTTCGCCATGCCGAGATCATGTCGACTACCTCGGACAAGCCTGCATCAGCCTGGTTAGCAATATGGCTGAGAAATGAAATCTGTTCATTCGCCGGCGTTCCCGAAAGCAGACTTAGCTGATCATTCAATTTCTCAAGGTAACGAATCGATTTCCCGTCCTTCTCCGCCCGTTCGCGGAGGATAGTGTCAACGCCGAGCGTTACCTTATACCCATTACGGGCTGCCTCCAGAAATTGCAGACTTATCCCGACCACAATCGGTCGAAATTTCACCAAATTTTCCTCTGCAAGTCCGAGCCTGCTCCAGTGAGCACGAACACGGCAAAAGAGTTCCTTCGGAATGAGGCTGTCGAGCTGTATGCCGGGTGGCAGCATCAGTAGTGACGGATCTGGAGGCAACCTCTGGTCAGCCTCGAAAATCACCCGTGTAGATTCAGAAAAAGCACGCTCCACGGCGTCCGGGAGCTGCAGGATCGAAGTGTTTGATAGGTGGACCGAACCGAGGACGCAGGTGTTCGAGTCTTTAATTTTCCAGAGCATATTCTTGAAAAGATTCCGGATCAGGTCAGCCCTGCGCCAGCTTTGTGCGAGCGTCGGCAGCTAGCTCTGCGTCTGCGTGCCCGACTACCTTCGCAACTGGCGACCAACTGTTCGCCTGAATAGTACCTCACGTCAAGATAAGGCACATACAACGGCTCAACCGCCGGTATGTTTGCACGGTATATTCGTTTTCCAATCAATGGAAGTCGAAAAAGTCGGCCAGCAACAACCCATTGGGGTGTTGGCTCAGCGGATGCATTCCGTCGATCCACAACACCTCAACAGTATTCTTCCGCAGCCCGTCGATATCGTGACGTTGGAGTTGCGGACCGCGCTCTCCATCTTGGCGTGGGTCAATCACGGCAACCCGAATGCGCTCCGGATCGATCCGCGTGCGCAGGTGTTGGCAGACCGTCACGAGGTCAGGCATCGCGTTCGACGCGCGCGGTTGCATTGCACAAGCGACGTTGAAACGACGAAAACCGAGACGACCGGCGCGGCGCCGCGCGGACTCTAGTCTGGTGAGAAAATCGTCGAGTGTTTGCTTAGTTTCATGAGGTGAGGTCAGGCGCATGAAGAGGCATCGCTCACGGGAGAGCGCAACTAGCCGCATCCGCCTTTGAGAAGTCGCCGGCACGCTCCCCCTCGTTCCGAAGCGCGGGTCGACAAACATGCTGCGCAGTGTTGTGCTCTTTCCAGCATCGGAGTCGCCTACTACGATCAGCATACGCTCGAGTTGTGGCGAGTTATGGGGTTGTTTGTTCACTTGTTGTTTTCCGGTGTTCGAGTGTCGATTAGAGTCTGTAGAGGAGCGCGCCCACTTGACAGTAATGGCTCCACGCCTGAACGGCCTTCTCGTTCAATGCAGCGATACGCAACTGAAATTCGGTAATCTGCCCAGACGAAGGCGACCCACCCGCGTCCAAATCCTCGTGCCATGCCGTCGTAACCCCCACACTTCGGCGGGCGCCGCGCGGTAGTCATCGAGCGCGCTACGCAGATCTTCTTGTGTGAACAGTCCCATCACGTTTCCGCGTCAGTTCGACTTGAGGACCTGCGCACGCCACTGGTCGCGCGATAGTTTGCATCGCCTCAGTTCATCATCCGATGACCCCTTGTGTGTCTTCACATACTCGGAAAGGTACTTTTGTTTGTTGACCCCAGGTGGCACGAACACAAACGTCTCAGTGCCGTCACAATCGCTCGCGAGGTTACCTTGCGACCCAGCCGCATTCGATACGGCAGAAAGTGTACTGGCAATCACCAACGCCAGCATCAATCGAAACGTCTTCATGCAAGACGCCATTCTTATTTTCCTATGTCCCGAGTCGGAGCGTTACATCGTGTTCGGAATCAACGAGGAGACGGCAAAAAGCCCGCGCTTACCGACTACGACCTTGCAGTGCGTGAATCCCAAATCGATGAAAACATATAGCCTGTGTCGACCATCGACGATTTCGACACGACCGCGGTCAAAACTTAGGTATGGCGCTTCGATCGGCTCACCGTTCTGAATCAAAGGGAGCCAGTGATAGTACTTGCCCGGCTTAAACGTGCTGTCCGTGCGCTCTGCCTTTTCGAAGGCCCAAATGATGTCTCCCTTGAGCGCAAAACTTAGCCAGTTAAGGTTCACGTCGAGAACATGCGGGGCAACCGAAGTGTTTTCCTTGAAAGTGAACTTGTCGTACAAACGACGTGGTCTTCGCTCAGGGATGAAGTCTTCGATGGTGAATGTTTTCACGTGTTTTCCTATCTGACCGGGTTCGTGTTCGCTCACTAGGCCATCCTGCTACACGACCGTATAGTCCGTATTCTGGTCTAGCTCACTTTTTGTCCGATCCGGTCACGACTTGCAGAACTCGACGTGAGACGTTGCAACTGGCGATCGAACTACTGCACCGTCTGCCTCCCTTTTCAACTGCGCGACGTTAACATGACACAATCCGCCGACTAGCGAATAGTCAGCCTCATAGTCGATGCCGACGCGCGGAACGAATGTCAGATCAACCGAGCAAGTGTAGTTGTATCCCGCTCTGATCAAATACATCGAAAAAGGCTTTTCTGCGGGAATCGTAGCTTCCGCTACGGATATCGGCTTATAGGCTTCGCCTCCCGGCATCCCAATCGTGACGCCCTGCAACCCGTCGCGTGGAAGATGCTGACCAAGGATTGCGAACCATTGCCATTCGTTCATATGCTTCGTAACACACCCATTTTGGGCGTCGGGTAGGACTAAAACCTGAGTCTCTACAGTTTCCGCGGTGACGACGCGTATGCGGGCCATGTCGCCCGTTGACGGGGGCTGATACGTAAGGACGGAGCATGCGGTAGACGACAAAGCCAAGATTGCTGAAAAAATGTTTCGGCCCGTTCGGCTGACGACGTGGTTCATTGCTTCTTCCGTTTATATTGGTTGCTTGCTGCGCGGTTACCAAGGCGCACGGTTCCATGCTCGCCTTGGGGATTTTGTCCGCATCGACTTGAACGCGAGCAATAACCGCCGTTATATTTCCCGCCGTCTCGTCCCGCAGCGCGAGAACAACGGCACTGAAGATTGAAGGATCATCTCGCGTCAGCTTCGCATGAAAAACTCAGGCGTCTTTCGGAAATGTAATATTTCCCTCAAATTTCCGCCGTAGCGGGAACTCAACATCATGTGTTATCGGTCTTGGCCCATCAGACCTAACAAAATATCGCTCATGCTGCCACTTGCCACCGGCGTGGCACCTTGCATTAATTGCGATCTCAGACGGTCACGTCGGCGCAATTTGCCAAAATTGAAGCATCCGAAACGATATCTGCGCCAGGGCCTCCCCACGACTGCCGCCCGTGATTGGCTGGTTCAGCGGGTCATCCGGAATGCCGCACCCGTGCCCCGTCGAGTTATTCAGCGCCTCATTCTGCGTCGCCTATCCTGTAATGGGGATGGAATTTTCAACGATGAAAATCACTTTGCATTCCTCTTGCATACCGCAATACTTGCAGCATCAAACGTCATCCCGACCGCAACTCTCTGCGCATCCCGAGACACAAGCACCGATGCCAATGCACCTTGCTTGCAAAACCGAGAGCCATCAATCGCACGACCGGCTGGCACCCATTCCCGAGACAATAGAACATCCTTGTACTTTGTTGATAGGTCCTCTGGCTGCCCCCCTGCATCGACGGTGAGAAGCAAATACACACGTGAAAACGTCGTTTTGCTGTTGTTATCGTAGCTGATGACTCGGCCACCGGAGTTCATGATCTGCTCCATGTCGGTACGCATTACCGATAACGTACTGAATAGCTGTTCTTGCGTCGGATCTGAATTACAAGACCTAACAAAACTCACTACGACAAAGATAGCAGCCACTATCGCCAAGAGCTGTGCCCACGGCCGCAACTTCATTGCCCCCCTCCCAACGAGAAGATCGGTTTGGATACGGAAACCCCTCCAGATACGCCCGCCGTCCCAATACCAAATTCAAACGCGGTTGTTCCCCCTATCGAATGGTTCACATTCGTACAGAGGATGTAACAGCCACCTGCGGTTGCTGAGGCTCCGTTGAGGTAGTTATCCGTCGCGAGTCCGGGATTATCAGTCGGGTCCAGTAAATAGCCAACCACAAAACTCCCTGATGGCGAAATCGGATTGGCTTTACCAAGTCCCACATACACCTGCCCATTGGACAAATTCACTGACGCTCCGTATTGAATGCCCATGCCCGACCCTGAGGCTGATATGTAATTTGGAGCACCCGCCCTAGCTGCGGCTTCCTGACTGACCATCGAACCCGCCAAGGTATTCCCAAAACTCGTAGCCGCATTTTTCAACATCTGCGTGCAGGTTTCAGGGTGGCCCAGACAATTATTGATCGCTTCGTTCTGCGCGGCAAGTGCGCCCGCCGCTGCATTCTGTCCTGCCAGTCCAGCCGCAGCGCCTCCGGCGAATGTCGCAAAGGCTGCAATCGCTGCCGCCTGTTCAGTTGTCACGTTCGGATTGCCACCCGTGATTGCACTGGCAACATACGGCGTCAAGGCCGCGCTCGCCGCCCCGCCAATCGCACCCCCGGCACACCCCGTGCCTTCGGCCGCACTCGCCGCACAACCCAATGCCGCATGGAGCGCCACGTTTTCGAACGAACCGGCAGGAGCATTCGACCCGATTGCCCCAGCCCCAACCGCCGCTATATCGGCCACGGCGTCGTCACGCAACGCCGTCGTAAAGCTGCCGCCGTAAATCGCCGTCGAAACCCCGGCGCTGATCACGCTCTGCTCGCCTACGCTTACCAGTGCCTGCCCGGCGTTCGCCAGCGTCTGCATCATGTCGGGCGAGATCAGGTTCGAGCCCATACCCCCGAAGTCGCCGCCCACGTCCAATCCCACATCAATTCCCTGGGTAAGCGCGGCCACAGCGCCGGCCTTCACCACATCCATCGGGTTCAGGGTGCCTGAATTCACAACGTCATCGAGCGCCGCTGCCAGCATCGCACCCGCTAGCGGACCCAGCACGTACGAAAGCGCAATGGCCGCGACCATTTCAATGACCTGGTCAAACGCCCCCAGCCCCAGCCCACCCGATGCAACGAAACTCGTATGCAGGTTGTCAATCAGCGCCTGCTGCGTGAAGTCTCCGCCCAGCTGCTGCTGCAACTGCGCGAGCAACTGTTGCGTACCCGCCTGATTGACCGTGCCGTCAGCGTTGAGCTGCTGCAGCACGCCGCCGATCTGGTTGAGCGTTTGCACGTTCAGGCTCATGTCCGCAGCACTCATAAAGCCGCCCGGCTGCACCTCCGTGCCGGTCATGTCGGTATAGCCGCCCTTGACCGAATTCCAGATCTGCCCGACGTTGACCTGATTGGCCTCGTTGGTCAGCGTACCGGTGTTCACTGTGAGCGTGCCGCCGGAACTGATGGTCCCCGTATTCGTGATGCTGCCGCCCGTCGCCGCGCTGCCGAAGTCGAGGGTGAGGCTCTTGGTCGCCTCGATGTTGCCGCCCGCCGAAAGCGCGTTCCAGTTCTCTGGCAAATAGACCTGCGGCATCAGTGCCGTGATGGTCGGACAAGTCGCGTAACCCGTTGCCTGGCACGACGGATCGGGCACGGTCTGCTCGACGTACCAGAGCATCGGCTGCGTGAGCGCATTGATCTGCGTTTGCGTGAGCGCCGTGCCGAGTTGCACGTTGTTCTGCTCGGCATAGGTGAGCGCGTTCTGGTAAAGGATTCCCTTTTCCTGCTCCGTCACCGAGAGGTTGTTCGTGCTGTCATACGAGAGCCCGCTCACGAAGCTTGCCTGCCCGGTCTGCTGCAACGCGGCCTGTTGCAGCACGAGGTCTTCTTCCTGCGGGTTGTAATAAAAAAGCGTCGATGAAGGCTGCAGCGAGGCCGGCAGCGCGTTGATCAACTGCTGCGGCCCAAGCAGCGAGGTCTGCGAGCCCAGCACCCCATCGACATACGAGGCGGTACCCGCCACGGCGGTCGGCAAAGGCGTCCCCACGGAACGCGGCGTCGAAATGTTGAGCCCGGGCAGTGCCCGCGGTGTCAGCGAGATGACCTGCGAAGGCGCATTCACGACCGGCGTGTAGGTGTTCGCGGTCGTAATGCCATTGATGAGCTTTTGCCCGGTAAGTGACACGCTGGTGCCCAGCACGTTGCCCACGTTCTGGATCTGCCCACCAGACGAAATCGTGAGATTGGGCGCCTGAATGGTGGCGGCGATGTTGCCTACGGGCGTGGGCGGATCGATCGAGCCGCCCACGCTCGTATAGGCGCTGCCGTAAAGCGCAGTGCATTCTGCGGCCGAGCCGCACGCCCAGGTGTTATGGCGCTTGTCACTGCTGAACAGACCCGTTTCCTGCACCCATTCCGAATGCCAGTAGGCATTGAGCGTCTGCGCTTCGTTGACGACGGGGCCGGCGACATTGATTGTCGCGCTCGTGCCCGCCGAGATCAGGCTGCCGATATTGGTGAGGCTGCCTGCATTGATCTGCAGATTGTTGCCCGCACTGATGACCGACGAACTTCCGGACTGCTGGTCGACATACGCTTCGCAGTAGCTCTCCTTGTAACCGCCCGAGGTCATGCAGCCTGCGTATGCCTCCTGCGAGCCATAGTCCTCATGCACCTGGATGGGGGGTGGCAACGTGTTGGTGATTGCGCCCGAAACGTTCAGCGTGATGTTGTTACCGGCGACGATGTTGCCCGAAGTGTTGTTCAGGCTCTGCGCTGGCGTCGTCGACGTGGCCGTCGAACCTACACCGCCGATCACGATATCGTGACCCGCAAGCAGGCTGCCGTCTGTGTTGTTGATGCTGCCCGCAGCCACCACGAGGTCGTGACCGGCAAAGATCGTCGCGCCCTGCTCCGAATAGGAGAACGTCGACGAGTTCGGATTGTCGCCTCGCACGGACATGTTGTTGTCGCACTCCGAGCCGCTCACACCGGAGGCGCAGCCGGGCTGCGTCGACGGATTCGTCAAACGCTGCCCCTGGTTGGTCAGGCTACCCGAGGCGACCACGACATCGTTGCCCGCGTAGAGCACGCCTCCATTGACGAGATTGCCGCCCGAGAACGTCATGTTCCGACCGGCAATGATCGAGCCTTGCTGGCCAAAACTGGTTGTGCCGCTGGTATCGGTTTGAGAGGAACTCGCCGAGGAATTGAAAGCGACCGTACTGGCAGGAAAGTTATTGGCGGTTCCGCCCGTACCGGCCACCGCAATGTTCTGTCCCAGGGCGTTCAGCGCCGTCATGAACGCGTTTAGCTGCGCCTGATCGACGGAATTCACGACGGTTGCCGGAACATTCGGCAACGCCGCATTGTTCAGGGACTGCAGGTTCAGGTTGACGTCGAGCCCCGCGGAAATACTCCCGCCCACGTTCGATAGCGAACCGGCCGTCATGTTGATACTGCCACCAGCGATCATGATGCTCGGGATAGCCGCGCCGGTCGTCGTGGTCGTCTGGTCGATGCCCGGCAGGGCAATGGTCGTCACGCCTGCCTGCGCGCTGAGCGTGCCGCCCACCGCCACGGGATAGCAAGTTCCCGACACATCGCAATAGCTCTGGTCCTGCACATAGAGCACGCCGCCTGACAAGTTCGGCTCGATCGACGAGAGCGTCGTCGGTCCGCTGTAGGAAGCGAGAAAGCAGTTGCCCTGATTGCCCCCCGGAGCGCATGTGGTGTACGTCAGTGTCCCGATGACAATCTGTCCGATGAGGTTGGGATCCGTCGCTGCGCTCGCCACCTGTGTCGTGGTCTGGGTCGCTCCGGCCTGCGCATTGTTGACCACTGCGCCCGCGTTGATATCGAGGTCCCCGCCCGCGGCAATCGTGCCGACCACGTTGTACACCGTTCCCGGCGTGTTCAGGCTGATCGTGCCGCCCGCCTGCGTCGTGCCGCCGGCGTTGTTGTAATCCCCGCCTCCCGTGAACGAAAAATTGCTCGTCGCTTCGATAGTGCCGCTGTTGGTCACGCTGCCGGACAGATTGATATCGTTGCCCGCGCGAATCACCGCATTTTGGGCATTCGACAGATTGCCCTCGAGGTCGACGTCCGCGGCGCTGATGATTTGCCCGCTGTTGGCGATCGTGCCGCCCGTTGAGATGTTGAGCGTGCCGGTGGAGTTGACCACACCTGCGTTCGAAAAACCGTTGATCGCGTTGATGGCGACATTGCCCGCGCTCAGGTCCCAGGTTTGTGCATTGGACACCGAGCCGAACGTCATCGAGAGCGTGTTGCCGGCACTGATCGTTCCTGCGCTCGAAGCGTCAAAGGTGGCGTTGGACGCATTCACCGCAGCGTTGTCGATCGCCAGAATCTGGCCACTCGCGTTATAGAGAGATGCGCCGCTGCCGTTGATCGTGAGGGAAAGATTGCCCGCGGTGCCGCCTGTGGGATTGCCCGCGAAGATCAACCCACCCTGGTTATTGAGCGCCCCCGTGTTGATGGTGAGCGTGTTCAGCCCCATCAACGAGCCGCCACTGTTGTTCAGCGTGCCGCCCACGTTCACAACCGTGTTCGTGCCGTTCACAAGGCCCGCGTTCGTGAAATTTGACGCGTTCACGGTCGTGGTGCCCACCGACACCAGAGAGGCGTTCGCCGCGTTGACGACGTTCTGCCCCGAGACGTTCAGGTCGCCGCCTGCCAGCACGCTGCCCGCGTTATAGAAACCGCCCTGCGAGGCCAGCGTCGCGCCACCCACCACGTCGACCGCACCGCCCGTCAGGTTCAGCTGGCTGGACGCCTGCGCATTGAGGGCACCGCCGACAATGGCCTGGCCAATGTCGACCGTAGCGCCCGCGAGTTGCAGGTTCTGCGAGGTCACGAGCGACGCCTGGCTCGCGTCAAGCGTCCCCTGCGCCGTGGCGACGAGGTTCTTCGTCGCGCTGGCCGATCCGCTCATCGTGACGTTGCCGCCGGTGAGCGTGAGGCCGCCCGCGACCACGCTGGTGCCGGAAAGCGTCAGCGTTTGTCCAGCCTTGAGCGTCGTATCGCCGTTCGACGACACACCGTTCACGCTCACATTGCCCTGGGTGCCCGTGACGTTGACGTTGCCCATCGACGACACGCCGCCCGCGAGCGTCGCACCGTTCGCAGCCTGCACGCTCACGTTCCCGCCGCCTTGCACCGCGCCCGAAAACGCGATGCTGCCGCCGTGCGAAGTGGCGCTCACATTGCCTTCGGCCGTCGCCGCGCCGAACGACATGTCGCCGCCCGAGGTCGCCGTGAAAGCACCCGCGGTCTGAACGGCGCCAAGCGTGACCGCTCCGCCCGCGCTCACGCCAATGTCATTGACGAACGTGAGCGCGCCACCGCCAGCAATTGCGCCGCTGGCCGTAAACGTCCCCGCACCGAGACCGAGAAATGCTCCGCTGAGCGTCATGCCGTTGCCAGCAGACACGGTCGTGTCGCCATTCACGAGCGCACCTGCCAGCAGCGCGGCATTGCCGCCTGCGTTCGCGTTCAGATGCCCGCCCGTGGTGATCGCGCCCGCCACGGTCAGGTTGCCGGCAAGATTGCTCGTGCCCGCCTTGAGGTCGATGTCGCCGTTGGCCGCAGCCGTGCCACCGATGCTCGCATTGCGTCCCGCAGTCACCGCAAGCGTTGCACCGCTCGAGAGCGCGCCGCCCGTCTGCACGTCGCGGGCCGCAGTCAGCGTCGTTGCCGTGCCAGAGGTCACGCCGTTCGTCACGACGATATCGCCCGTACCGGAATCTCCGTTCGCCTTGACGGTGACTGATCCCCCCGCGGTGGCCGAACCCATCGCGACGCTGTTGCCCGCCGTCGCGGCAAGATCGCCGTTCGTCGTCACCGCGCCGCCGATGGCGATGTTATTGCCAGCGTTCAGCGTGGCCTGCTGGCCAAACGCAACGGACGCGCCACCGATCGTCCCGCCCGACTGCAGCGTGCCGGTGCCCTGCGCGGCGATACCGCCCGCAAGCGTCATGTCGCTGCCCGAGGTGAGTGCTGCGTTGCCACCGGCCTGCGTCTGCCCGGTGAAGGCAAGCGACTGCCCGGCGCTCGCGTTCAGGTTGCCCTGGGTCGTCACGTTCCCGGCGCTCGCGCTGCCGTTCGTGGCGGTGAGCGTGAGGTCACCCGCCGAATTCACGTCGGCGGCGCTGATATTGCGCGCGGCACTCGCGTTCGTCGTACCGCCCGCGTTCAGCGCCCCGCCGATGCCGATGTCGCGCGCCGCCTGCAGCGTCACATTGCCAAGCGCGGTGACCGGGCCCGTAAATGTCACGTCGCCCTCGCCCGCATTACCATTGGCAAGCACGCTGAGGTTGCCGCTCACAGCCTGAACACTGCCGAGGCCCGCGTTGTTGCCACCCGTTGCACTGACCGAGGCGCCCTGCAGCGAACCGGTCAAGGCAAGGTTGTTGGCCGCCGTCAACGTTGCCGCATTGGCAAACGCAGCCGAGCCGGCGCCGGTCATGTCACGTCCCGCGTTGAACGTGCCCGCCATCTGCCCGGCCACGGTACCTGTCAGCGCAACATCGCGCCCCGCCTGGACCGTCACGTTGCCGGCCGCCGCGTTCTGGCCGCCGAGTGCCGTGTCCAGACCCGCCGTCACGTTGAACGTGCCAGAAGTGGTTGCCGTGCCGCCCAGCGTCGCGCTGCCCGTTTGCGCGCTGACATCAAGATCGCCCACCGATTCGAGCGCGCCCGTCACCTGCGCGTTGCGCTGTGCATTGAGCGTGAGTGTCGCGCCGCTGCCGGCCGACCCGCTCACCAGCACGTCGCGCGCGCCCGTGAGCGTGATCGCGCCTTGCGCAGTCGCGGTGCCAGTGATCGCGGCATCGCCCGTCGTCGCGTTACCGCTGGTGCCGTTCGCCGCGAGCGCGAGCGTAGTCGCCGACGACACGTTGTTGAGCGACGCGTTATCGCCGCCCGTCGCCTGCACGCTGTTACCCTGCAGCGTGCCGGTCAGCGCAATGTTGCCCTGTGCGCCGAGGACCGCCGCGCCCGTGAACGCCTGCGTGCCGGCACCGGTGATATCGCGCCCCGCCGAGACAGTGCCGTTGCTGGCGACGAGCGTGCCGTTGAGCAAGGCGTCGCGGCCCGCGTTGAGCGTCGCGTCGCCGGTGGCGCTCGTGCTCGCGCCCAGCGAGAGATCAAGTCCAGTGGTGATGGCAAGATTGCCGCCACTGTTGATCCCGCCCGTGGCCGCGAGGCTGCCGTTCTGCGCGTTGAGGGTGACGTCGCTGTTGGCCTCAATCGCACCGGTCACGGCAATACCGCCAAGCGCGGTGACGCCGAGCGTCGTGCCCGAAGCAAGCTTGCCGCCTTGCGCCACCGTTACGTCGCCGTTCGCGGTCGCGCTGAATGCCCCAGCGGACGCTGCTGCCCCGTTCACCGTGAGGCTACCGCTGCCGAGTGTCCCGGCACCCAGCGACAGCGTGCTGGCGGACTCCACGTTGTTCAGCACCGCGTCGGCACCCGCAGTCACCTGGACAGACTGCCCCTGCACGAGACCGCCCTGCGCGATGTTGCGCGCGGCGCTCAGGATCGCACTCTGGCCGAATGCGATCGTACCCGCACCGCCAATGTCACGCCCCGCGCTCACGCTGCCATTACCCTGGCCGTTCACCGACCCGCCAACGTTGACGTCGCGCGCGGCGTGGATCGTCGTGTCGAGCGCAGCCGTCGCTGAGCCGCTCACATTCGCGTCCGTGTCCGCCGTGATGCCGAGCGCACCGCTGCTGTTAAGCGCGCCGCTCACGTTCACGCTGCCGGTCTGCGCGGCGAGTGTCGTGTCGGCCGCCGATTGCAGCGTGCCGGTCACGTTCACGTCGTTACCCGCGTTCAGGGCAACACCTGCGCCGCCCGCGAGCGTGCCGCCCAGGTTGACGTCGTGCTGCGCAGACAGCGCGATGGTCGAGCCCGCTGAAACATTCGCGAAACTGCCCGAGCCGCCCGCCGTGGTCTGCACGGTCGCGCCGCGCAGCGAGCCCGTGAGGGTCGTGTCGCCCGCCGAGGCGAGATTCGCCGCAAGCCCAAACGCGAGCGTGCCCGCGCCGCCAATCGCGTTGCCGGCCGTCACCGTGCCGTTGCCCTGTGCGACGACCGAACCGTTCATTGTCACGTTCTGGGCAGCCGTGAGCGTCATGTCGCCAAGCGACGCCGTGCTGCTCGTTCCAGGATCGCTGCCGAGCACGATCGACTGGCCCGCATTCGCGCTGAGATTCGCACCGCTCTGGATGACGCCGGTGCTCACGAGCGAGCCCGCTGTATTCGCGAGCGTGAGGTCGCCGTTGGACTGGACGGTGCCGCTCACGTGCGTGTCTGTGGCTGCGGTCACGCCGAGCGTCCCCGAAGCTTTGAGCGTACCAGGCACCGATACCGAAGCCGCCGCCGTCACGGCCGCATTGTCAAGCGACGCGACCGTGCCGTTGACCTGCACGTCGCCGCCGCCCGCATTACCTTGCGCGTTGACCGCAAACGCCGAGTTCGCCTGAATATCCGCAAGCACAGCCGAATTGCCGGCATTGAGCGTGACGTGTTCGCCCTGCAGCGAACCCGTGGTTGTCAGGTTATTTGCAGTACTGACGGAGACGTCCTTCGAAATGCCGATGCTGCCGCCCAGCACGGCATCCCGCCCGGCCGTGACCGTCGCGCCACCCTGCCCCGCGAACGTGCCGCCAAGCGTCACGTCTCGGCCTGCCGCAAGCACAGTGTCACCAGTTGCGCTGGTCGCGCCGGTCATGGCGACGTCCTGCCCCGCCTGCGCAGTGAGCGCGCCGCCGCTGTTGAGCGTGCCGCTGGCCGCTATATTGTTCGCCGCGCTCATGGTGAGATCGCCCACCGACTGAACCGTGCCCGCCGCCGCGACATTCACGTCGTGCTGCGCGGTGAGCGCTACGCTCGAACCGCCCGCGAGCGTGCCGTTCACGTCGATATCCGTGCCGGCCTGCACGGTCGTCGCGCCAACTGCGGCGGCGTTGCCGTTGAAAGTCGCGTTGCCGGTTGCAGCCGTGACAGCGAATGCGCCGCCCGCCTGCACGTCGTTGAGCGCGACATTGCCCCCTGCGCTCACCTGGAGTCCGTTCGCGAGCAGCTTGCCCGTGAACGTGACGTCCCCGCCTGCCGTCAACGCGCCGCTCTGCCCGAACGCGACCGATCCCGCGCCCGTGATACCGGCCGCTGCGTTGAACGCACCGTTCTGCTGGACGATCGTCACACCGTCCAGGCTCATGCTGCCCGCGCTCACGTTCGCGTTCGTGCCGACGAGCAGTGAACCCGGCACGCTGAATGCACCGGGCGTCGTCGCATTCAGCGCCGTGCCGCTTGCCAGTGAACCGGTGATGGCAATGCCGCCCGTGCCCGCCGTCAGGTTGACGGCCCCCATCGCCGTCGCCTGCGCGCCAATTGTCGTGCCCGTGCCCGCAGACAACGCAAGGCTGCCGTTGCTGTTGACGTTGGCGGTCGCAACGATATTTCCGGTAGTCGCATTCAGTGCGAGATCGCCGGACGTTTGCGTGGCTGCATTGACGCTCACATTGCGCTGGGCCGTCGCCTGCAGGCTCCCGCTGCTCGTTGCGCCGTTGATCGTCACGTCGCGCGCGGCATTGAGCGTCGTCGCACCGGTTGCAACCGTTGCGCCACCGAGCGTCACGTCGCCCGCGCCGTCGTGGCCCTGCGCCGTCACTGCGAGATTGCCGCCCGCCTGGATATCACCCGTTGTCGCGTTCGCACCCGCGTTCAGCGCAATGTCGCCCTGGGCCTGTGCGTTCGCGACGTTGACGTTGCCACCCGCCGTCGCCGTGAGGGCGCCATTGGTCTGGAGCGTCCCGCTCGACGTCACGTCGCCGTTCGCCGCAATCGAATAACCCGTGATCCCGATATGCGAGCCCGCGAGCGTCACGCTCCCGCCCGACTGCACGCTCACCTTCTGCTGCGCCGCCGTGCCCGCCATCGACACGTCCCCGTTCGCGGAAAGCGTGATGTCGCCCGTGTTCGCGGCAAGCTGCGCATCGGTGCGCACACCCATGCCCGCTGCCGTGCCAATCATCTGGATCTGGCCCGCCGTCATCGCGCCGTAGGCCGTCGCGTCGATGGCGAGGCCGCCATTCGCCCCGCCACTCGCGGCGTTGATCGCCGCTGCGGTGTTCGTTGCGCCATTCGCGCTGGTGGACCAGGTCGTGCCGGTCGAATCGACCGCGGTTGGCGCGACGTTCTGAACGCCAGCAATCGCGTTGATACGCGTACCGGCATAGAGCGGCGCATTCACACCGATCGTCGCGCCGATGAGGTCGATGGTCCCGACCGTACCTTCGATGCCCGCGCCCGGACCGTTGACGCCCGGATTACCTTCAATCTGGATATGGCCGCCGGTCACGTTGTAGCCGATGGCCTGGGCATTGTCGAACCCGACCTGCGAGCCGCCGATGCCCGAAAGGAACTGTGGTGTCCCGGTAGAAAGCGTGACGCCGACGGTATTCGTGAATCCCGTACCGCGCGTGGTGATGCCGTTCGGATTCGCGATGATGACGGTTGCGGGCGCGCCGAACACTTCGAGCGGACCGTTGAGCAGGCTCGCGAACGCCGAGCCCGTGGACGTGACCTGATTGACGATGACGCTCGCCGTGCGCCCGTTCAGGTTCGGATTCGCGGCGACATCGCCGCCCGTGAGTGACGTACCCGACGCAAGGCTATTATTGAGAATCAGGCCAACGGGATCGATGTTGAACGTCTGGAACTGATTCAGCGAGATGCCGGCCGCGTTGGGCGCGGTGATGTTGACCACGGGTACGCCGCCGCCCGCCCCCGTGGATTGCGTGATCTTCGGCTGGAACGAGATCGGCGCGGTGGGATCGACGATCGGCGTCGCCTCTGCGGCCTGCATCGCAAAGCGCACACGCAACCCGGCCAGGTCGCGAATCTGCTGCCATGCCTCATCGTCGAGACGCTTGCTGCCCGCCGCGAGCACACCCGCTGCCGACTGGCTCTGCTCGAACGTCACCGTCAACGGCCCGATGAACAGCATCGCGGCGACGACGGCCGACACGCTGCGCTGCCAGCCGCTGTACGTCCGCACATTCGAGGCGACGCTCAGGATGCGTCCCGATGTCTCGTGCAGGCGTGCCCGCAGTTCATCCCGCAGCATCCGTACGTGCTCAAGTTGTCGCAAGGCGTTTCGCGTCGAAACTCGCATGATGTTCTCGTTCTTCTTCGTTTTTTTGTCTTGCATGACGCGGGTTGGCCGCCCCGCCTCACGTGCAGCAGATTTTTCCCCGTCCGCTGCGAGCCTCTCGTTGTCGAGGCTTTTCGCGCTAAGCTTCAGCCGCCCTGTAAAAGTGCGGCTGAAGGATGAGCTTTCGCTGACTCAGCTTGGCGAAGCCGCGTTCTTCTTTGGCGCGGTCGGCAGCAGGTCTTGCGCGCGCTCCTTCGCCTTGCCTGGTTCGAAAACCCATGCTTTCGGGACATCGGCTGCGGTCTGTCCGTTGCTGTGCACGAACGGTCCAAGTTGATCGAGCACCTCAGCCGCATCCCAGCCGGTCACTTTCATCGTCAGCACGGCGTCGTCGTTGAACATCCGGATGTCTGCCGACTCTTCGTGTCTGTTCACCCCGCCACCGCCACTGGGAATAATGATCGGCACGTAGTAGACGGTTTTTCGCATCATGCTGTGATCAAACCCTGAGGTGCGTACGAGGCTGCTGGTCGGCGCAAGGGCACCCGCGATGGCGGGCGGAATGACCATGAAGTACTTGAATCCGTGCTGTCGAGTCAGCTCGGCGCAACGGTACAGGAAGTACTTGTGCACATTCTGTTGCGTCGAATAACCGTTGCCCCAGAACTGGACATGCAAGGTCTGATCGTCGATCTGCCTGTCCTTATATCCGCCTGTCAAACCTTCCGACTGGTACGGAGTGGCGCATCCCGTCATGGCCGCCGACGCTGCCACGACCGCCAGGGCGAGTACTGCTTTCCTGATGTTCGAGTTCATTTCCCCGATTCCTTCTGATTTCTGTTCTAGTTCGTAAAATGCCGAGCGGGTAAAGGTCACGTCAGACGCAGATCACGCTGCATCACTGCTGGATCGTCGCGCTCTTCATCAGATCGACCACCACCTGCGCCGTCGCTTTCTGCAGCGCAATCTGTTCAAGCTGCTGGCGCAATGCCGCCTTCGTCGTTTCGAAGTCGGGAATCTGCGTGGCGCGCGACTGGTCCATCTTTACGATCCAGAAAGCGTCGCCAACCTGAACGGGCGACGTCGTCACGCCCCCCTGGGGCAGCTTCACCATCGCCTCGGCGAGCGGCTGCGGCCAGTTCTGCGTCTTGCCCGCCTCGATGGGCGTCTTGAACGAGACCCAGCCCATTTCACCGCCCTGCGCCGCATTCGGCCCCTGGCTGAACTGGCGAGCGAGCTGCGCGAAATCGGTGCCCTTCTTCAGTTGCGCGAGCACATTCTTCGCGGTGTCTTCATCCTTCACGGCGATCACGCTGGGTTTGTATTCCTTGTCGCCAAGCGTCGCGACGACCGCGTCGTAGCGCGCCTTCACGTCGGCATCGGTGACGGGCGCCGGTTTGACCTGGTCGCGCAGGAAGGCCTGCGACATCGCCAGCGCCTTCGCCTGTTCAGCCGCCTCGATCACTTGCGGACGCGTGTCGTAGTGCTGCTTTTCCGCAGCCTGGCGGAACAGTTCACGCGCAATCAGATGGTTCTTGATTGCCGCGCGTGTCTGCGGCGTGTCCGGCGCGTTGACCGCCTTGAGCGCCGCATCGACCTGGTCCTGCGTGATCAGCACGTTGTTCACGCGCGCGACAGCATTCGCAGGCAGCGGGCCGGATGCTGGCACAGGCGCGGCCGCTTTCGCCTTCGCGCTCGAGTCCGTTGCCTTTGCCTTCGTATGCACCGTCGCGTACGCGTCGTTTGCGCCAATGAAGCCCACCGCGCCTGCGGTTGCCGCCACGAAGGCCGCGCGTATCGCGAACCGGCCTGCGCCCTGCATTGAAATCGACCTGCTCATGTCTGCTCCTTTATTCCGACCAGTTGATCGTTGCGAGTACGACGGTTGCCTTCTCGCCCATGGAAGCGGGCTGCAACAGCGCCCGACCCACGAGCACTTCGCCCGTCATCGTGTGGCTACCGAAACGGCGCGCGGCGCGTACACCCACGCCTGCGCCCATCAACGTCGGCCAGCCGCCCTGAGCCACCAGGTGCGACTTGCCGCCATCGAGAAATATGTAGGGTTCGAGATGCGTGTCGAAGCACGCTGGCGCGTTCTGCCAGACAGTTTCATTGCGCAGGTAAAAGCCGCTATCGCCCGCGATGCCGCCTTCCGTGAAGCCGCGCACCGAGTCCATGCCGCCCAGAAAGATCTGCTCGTTGCCGAAGAGCGCGACCGCACTGTACTGCGCGCGCAGCCTGCCCCGGTACGCAAAGGAAAGCGCACCAAGCTGGCCGAGCGTCGCCTGCAGCGTGAGTGTGGCGTCGCCCATCGTGAACTGGCTGTGCGCGTCGCTGCTGTCGATATCGGGGCCGTCATGGCTCGCGGAAAGCCACGGCAGACCTTGCGAAATGCCGAGATCCCACGTGGCCGCAGCCGGATCGCCATGCGCCGCGAACCGGTACAGTCCGTTCACACCGATGCGCGCCACCGTGAGGTCCTGCGGGGAGAGTTCGATCCCGTTGACGCTGCGCTCGGTGCGCAACTTGGTCAGCGTCGCGTCCAGACTGATGCGGCCGCTCGCCGAGCGCGTGAGCACGTCGTTCCAGCCGAGTGTCTGGCTGAACGTGCGCCCGTCGAGCAGCGCCGTGTCGCCGATGGCCTGCTGATACTCCGAGAGCGCGGTCGTGTAGCTGAGCGTCTGGTAGCCGAACGGCACCGCGGCCGAAAACACCAGCGCATTGCTGTTTTCGGAGCCGACATAACTGAGCCCGAGGGACTCCTGAAAACCGATCGCGTTGTCCGACTCGAGTGAAGCGCGATAGCGCAGCGTGCCCGTGCTGGAACTGCCGTAGTTGTCGAGGCCCGCATCGACATAGAACGGGCCACCGTAGTGATTTGTGATGGCGACGATCGAATCACCCGGCGCCTCACCTGGCAGGATCTGGATCTGCGCCTGGTTGCGGCGCAGCCGGTTGATCTGGTCGACGCCCTGCTCGAGGTCAGGCAGGCGCAACGCATCCCCCTGCGAAGCGCCAAATGCCCACGCTGTGCCGTCGTCGGAAAGAAAGCCGCCGCCAACGGGGGGCACACGCCCCGGTTGTGTGCTGCGCGGCCTCAGCGGCTGGCCATTGAGGGTAAACGCCGCAATGCGCCCCGCCACCACGTTGATCGTCAGCGTGCCCGAGGCGAGATTCTGCTGCCCGAGATACGCGCGCGTGGTGATGTAGCCGTGTGCGATGAAGGCTTCAGTCAGCCGGCGAAGCAGCAGGTTGATACGGTTGCGGCCCAGCATCCTGCCAATAAATGGCTGCGCGACTTCATCGAGCGCACGACGCGAAACCGGCGAGTCGCCGGTGAATTCGATGTGATCGATGCGGAACATCGGCGCGACGTCCGGCAATGACTCCACATCCGCGCCGGCAGGCAGGTTCGGCACCGCGCCCTCCGGCACCGAGATCTGTGCGGGCGCCTGCTGAAGTTCGTCGTTACGTTGCTGGTCGCGCTGCTGTTGCAGCAGGCGCTGCGCCGGGTCCTGCACCGCGCGGGCACCTTGCGGGAGTGGTGGCAATTGCGGCACGGGCGGCGGAGGCGCCAACTGTGCGCGCGCATTCGACGCGAGCAGCATCGCCGCCAGCGCGGCCGCGCGCAGACCGGCCCGAACGAAGGACGTGCTCACAGACCGAACCACGACACGAGCCCGATCGAGTTATGCGTGCCGATACCCACCGGCTGCTGCCAGCGCGGGCGCATCGTGACAACCCCACCACCCGCATGCACACCGTTGGGCGCGATGAAGGCGCCGCCGTCAATTTCGCCCACGCCGGTGAGTTCCACGGCGCCCGAGCCGCCCTCGAACAGGCCACCTGTATCCGTCGCGTAGATCGACGCCCAGCCGTTACCGAACCATGCCTTCAGGTCGTGCGTCTCGTTGATGGCGCTATAGCCCAGGACGGCTTGCGCGCGCGTACGCGGCGCGTCGAGTGAGAGCTTGCCCACGGCGAGCACGGTGCCACCCGTATTGGTAATCTGCGTGCCTGCCTTGAGGCTGATATCCGTGCCCGCTTCGATCACGCCGCCAAATGCCTGCACGGAACTGCTCGCACTCGACTTGCAGAAGATGAAGCAGGATTGCCGGTACGCCGCCTGGCCGGTGAAAACGGCCTGCGTGTCGAGTGTGCCAAGCGCGGTCATCGAGACTGCGCCGTTATTCGACAGGATCGAGCCGCCCGTATTGGCAATATTGTTTGCGTTGATCGTCACGTTGCCCGAATCGGCCGTGACGTAGGCGAGTTCGTTGGCATCCGCGAGCTGTCCGTAATCGACGTTGAAGCCGCTGTTGCGATGGCGGAAGAAGAGGAAACCGCTGCTGCTCTGCGAGAAACCGACCGCCGCGCCGTTTGCCACGCCCGTGGTGTGATCGGTGATATTGCTGAAGTCGCCGCCCGCCGTGATGTTTACATTGTTGTTCGACAGCACGCGCGCATTTTCATTGACGACATCGCCGCCTGCGACGATCGAAACATCGCCCTGCACGCCGAAGAGAATGCCGAGGGCTCCCCCTGGATTCGACTGGTTGAGCACGTTGCCCGCGGCGGCGATCGTCACCGCACCCTTCGACGCAGTGTCTCCGGATGTTTGCTGCTGCCCCTGGATAAGCGATCCGACATTGACGATATCGCTGCTGCTCTGAAGCACAACGCCCGCGCTCGCCGATGCGACGGTCGAGCCCTTCTGGGCATTGTCGAGTTCGAACGTCAGACCGTTCGCGCCCAGATTGACTGCGCCGTTCGCGATGACACTGCTTCCCGTAAGTGTCAAAGCGCCGGTTGCGGTGAGCGCGGCGGCGCCGTTGTTGGCGTTGACCTGGGTGTCGGTAAATGCGAGCGCGTCCTTGACGTTGAAACTCACGTCTGTGGCCGCGTTGACCGAACTGTTGGAGAACTGCACCGCGCCGTTCGAGCTCAGCGAGAAATTGCCGAGCGACGCATTCAGCGGACCCGCGCTGCGCACGCCCGGCCCCTGGTCGGTCACGATCAGTTCGATGCGCCCGCTCGCGATGCTGCCTGCTGCCGAGATGTCGAGCGCAAAATTCTTTGCCTGGGCATTGGCAGAACCGGATGTGATCGACATCCAGTCGTTCGCATTATCCGAGGCGGAAAAACCGGTGTTGAGCGTGACCGAACTCGTGCCTGCCAGGATGCGTGTGAGCGCCGTTCCTGAGGAGAACGTGTTATTCAACGCTCCATTGACCTGTACATTCTTCGCGATCAGATCGAGATCCACGAGCGCGCTCGACAGGCCGCCCGGACCAATCACGATCGTGCCGCCGGTCGTGCCGAGCACGACATTGCGCTGAACCACCCCCGGCGCGATCTGCACATCGCTGAAGCTGACCTGACCGGTCGTGAGCGCAACGTGGCCGGCGTTGACGAACGAACCACCGTTGACCGTGATGCCGTTGGGATTGGCGAGAATGAGGTTCGCGCGCGAGCCCGCCACGGTAATTGCGCCTTCGATCAGGCTCGGATTCGTGCTCGTGACCTGATTGACGATCGTACGCGCGTTGATACCGACGTTATTGAGCGTCGCGCCCGCCGCACCCACGTTGAACGTCGAATAGGTGTTCTGCGAAACGCCCGCGACAGCCGGCGCGATATTGACGGTTTGTGCACCAACCGCAGTGGTCGTGACCGTCGTTATGGTTTTGCCATCCGGCACGATGCCGACGGCGAGCGCGAACGACGGCGCAAGGAACGCGCTGGTCAGGATAACGAATAACGCGCGCTGGCCTTCGCTGCGCGCCTGGACATACCATCGGCTTTGCATTGTTCTCTTCCCCGGCACGCGCGAGCATTGCATGCGTGGGGAACCCCGGAGCGGTCGGTGTACCGCGTGTTTTAAGTTCGTTTTTGGCTGCTCATGCGAGGCTATCGGCAACCTTCAGACGAATCTTTAGTGGGGCGCAATCATTTTATGCCCCTTGAATTTAAGTAATAAAAATGACTGGAATTTGAAAACAAATTGAATGATTTTTGAATCGGTCATTAGAGTTCGAATTCAAGTGGTATTGAGGCAGCGGTAAAGAACTGGAATTCCGTGCCGTAATTCAAAAATGCCAATGTCGGGCGAGATACGCCACCCAACCGGGCATTCTTGTTTTTCAGCCAATTCGGGATTTATCGGGACACTTGAATGAAGAACCTCTACCGCACTCTGTCGCTCTCAGTCGGCGTAGCATTGCTCGCAGCAGGCTGTGCATCGGGACCGCAATACAAGGACGTTGCATCCTCGATACCAACGCTCCCGGCCGATCATGGTCGAATCTACTTCTTCCGCGCTGACAGCTTCGCCGGAGCCATGATCCAGCCGGAAATCAAGCTTAACGACAAGGTCGTCGGGCGCTCCGTACCGGGTGGTTTCTTCTACGTGGACGAGATCCCGGGCGATTACACGGTGTCGACGACGACTGAGACGAAGAACGAGGTATCGTTCACCTTGCGCGCGGGTGATACGAAATACGTGCGTACCTCGATCAGCATGGGCATTCTGGTTGGGCATATCACGCCAACCCTGGATGATCCGGAAACCGCACCGCACGAGGTCGAGCAGCTCAAATATACCGGCGCGACGACCACGGCCGCAAAATAGATCCGTTGAATTGAACAGGCCGGATAGCAAGGTGGGTGGCGCGCTGCCCACTGGATAAAGTTTCCGGCCCATTCGAAAGTGCGCCTCGGATCGTCGACAACTTCGTGCTGCGCCCTCTGGAAAGCCGTTCAAAAGAAAACGTGATTTTCTCCGAGTCGCGCGAAATCCCGCGTCGATATCCACCGCCAGACAGCAACTGGTCGAAAGCCATTGCTGCCGGGAATACGTAGTAGGTCGTTTGAGTCGCGCGCTCCCGGGAACGCGTCCTCTTACGCTATTCGTATCTCCGCAGACACAATCTGTGATCGGAAAGCGGTGGTTCGATACCTGCCGACCGTGTCCGGTAGTAAGCCGCCTGGATAACGGACCCGGCCGCGGAATGCCTACTGCATTTTCAGAAAATCCTCAAGAAAAGGCGGCGTTTGCCGAAATAGCCGCTCTGCGCTTCGCGACGCTGTCGTCGCGAAAGTACGATCACGCTCGAAGAGACCTGCAAATGGCCAACAAACCGCTTTCCCGCACCAAGGCGCTGTGCATGTTGCTCGCCTGCCTGTTCTTCATTCCCGTATTCGGCGTACTGACGGCGCACTTCATGGCCTCGGAGTACGAGGGTCAGTTTCACGATTCGGTGGTGTTCAATCAGCGTCTGGTCACCGAAGAAAACTATCAAGCCCGGCACCTGAGCTATGTCTCGGTTTGTGCACAGATCCGCGCTGCGGGAAACGCGGAGGGCTATAAGGAAATGTGTTCCCCGGCAGACGAGGTCGCGATCGTCGAATACGCTTCGTGGGTGATTGCCGGCATTGGCAGTTTGATCTTGCTCGTGATTTACGGCGGCAGAGCGATCGCCGGCACGAATCGCGCACGGCTGAGCGGGATGTTCGGCTTCGTTGTGCGTGCCGTGATGTTCCTGCTCGCGCTCTCGGTGTTCGGCCAAGCGGTGTTGTTCGTCTTTTCGGTCTACACAATCGAGACCATGACGATTCATCAGGTTCACGCGGTGCTGCTCGCCACCGTGGGATTTGCAGCGCTACTCGTGTGCTGGACGCTGCTGCGCTCGACGTTCCAATTCTTAAAGCAAACACCAATGCTCATCAAGGCTGTGCAACTCGATCGCGAGTCTCAGCCTCGGTTGTTCCAATTCGTCGACGACATCGCACGTCGGCTCGGCGCACGATCGCCGGCCAATATCATCGCCGGGCTCGAGCCCAACTTCTTCGTTACCGCAGGGCCCGTTGCGTTGTTTGGACGTCACGGCACGATCGCGAACGAAACGCTGTTTATTTCGCTTTGCACGATGCGCTTGTTCAGCAAGCCGGAGTTTGCGGCAGTAATCGGCCACGAACTCGGACACTTCCGTGGCGACGACGTGATCTACAGTAAACGCTTTGCGCCCGCCTACTCACGACTCGGCCAAGCGTGGTCTGCGATGGCGTCATCACGCGGAGGCAACGCCTCGGATCTCGCACGTCTGCCGGCCATCGTGACGCTGGGTACGTGCTGGAATGTATTTGCGTCCGCGGAGCGCTCCATCGGACGAGAGCGCGAAATGCTCGCCGATCAGGCGGGCGCTGAGGCGTCGGACGCCCGGTCGCTTGCGCGTGCGCTGGTGAAAATCGCGACCCATGCGCGCCAATGGGGTCCCCTCATGCGCGCGCATATCGATGAACTGGCCGAAGGACGCATGTATGAGAACTTGTCGGTGACCTATCAGAACGGCTGCCGCACCGCGCTCGGCGCGATGGACTGGAACGCCGCGCGCGACGAGCTTGGCAAGACAGCGGTCGCGCACCCCGTCGATACTCATCCGCCGCTTTCGCAACGTCTGCAGGGTCTGGGTACGTCGCTCGACGAAGTCACTCTCGAGGAGGTGGGGGTACCCGAAGAATCGGCCATCCATCTGCTGCAGGACCCCGAGGCTGTCGAACAGGAGCTTTCGAAGCTCGAAGCCCAATGGCTAGTTGCCATTCGCGCGGTAGTCGTTCCGCGGAATCAGGCACGACCCGCGGAACCTGTTGGCGAAATGTAATTGTCGTGCACTCCACTGGCCGAGGCATGGCGGTCGTACTCGAGCGACTGCCGGCCGTCGCAATGGGTCTGGTTATGCCCTTTTTCGGCTTCCGGCTAGTGACCGTGAGCGGCTAGGATCAGTGAGTCGCGTTCGTTATCATTGGCACTGCGAGCGACGACGGGATTGACGCTAGCAGCAGCTTCCCAGATCAGGGTCGGATCTCGTCGACCGCAGGCGAATTTTCTCTCGCCGCGAAACATAGAATGGTCAGTCGAACGGCTGGTCCGCTCCGATTATCCGGGCCTGCTTGCCAGTTGGCGCTGTCCTGCGACGCCGCCGAATCTGTGTGACCCGACAAACGAGACGTCCAATAGTCCTTCAGGCGGCGATGTACGTTATTGTGTTCGTCTTTAGCGTACAAGCGATTAAAAACATACAGAGTGGTGACTGCACGCAACCCGCTCCAACGAACGGGGATGCCAAGCGTATGTACGTTATTTGCAGTTTGTACGCTTTTTGCGTACACTGAATTGAAAACGTACAGGAGAAAGCCTTGAAGGCTGTCACCGACCGCCTTTCGGCCTCTGGGCAAACGGCGCTGAGCCTCGCCTGCGAAGCCTTTTCGGATGCCACGCGGCACTTTACTGCGTCACCGCGCTTTGATGCGCCAGCGCGCCCGGATGACGCTGACGCGTTGGTCCACTTCTCGGTTGCGGGCAGGCGGTTCGACATGCCCGTGGTGTTCGAACCCCGGTGGGAGTCCTCCTTCCACACCGTGCACCGGCACACGCCGGCCAAGCTTGGCACTACCGCAGACGACCGGCGGCTGATGGTGATCACCTACCATGTCACGCCCAAGGTTGCGGCGGAGTTCATCGCCAGGCGCATTCCGTTTATGGACACCGCGGGTAACGTCTATCTCGACGAGCCGGAAGCCACGATCATGATCGTGGGCCGTGACAAGCCTGCGCTCAAGCCCACGGATACGAGCTCGCGCTCAACGACGCCCAAGGGCTTGCGGGTGACGTTTGCGCTCGCTTGCCAGCCTGGACTGGTCGAGCAGCCCATGCGCACCATCGCCGCCGAGTCGGGCGTGGCGCTGAACACGGTGAACCTGGCAGTCGATGACCTGATCGCGCGCGGACTCGTCATCAAGAAAGCCACCGGCGAGCGCGTGATCGCCGACCGGCGCCGCTTCATCGCCGATTGGGTGAGCCAGTACCCAACGGCACTGCGCAAGAAGCTCGGCGCGCGGCGCTTTACGAGCGGTGTCGGCATCGAGTGGTGGAAAGGCGCTCCACTGTCTGACTTCGACGCGCGCCTGGGCGGCGAGTGCGCGGCTGATGTGCTCACCCATGAGATCAAGCCGGCGTCAGTCACAGTTTATGTGCACGCCGGTGTGAGCACGGCCCTCATGAAGGCCGCGCGCCTTCGCCCAAACGCTCAGGGTGAGGTCGAGATCCTCGAATCCTTCTGGCCGACGCACGCAGAAGAAAGCTGGGACGTCCGACCGGGCATCGTTCATCCACTCCTCATCTACGCCGACCTGATCGCCTCAGGCGACAGCCGGAACCACGCCGTTGCGCAGAGTCTCCATGACCGCTTCCTTGCAAGCTAAGGTGCCGGCCGAGCGGCCGGTTCACCCGCTCACCGTCGCGCTGCTCGCCGACGTCACCCACGCGTGCGAGACCCTTGGAGCGCAGTTCGTGCTCGCCGGCGCCGGTGCGCGCGACGTCCAGCTCTGGCACATCCACGGCATCAAGGCGCCAGTAGCTACGCGCGATGTCGATGTCGCCGTGTGCGCGGTCAGTTGGGATTTCCACCACCGGTTGGTCGACACGCTGCTCGCCAGCGGTCACTTCCAGCATGACGCGAAGGCACAGCAAAAGCTCTTGTTCCGCCGCGAGGGAGATGAGTTCAGCGTCGAGCTCGACCTAGTCCCATTCGGTCCCATCGAGGCGCCGCCTGGCGAGATCGCATGGCCGCCCGAGGGCGACATCGTCATGACGGTGCTGGGCTTCCAGGAGGCGGTCGACACCGCGCAGCTTGTGGAGATCGGTGAAGGGCTAGTCGTGCCCGTCGTGTCGCTTCCTGCGTTCGTGCTGCTCAAGCTCATGGCATGGAAGGACCGGCGCACCATCAAGAACACCGACGCATCCGACCTGCTCTTCGTGATGCGCAAGTACTTCTACGCGGGCAACGAGGAGCGCGTGTACGAAGAGGCGCTGGATCTGCTCGAAGCGTGCGACTTCAACGTCGAAATCGCCTCTGCGGGGATGCTTGCGCGCGACGCGCGCGATGTGGCAAACAACACGACCCGTGAAGCCGTGCGAGCCATGCTCCAGTCACCTGAGACCTACACCACGCTACAGGCCGACCTGCTCGCGCGAGCGGTGACTCACATGTTCGGGGAATACGTTGACGATTCGCATGCGCTGCTCGAGGCATTCAGGGCGCAGTTCGTGATCGATGCGCCCGGGGCGTAGCGCCGATCCAGCCGTTTGGTGGGCGAAGGACCGGCCACCCTCGCCGGTCCGTCCCCCGCGGCTCCGCCCTCGCCCGCGGCGTGTCATCGGCGTGGCCGATCATCGATGACAAACCATCGCATCCGTCGCTCGGGTCGATCCGGTACGGCCAGTTGGCTATATCGCCGATTTGAACGTCGACCCAGTACTTCTGGAACACGTGCTCTCCAATATCCAGTCAGTATGTCGTAGCATTCATTGAGGCCCTCCGCTCCTCAAGTGGGCGTGTCGAAACTCCACTCTGACATATTGATGCCATTCCGTTTTGGAGGGCCTCCGCTCTCCTGCCAGACCCTACGCCCCCAAAGGGAGCGCGGTATCCATTCCATCTCGGTCGATCTCGGCCGGATGGAAGGCGTCCCGATGCACGTGCGGATGGCACACCCACCACGATTCGTCTCTTTTGTCCTTAACGTGGTTTGCGTCCCGCCGGCGGAGGAATTGACCGCAAGGTTTCTGTCGAGAAGCCGATTAAGAGTCGCTAACACAACCTGGACATGCTGCCAGGATATTGCCGTCATGGCCTCATGTCGCGGTCGTGTTAGCGACTCTAGAGCTCGATCCACTCGATGCAGTTCGGTCGACGCGAGCATTCGGCGAATTCTCGCGCAGCCTCCCATGCAACCTCAATGGGTATGACTCGATAATTGGCTACGTCCGTCGTTTCCGTGTCAGTCAGGAAAAACGTGCTGGTACCTTCGGGATCCAATCCATTTACATTGCCTATGGAAATGAACCCAGGATGACGTGCGTCGGGAAAGTAATGCGCAGTGGCCAACGGCCCATTGGCCATGACCGCCAAGGCTGGAAATTTGGCGTTGCCGTGGGACAGCCAGTAGTCGTTCGCCACGCCGCTCCACTGCGCAAGCGCGGCCTCCAACTCCTGACGCGCGTGCATTTCGCACGCACCACCAAAATATTGCATTTTCAGAGCTTCAATCACCTGCGTATACCCCCTACTTTTACGACGGTGGCTTAGGATCGTTTGAATTTCCCAAGTAATCCACAGGCTGATCGTACCAGTACTTCGTCGGCGCTTTCGCGTTCGCTGGAGGAATGACCTTCAGTTTCGCATTCTTCGGAAGCAGAGTCTCCACTTGCCCATTGCAATAATGGCATGTTCCGCTCGGGTGATTGTGCATCACCACAGCCTCGGTGATCCTCCCGTTTCGCATGATCAATGCCGCCATGCCCTCAACGTGACCCGAAGAGTCGTAGTTCGATAGCACCTTGCCTCCCGAGTACAGCTTTCTAACGTGGTACTGCCCATTTTCGTCCGTGTAGAACATATAGCCAATAGTGGTCTTTCCATCGAACGGTGGGAGCGTGACAGCGTCCATGGACGGGAACTGCTCTCTGAGCAAGGCATCTTCTCTGGCCTCTGCCAACGCGTCGATATCCGCAAGAAGCTGTTTATATTCCTTCGCGTAGTGGCTATATTCCTTGTCTATCTCGAAGTGAGGCAGTGGGATCAGCTCACCTGGATGGCCAGTAACGGCGTCCTCGATACTCATCTTTTTCGATATTAATTGCAGCATCTTCGCGTTAATTCGCTCCGCCTCCTCCCTGTCCGCGCACTGCGAACACTCGCTCGAACTTTCGTTACCATGTGGGCATTCACGGCCCAAAACGTCAATGAGAACCAGTGGGTTAGCGGTATGCGCATAGAGGTTAATCCCGCCGGCTTGCCCTGCCGGGTCTGATTGCAAGTATCTTCCGAGCACCGGGCTGTACGACCTGAACCGGTTGTAGTGAAGATTTGTTTCCGGATCGAACCAGTGACCCGGCCAGCGAAGGTTGTATTCAAGTTCGTTGTCTGGTGCGACGCATATCGCCCCATAAGGATCGATCTCGTTCACACCCCATACGCACCCTCCCGAAAAATCTTCAATCCACTCGGGCAGCCCGACTTGATTGCAGAAGACGTAGTAGGTCCGACCAGACTCCGGAGCAGCGTCACAACCGTCGTAATCGATAAACATGAACGGCAGGTATGATGTCTCGTTCACGTAGGCGTAGATCCTTAGCTGTCCATTCGGAGCCACTTCGGCGGCAAGCCGATCCCCATCCCAGAAGTACTGCGTGCGCGCTTGCCCCATCGCTTTCGCGATACGCCGGCACAGGCCGTCGTATTCCGCGCTCCAATTCTCCTGACGATCGCTCCATTGGACCCGCACCAGCAGATCCATGCTGTTGTAGTGCCAGGTTGTGCGACGGTTGTTCTCGCCGATCTGCTCGGCCAGGTGATTGCGACTGTTGTAGCAAAACGCACCACACGCGGCGCCCGAAAGCCGGTTGCCCTCGGTATAGCGCATCCACTGGCATGTCGGCGTCGACAGCAGGTTTCCGCCTCGGTCGTACTCAAAGCGTCGAAAGGCCCATCCCTCACGGCTCTCGCCGACCAGCCGGTGCGCGTCGTCGTATTGGTATTCTGTGGTGCCGCCCTTGCTGTCGATCACCTGCCGCAACTCGCCCACAGCGCTGTACCGGTATTGGACGCAACGGTTGGCCGACGTGTGCCCGTCGGGCCAGGTCAGCCGCCCCGCGCATCGGCCGTTTTCATCGAACTTGTACAACACGTTGGTGCTGTTACTGAGCCGCAGCAGTACCGTGCCGTCCGCGGCGCGTTGAAGTCGGTGGACATCCCCTCCCGGCGTATGAATCATCACGTCGCCACTTGGGCCCGTTTCGTAGCGAACGACGAAGCGCCCGAACCAGGTCGTGCTCTCAAGACGTTGACCAACGAAACTGTGCTCGACACCGCGCCCATCGCGTTTGTCGCCTGTGCGCCGACCAAACGCGTCGTATGTCAGTGTGACTTCGAACTTATCCGTCGACGCTCTGGTAAAGTTGCCGCGACGGTCGTACTCGTAGGTATGGGTTTCGCCGCTCGCGAGGATGCGCTTGCTATGCAGGCCGTTCTCGCCTACCTCGAAACGCAGCAATGTGTTGCCAGCACCATCGCGTTTTTCGATCAGCCGGTCACCCGTGTCGTATACGTATGATTCGCGTATCGTGTCGTGTCGTGCCACACGGGTAAGCCGGCTCTTGTAGTCATACGTGTACCGGCTCTCGTTGCCGTTCGCATCGACGACGGCCGTGATGTTTTGCTTGGATGAATACCGGTATCGGACGGTGTTGCCCAGCGGATCGGTTTCGCTTTCACGCAGGTTCCACGATGCGATGGCGTAGCCATAGTCGCGTCCATCTTTGTCGCGCAGCTGCACCACATTGCCGGCCGCGTCACGGTGCAGGCATTCAGCGTGCCCAGATTCGTCCGTGCGTCTGATCACGCGTCCCGTTCCATCACGCTGCTCGGCAGGCTCCGGTACTGCGGCGCTCGGTGCGAAAGCGGCCGCCGCGACTGCTTCGATTTCCGGTGGCAGCAGCAACCTGTCCGTCAAGTCCTCGGGTCTGCCATCCCCCCAGAGCAGTTCCAGCGGCCTCGCAGGGACAACATGCGCAAGGGGATTGGGCAACACTGGGGCCTCGTCACGCGTGGGCCAGCGATTTCCCCAGCGATCCTGGCGGCCGGTATTTTCACCTCGTTCATCATAGAGCCAGCGCATGACGCGCCCACCCGAATCAACTTCCTCGACAATTCGTCCGTCGTCGCCAATCACGCGCTCGGTCGCGCCGCCATAGGGATCGACGATACGCGTGACCGTGCGCGCCGCGTCGTACAGGTAGGTCCATCTGCCGCCGTCGGCCTGCGTAACCACCGTGCGGCCAGGTTGATAGTCGAGCAGCACCCGCCACAGGCCGTCCTGCCCCGCGCTTTCCACGCAACGGCCATCGCTGTCGTAACGGTAGGAAAACGCATAGCCATTGGCATCCGTTTCGCAGATCATGCGTCGCCACGCGTCGTAGCCGTAGGTCATCGAGGCGCCGAGCGCATCGGTGGACGCCACGAGGCACCCAGTGGCGTCGTAGCGATAGCGGGCGGCGCACAGAACCGCGCCTCGAGGGTCGGTCACACGCATTTCCACGACATGGCCGCGTGCATCGTAAAGCAGGTCGATCATCCGGTGGCGCTGCTCACGCTGGGCTGTTTGCTCGATGCGCCGCAACGTGCCGTCGCCTGCGTAGCGCAACGCGCTCTCGACACCCTCGTGCACATGGCGTACGAGCCGCGCCGGTGCTTGCGCCGCACTCGCACGCTCGAATGTGAATTCGCCGAGCGTGGCGTGAAGCAATACGAAACGATTCTCCCCCTGCTGCTCAAGTTCGTAGCCTGCGAATACATCCTCGTAACGCCCCGAAGCACTGCGCCGGAACACATAGGCGCGGCCTGGGCAATCTACGTAAATCGCACGCGTACGCAGTACGCGCAGTTCGTGCTGAAAGCTGTGACGAAAGCCGAAGCCCAGCGCGCCGTCCCGTTCGCTCCAGTCACTACGGTAGTAGCGCTCCCATTTGAATGCGGGCGCGTCGACGGTCGCATAGTCGGCAAACTCATTCTCCGCCGTGCCCCTGACCACGTCGACAGGGTGCCCGCCCTTGCACTCCCCTTGCTCGGTGCGCCGGGACTCCCCGGCATCTTCTGGCGCGTGCGCCTTCTTGCGCAGTCCCCAGCCCAGCATCAGCATGGCAAGCGCATCAGGCATCGGGAAGCCGCCGATCAGGACGCTCGCATCGCCATCGATCAGCGTTCCCATTCCTGGCTCAACGCCTGGATCCTTGCCCATCAGATTGCTCATCGCCATCGCGATCGCGTCTGCCGCCGTCTGCGCCGCCGTCATCTCGACGGCGGCCGCCCCGGCGCCATCCACGGCCTGGTCGGCGGCCGTCAGCCCGCCGGAGGCCACCGGCGCCGCCATCCCGGCAATGTGCATCGCACGCTTCAGTGCGCTCGCCTTCTCAGCCTCCTGCGCGGCGTGCCCCGCGCCGCTCACGCCGAGCGGATTGCAGTGACGCGTCAGGTCCAGCGCCATGCGCGCCGCGCGCGCGCCACCGATAAAGGTATTGCTCGATCCGGTGCAGATCTCGAAGATGGGCGCAAAGCCGCCACAGGTGGGCGCGAGGCCGATGTCGAGCACCCGTGCAGCGGGCATGCCCCCGTACAGCACGCTCAGGCAGCCGCTTCCGATCGTCATGCCGCAACTCGGCATCGGCACGCCATCGCTTGGCGGGTGCGCGTGCGCATGCGGCACCCCGAGATGCGGCACGCCGATGAACGCCGCGGGCATGCCGGGCATGAGGTTCGCACCGGGAATCAGCGCCATGCCGGTATTCAACAGCTGGTCGAGCGCACCCAGGCTGCCCACCGCGCCACTCACGACATTCGTGATGCGGTCAAGCGTGTTGGCCTTCGGATTGCCGAGTTGCTGAAATGGCTGTGCGCCGGCGTTAACCGCACTCGTAAGCGAATCGACAGACGTGTTGCCGGTCGGCGCGATCAGCGGAGCGGGCGGTGGCGTCGGCGCGCTGGCCTCGCTTGCGGGACTGGACGAATTACCGGGTGGAGTGCTCATTTATCGACGCGAATCGCGCTCCTCCGCGCGGCGCAGTGCTGCCGCGTGCGCCGCCTCTTGATGTACAGGAATCCGATCTTTCTCCAATTCGTACGCCTTGGCCTGCGTCTTCAACCCGGCCTGCGCGTACAACGCGGCCAGCCGTTCGAGCAGCGAGCGGCGCTGATGCTCGCAGCGAAAGCGCTCGCAAAGCGCTTTCGCATCGGTCCACGTGCGCGCGGCGTCGACGGTCTGATGCGCACCCAGCAGGGCCACGCCGAGCCTCTCCAGTGCGGCGACGGTCCCGTGCGGGAACATCAGCTTGTCCGCGCAGCGGCTCGCGAGCTCGAAATATTCGATCGCACGCGCGGGCTGCCTCAGACGCAGACACGATTCGCCGGACGCCATGAGCAGATTCAGCGTCACGCCAAGGTTGCCGCTGTCCGCCGCGGCATCGAGCGCATGCGCGTACCAGCGGCTCGCGTCGGCATGCCGCTCGCTGCGCGTCGCAACATCGCCGATACCGCCCAGCGCCAGCGCCTTCCCGAGCGGGTTGCGCTGCTCGCAATGCCAGCCATACAGCAAGCGATATTTCTCCAGCGCCTGATTGAGGCGGCCGTGTGTGAGATCGAGCGCGGCCAGTTGCGTCGCCGCCTGCATCCGCTCGGCCAGCGGGCGGGCCGCGTCGTTCATCGCGCCAACCAGCGCATCGGCGGTCTTTTCTGGAGAGAAGTCGAGGTCGAGCACAAGCACGTGTTGCGCCTTCTCGCGCTGATCGTGCGGCAGCAGAAAACGCCGCGCGGGATCGTCACGAAGGCAGAAACGGTGGCCCTCCATCCACGCCTCAAAGCCATCGAGCGCGAGCAGCCGCAATACCGTTTCCCGGTAACCGGTTGCGTCCGCAACGGTTGAAGGCATGAATCCCCAGACGATCACCACGCCACTCGCCACCAACGTGCGCACGTGCTCGATCGCCGCTCTAAGCCGCCGTGCGGGAGCCTGCGCTGGATCGGTGCAAACCAGCGGAAGCTCGGCCCACGGTTCGTCGTGCTCGTCCGCGCGCACCCGATTCTCGGCGGCAATCTGCGCGGCGATCGACTGTATGCACTGCTCTAGATAGCGGCCCGGTGCGTCGCACTCGAACGGAAACAGCAGATAGACGCGCTGTGCATCGCGCCGGTCGCGCTCATGCAGCATTTTGAACGCGAGCACGGTGTCGAGATCGGTTGCGCGGAGCACGATCGTCGGGTAATCGGGTTGCTCGATGAACTCGCCGAGCGCCGCATCCTTGGTGGAAAATTCACGCTGCATCGCCAAAACTCTCTTACGTCAGTTCAAGCGGATATAGCGACTTCGCACCACCGTATCGGCCTCGGTTCGGATATCGACACCGCCGCGGCCAGCCTCCAGTTCCAGCGTGCGCGCGCGCAGGCTGAGCTTGCCCGCGGCCTCCAGGTTGACGTTCGGGCTCATGAGGCGAACCACCGGCCCCGCGCTCGAAGCGAGAATCTGCACGAGCGGTTTGCCGTGTGCGTCGTCGATCTGCACGCATTCGTCGGGCGCGAGTTTGACGATCTGGCTCGCGTGCGTTGCGCTGTGCACTCCCGGCGACTCGGCGATGCCCGCTTCGCCCGCTGCGGGGCCTGCTGAAAGGATCCCCGTGACAAGCGCCTCCGGCCAGTTCGCCGGCTGCTCGACGAGCACGCGATCGCCCCTGCGCGGCCGTTGCCCGCGCAGGCATTGCAGCCAGCACTCCACGGCGTCGCCCTGGGCGGAGTGCCAGCGCACCCGCACCCGGCCGGGGCTGTCCGGATGATGGGTGTCGGTCACCTCGCCTGCGAGCAGCCTCTCGATGGCGGGCCCTCGCGCGGGCGCTGCCGGACCGGGGGCCGTGCCCGCGTCGAACAGGGCGCGCAACTTCGCGCGTGTAGCGTCGTCGATGGTGCCGGGATCGATGGACGCGGCTTGCGTTGCCATCGCTTCATCGGTCTGATCTGCGTGAGTGTCCATAAGATCCTCTCCATTTCCCTGCGCGACTAGTTGATATGGGCAATCGTCCCCTGAATCGTGATCCCTGACGCGTCGAGCGCGATGCTCGCGCCTTGCGTCGAGATGACGATCTTCTTCGCGTTGATGTTGACCTGCTTGACGTCCTGATCGCCCACGTTGACGGTGGGGGCCGAGATGTCCACGTTGGTCGTGCCATAGACTTCCGTAAAAGGGGTGCCGGTGATGACGACGCCCTTGCCGGTCCCGGTGATTGCCACGCCCCGGCCCTTGCCATCGCCGGTGATGCCGACACCGCCATCGTTCCCGGTCACGTCGACGCCGAGCTTGCTGCCCGTGATGCCGACACCGCCGTCGCCGGTGATGCCCACACCCTGCTTTTTGCCGTACAGGAGCACCGCGGTTGCCGCCGTCACGCTGTAGTCGCCCACGGCAACATCGACGATGCGCGAACCGGCGGCCACCGCATGCGTGCTGGTCTGTTCGACCTGCACGGTATGCGTCCCGTTCGCCACGGTGAAGCTGTGATTGCCGTTGGTGACCGTATGCGTGCTGTCGCCCTTTACCGTGACACTATGGCTTCCGCCTACGCTGGTGGTCTCGTTCCCGCCGACCTGTGCGACCCGATGCTGCCCGATGTTGACCGTCTCGTTCTGCCCGACACTCCGCTGCCGGTTGTTCTTCACCTGCATCGTCTCGTCGTTGCCGACCGTGTGCGTATGGTCGTGGCCCACGGAAAGCGAATGGTTGAGTTCCGTCTCCGCGTCGAAATTGCGCTCGGCGTGCATCCACAACTGCTCTGAGCCTTTGCGGTCCTCGAAGCGCAGCGCGTTCGCGTGCTCGACCGCGCCCCCGGGCGTCGAGCGCGAGAGCAGCCCGCTTTGCGTCGCGCTCGCCGGCAGGCTCCATGGCGGCATGCTCGCGGCGTTGTAGACGCGCCCAGTCACGATCGGATAATCGGGATCGCCATTCAGAAAATCGACGATCACCTCGTCGCCGATGCGCGGAATCTGCACGCCGCCGAAACCGCCGCCCGCCCAGGGGCTCGATACGCGCACCCAGCACGACGAGTCCTGGTCGCGCCGACCGTAGCGGTCCCAGTGGAACTGCAGCTTCACCCGGCCATAGCGGTCGGTCCAGATTTCCTCACCGGGCGGCCCGACCACGACCGCCGTCTGCGGGCCGTTGGTGTGCGGCACCGGCGTCGTGCGCGGCGTACGGTACGGCAGGTTGTCGGGCTGCGCGAGCAGATCGGCCTCGTGCAGCACGGGCTCGTTGCCCGTGTGGCTTGCATATGGGTTCTCCTGAAAGCGGTAGGTGCAACGCACGATCAGGTATTTGCGATTCTGGTCGGCGCGCGGGCAGCGTTCCAGCTCGAAAAGGTACCCCGGCGCGCTGGCGCGTACGTCGGTATGCGCCTGTGCGCGGTCGTAGATACCCTGCAGTTCTTCCAGGCGCACGCGATTGCGCTGGGCGCCGTGCGCATCGTCGCGATAGCCACCCGGCCATTCGTACACCGAATAGTCGTCGTGATCGTGGCCGCGCGGCTCGGCGCGCTGCACGCCCAGGTCGGCGTGCGGCTTCGTATAGTCGTAGTCGCTCGCCTCGCGCCGCCCCGCGCTCACCTCCTGAACCGGCTGCCAGTTGTCGATGTGCTCCTCGTCGGCGATCGCGGCGCGGTCGCGGCCGATATACGGAATCGTCGCGTAGCCAGGCAGATCGCTGTGCGAAGCCATTGCGTCACACAGCACCAGTGTGTGCGTCCCGGCCTCATGGCGGAAAAAGTAATAGATGCCTTCCGCCTCCATGAGCCGCGAGACGAAGTCGAGATCGGTCTCGTTGTACTGCACGCAGTACTCGCGCAGCGCATAGGTTTCGGTCAGCCGGTTCTCTATCGGATAACCATAGGGAGAGAGCACCTGCTGCACGATTTGCGGCACGCTTTTTTCCTGGAAGATGCGGCAGTCGGCGCTGCGGCTCGCGAGCCAGAGCCACGGCCGCACGATCAACTCGTACGCGTAGTAACGCTCGGCATGGCGCCCGACCAGCGAGGCGCGCGAAACGATCCCGTTCAGGTAGCGCTCCCCGCCCCCGGCCAGTTCGACGCGCACGGTCACCGCCTTGCCGAGCAGTTCGCGCAGCGACACGTTGTGACTCGCGGCAAGCGCCTCGATGCGCCACTCGAACGGACGCCCGAGCGCCTCTTCGCCGTTCAGGCGGTGGAACTTGAGATCGTCGCCTGACGGACTTTCGAGGGTGAAGATGCGCGCCACGCGTCAGCCTCCTTGCGCACGCGCAACCAGATCGACCACGAGGTCGCGCGCGGGTTCACGGCTCAGGCGCCGCCCGAGCCAGGTCGACAAACCGAGCCTGCCCGCACCGCCGGGCGCTGCGCAGGGCACCTCGGACGCGGCCAGTTCGAGTTGCAGGTCCCAGCCGAACTCGGCGCCGATGTACTCGCGCACCCAATGCACGAGCCGGGCGGAGTCTGCGCCACCGGGCAGGAAAGCCTGGTAGCGCGCGAGCGGCAGCGGCCCCAGCACGATGCGGAAGCTGCCCTGCGCGTCGCGCACCGCACGCCCGAGCAGCGCGCCCTCGCCGAGCGCCGCGGCCGCCGCACGCAGGCGCGCGACTTGTCCGCCACCGCGCCGTGGGCCTCGCACGGCGCCAATCGCGCTGCGCTGACGCTCGTCGAGCGCGATCCAGCGCACGACATGTTCGACGATGCGCACCGGCACGCCGAAGTCGTGGCGCAGTATTTGCGCGAGCCCTTCGGGGTTGCGCGTCTGGCGCACCCAGTGACCCGCCTGAAAGGACTTCGCGTGGCGCCCCGGCGCGTCTCGAGCATGCAACGGCGGCGCGGCGTTGCGCGCGCCGGCGAGGCCGATCAGGCTCGCAACATAGCGGTCGAAACGCGACTCGCCGGGCCGGTCGAGGCCGACCACCGGCTGCGCGTCGGCCCAGGCGCGATAGAGCAGCACGATCAGCCGATGATGGAACAGGTCGGCGAACGCGGCCATCGAGTTGTCGCCGAAGCTGTGGACGCGCTCGTACGCATACTCCGTCACGTGCTGTGGCAGCGGCCCGTTCGGGCCGAACAGCCCGAAGCCATATATATGCACGCGCGGTGGTCCGTCCAGCGCGCGCCCGTCTTCGTCGCCATCGACCGCCGCCACCATCGAAGGCGCAAACGACAGCGACGGCGTCTGCCCGAGCCGCACCGGCTCGCCCGCAGGATGCTGCGCCTCGCCGAGCGGCGCTTCGCCGCCTGCCAGCGCGTCGATCCAGCGCAGCAGATGAAACAGGTCATGCTCGTGCGGCGCGGCCCGTAGCTGCCGCCAGAACCTCTGGTACCGGTCCTGGCCGGCGGGGATCGGTGCTTTCCGGCTCATGCTCCGTAATCCTGATGATCGATTCATACCGCTGGCCTGCGACCGATCCGCGTGGGCCATTCGGCGATCTCGCCGCGCTGCGCCGAGTACAGCGCGAATTCGACGAACGCGTTGATCGACGCATGCCGCGCGAAGAACTGCTCGAGCGCCGCGCCGAGCGCGTACGGACTGTCGCCCGCGAACGCATGGTCGTCGACGGTCATCTCCACGCGCACGCCGCGCCCGTAGACGAGCGGCCCGGCCACCGGCAGGCGTCTGAACACCGGCCGGCACGCGAGACCCCGAATGCCGCGAATGCGCTGCGCGAGCGGCGCATCGGCGGGATCGGCGTAAATATCCAGTTGCTCGCGCAGCCGCTGGGCGCCGGCCTCGTCCTCGACGTCGGCGAGCGGCTGATAGTTGAGCCCCAGATGCGCGATGAGCCGCCACGTCGCGTCGTCGTGCGCGAGCGGCGGGCGCGGCGGCGAAGGACCGCGCACGATGCGCACGCGGCTCACGGGCGCGGAGATCCTCAGCGTGAGATCGCCGGCGTTGCCAGACGCAAGATGCAGCGGCAGGTCGCGGTTCGTGCAAAGGGTGTCGGCCGATAGCAGCGCGATACGCTCGTCGAACGGTGCGCGCCGGCGATCGACGAGCGAAACGTAGACATCGGAGCCCGTATAGTTCGAGCGTGTTCCGCTGCGCCGCGCCTGCGTGCCGACGAGCCGCGCCTCCCGCCGCAGGCTGAACCAGGCGCCGGTTTCCTGCGCGTCGTCGGCGGCCGTTGTATAGAGCGGCAGGAAATCGCAGTCGCCGTCGGCGCCCGCGCGATGGCCGATCACGCGCTTCACGGCGAATACCTCGTAGTCCAGCGCGCGCGTGCGGTCGACCATCAGCCGGTACTCGCTCGCGCCGGGCGTCACGGGGACGCGCTCCGTGCGCTTCGGGAACAGGTTGATCGCGGGTGTGCAATCGAGCGCGAGATGCGTCGCGTCGATGCTGCGTTCGAGGTCGGCGTCGTCGCCGTCCAGCAACACGAAGAGGTCGACGCTGTCGCTGCCCGCGTTGGCCAATGCGCTGCGCAGACCGCTCACGCTGAAAAAGAGGTTGCGTGCGGCGAACGCGAAATGCTCGCGCAGAATCCGGTAGCCTTCGAAGCTGCGCGCGCCGGGCGGAAAGAGCGCCTGCTGCGCGTCGAATCCCTCGTGCACGACGCATTGCGGCCCCAGTACGTCGAGCCACTTGCCCTCGTTGCCCTCGTTGCCCTCGCGCAGCGCGACACCGAGCGAGCGAGCGCAGACGAGTTCGAGCAAACGCATTGCCTGACGATCCGGGCCACTGAGGAAGAACGTCAACTGGTCGAGCGGCAACTGGCTCAGCCGCGCCCCGCCTCGCGCCGCCAGCGTGATACGCAAAGCCCGCAGCGGACCGGCGCCCCGGCTCGCGCCGCCACCCCCGCCGTTACCCGCTCCCGCACGCGGCATTCCGGGAAGCGGCGGCACGCCCGCGGGCGCGGGCGCGAGTTCGACCGCACGCAGCGTGAGCGGCCACAGCGTGACCGGCTGCGCGGTGCGGAATTCGCAGGCCGTCGCGGTGCCGGCCGCAGCCGCCATCAGACTGGTCCCCGCCGGCACGGTGAATCCCTGGCTCAGCGAGCCTTGCGCGGAATCGGCCTCGAACTGGACGACCGCCATCGCCGGCGTGGGCGCGAGGTGATCCGGGTACACCACGTCGAGCAGCCGCTCGGAGAAGCGCGGAAATTCCGCGTCCATCTTCAGTTGCACGCGCGCGGTGAGAAAGCAGAAGCCCTCCAGCAGCCGTTCGACGAACGGGTCCGCCACGTCGATACCGTGCATGCCGAGGCCGCCCGCAACCTTCGGATACTGGCGCGCGAACTCCGCGCCGGATTCGCGTAACCAGGCAAGCTCACGGTTGTAGTACTCGAGAAAGCGTGCATCCATAGGGCAGCGTTTCCTTAGCGTCGCGGGCGGGCATCGTCGGTCGCGGCTTGCGGGGCACCGCCCAGCGGCCGCAGCAGCGCGACGCCGGAATCCAGGTCCAGCTCCGTGTGCACCAGCATGGCAAGCGGCGGGTCGCAACAGGCGAGGCGCCCGGCAATCTCGAAGGTCAGCACGTTGTGCCGTCTTGCGCGCGGCGCGTCGCTCACGCAGCGCACCTCGACGCTGCCGCCTTGCAGGCGCGGTTCGAAGCACACGATCGCCTCTCGCAACGCGTCTTCCAGATATTGCGTATCGATGCCGGAGAGCGGCGTGCCCGCCAGGGCCGGTACGCCGAAGTTGAGCACCGAGCGGGCAGCTTCGGCATAGCGGCGCGCGGTGCGCTCGTCGAGCGCGCAGGCCGTGTTGAGCAGCCACGAGAGATCGCGCAACACCGCATCGAGCAGCGCGTCGGCGTGAGCGGCGCCGCGCTGCGGCGCGCCTTCCCTCAGGCGGTCGAACAACATGGGCGCCGCCGGGCGCCTGCGTGCGGCGCTGTCGGCTGGCGCCCGCGAAGGGTCCAGAAGATGGGAAGTACTCGGCATGCGGGCCTCACATTTCGCTGTTCTTCTTGATGTCCCAGCCCATCGTGACCTCGGGCCCCTTGCCGCCGTTCGCGTTCTGCTCCCAGTACTGCTTCTTCACGCGCGCGGCCTGGAAGGCGTATTGCATCAGGAGACGGTCGGTGGCGTCGCTCGCATCGGCGCCCACCACGCGCGCCGCGGTGACGATCACCTCTTCGAGCGTGACCCGCGAAAACTCGATCTGCTCGCCCCCCGTCTTGCACGACGATATCTCCACCTTCGAGAGATGCTTGCCGCTCGCGCAATGCTTGATGATCGCGGGCGTCGCCTTGTCCATGTATGCCCTCACGACCAGGTCATCGAAGTTCGCCTTGCCCGCGTTGCCGCCACCACCCGTCGCCATCGCCGCCGGCTGGGTCGCGCCCCACGAAAACGACTGGATATCGCTCCAGCCGGTGTGCTGCTTGTCGGCGGATTCGCCGGTCGCGCCGTCCACCTTCATAAACATCGCCACGCCCATTGCGGTTCTCCCGTCTGCCTGCCTGTTTGCCTGTCGAGACCGGCCGCGAATCACGCTGCCGGGTTCGTTTGATCAGTCATCCTCTTCAACTTGAAGCCTGCACTGCCGGCAGCCGCGACACCAGCCTCAGCGACACCGTGAGTCCTTCGAGCTGATAGTGCGGCCGCAGGAAAAAGCGCGCCGAATAGTAGCCGGGGTTGTCCTCCACGGCCTCCACTTCCACCCTCGCGTCGGCCAGCGGCTTGAGCGCCTTGGTCTCCTGCGACGAGTTTGTCGGGTCGCCGTCCACGTAGTTCATGATCCAGTCATTGAGCCACCGCTCCATGTCCGGCCGCTCGCGAAACGAACCCACCTTGTCCCGCACGATGCACTTGAGGTAATGCGCGAAACGGCTGCACGCGAACAGATACGGCAGCCGGCCGGAGAGCCGGGCGTTGGCTGTCGCATCGGGGTCGTGGTACTCCGCGCTCTGGTAGAGCGACTGCACGCCGATGAAAGCCGCCACGTCGGAGTTCTTGCGGTGAATGAGCGGAATCAGTCCGTTCTTCGCAAGCTCCGCCTCACGCCGGTCGCTGATCGCGATCTCGGTGGGGCACTTGAGATCGACGCCGCCGTCGTCGGTCGGGAACGTGTGGCATGGCAGATTCTCGACCGCGCCGCCCGACTCCACGCCGCGAATCGCCGAGCACCAGCCGTAGAGCTTGAACGAGCGGTTGATGTTGGCCGCCATCGCATAGGCCGCGTTGGTCCAGGTGTAGTGATCGTGCCGCGCGCCGTCGGTTTCCTCCTCGAACTCGAATTCGTCGACGGGGTCGGTGCGTGCGCCGTATGGCAGCCGCGCGAGAAAGCGCGGCATCGCGAGCCCGACATAGCGCGAGTCTTCCGATTCGCGCAGGCTGCGCCAGGCGGCGTACTCCGTGTTCTGGAAAATCTTCGTGAGGTCGCGTGGATTCGAGAGTTCCTGCCACGAGTCCATCTGCATGAGCGCGGACGATACCCCGCCGATGAACGGCGCGTGCGCCGCCGCCGCGATCTTCGAGACGGACTGCAGCATTTCGACATCGGGCGGACTGTGATCGAAGTAGTAATCGCCCACGAGGCAACCGAACGGCTCGCCGCCCAATTGTCCGTATTCCTCTTCATAGATCTTCTTGAAGAGCGGGCTCTGGTCCCACGCGATACCCTTGTGGCGCTTGAGCATGCGCGCCAGCTCCTTCTTGCTTGCGGGCATGACGCGGATCTTGAGCATCTCGTCGCTTTCCGTGTTGTTCACGAGGTAGTGCAGCCCGCGCCACGAGGCCTCCAGACGTTGAAACTCGGGGTGATGCAGCATCGCGTTGATCTGCGCGGAAAGCTTCTGGTCGATTGCGGCGATCACTTGCCGTACGCCCTCGTAAGCGTCCGACGACAGCGTCGCGCTGCCGCTGTGCTCGAGCGCCTCGCGCGCGAGCGTCTGCACCGCATGCTGCACCGTCTCGCGCGCAAGTTCGGTCTTGGGGCTGATTTCGCGCTCCAGCAGAACGGCGAACTGGTCGCCGTTGAGCGTGGTTGCGGGCAAGGTGGAGACTGGGCTTTGCAGCGCGTTTTGCGGCTCGGTCCGGCTCATGTTCGTCCTCCTGCTTTTAGTCGTGCCTGGGTTCGTGCGTTGGATCATTGCCGTGTTGCGGCGGGTCATCCGCATCTTTCGGCCCAGGGAGTGCCCTTGGCCTGGAAAGCTCGGCCAGCAGCGCCGGATCGCCGAGCGCTCGCGCGATCAACGCCTCCGCGCCGCGCTTGCCGTCCATGTACGAGAGCAGGTTCGCGAGTTGGGTGCGCGCTTCGAGCAGGCGGCGCAGGGGCTCGACGTTGCGCGCGAGCGCGGCGGGCGAGAAGTCGTCGATCCTGCTGAACGCGATCTCCACGCCGAGCACGCCGTCGCCCGTGAGCGTGTTGGGCACCTCGAACGCGAGCGTCGGCGCAATCGACTTCATGCGGTCGTCGAAGTTGTCGACGTCGATCTCCACGAAGCGGCGCTCGGCCAGCTCGGGCAGCGCGTCGCCGCGATTGCCGGCGAGATCGGCCAGCACGCCCATCACGAACGGCAACTGCACTTTCTGCTCGGCGCCATAGAGCTCGACGTCGTATTCGATCTGCACGCGGGGCGCGCGATTGCGTCCGATGAACTTCTGGGCTCCTGCCGATGACTTGTGTCGAGACATGTGAGTCAGCTCCCGCGCAACCCGTGCGCTTCACGGGGTCGATTACCGTATCGATCCCTGCATTGATCCGTGCGCGGCCCTTGCGCATCCGGGGCCGCGCGCTGTCGTGCATCGCCGCGCATCATTGCGGCGATTCGTTGCGATGACCACTCAGATGGTCGAGCTCTCGCACGCTCTCCGGTGCGATGTCGCGGAAGATCTCGTAGAAGTTCAGCGAGAGCAGGCGTTGCGCGCGGCGCAAAAAGATCGGTGCAGGATGGCTCGGCTCGTGCAGCTCGAAGTAGCGGCACATCTTTTCGAGCCCGACGTCGATGTCGGACCGGCTCGATATTTCGGCGTCGCGCCAAGCAGCGCCATTGGCGCCATTGGCGGTGCTGGCGGTGCTGGCGGTGCTGGCGGTGCTGGCGGTGCTGGCGGTGCTGGCGGCGGGCGGCCGCGCAGCGCCCCACCGCTGCGACATGGGTTGCGGTTCCTGGCCGCCTGCTCCCGGCGCGGCTTCCTGCGCCGCTGCCGTTGTCCTGCCCGAAGGCAGCGCCGCGGCCAGGGTGGCGAGCTGCCGCTCGAGCGCGCTCGCATCGAGCGTCCACGCGTCGCCGAGACGCTCGCTCACGCTGCGCCGCAAATGCGCGAGATGCTCCCGGATCGTGAGCCCCGCGTGCAGAGCCGGGCTGGCCGACTCGAACGCGTCGCGCCACTCGCGCACGAGTCGCTCGCGTCCGCCGGCGTAGGTGTTTGCCTGCCCTCCATCGACGCCGTCGCCTTGCCGCAGCACGTCGAGCGCCGCGCTCACGCTCAGAGTGCCGAGCAGCGGCTGCTCGCGTGCTGCGCGCGCACAGCCCTGCGGGCCTGCAAGCTCGGCGAGAACGTTGAAGCGCGGCAGCGGATCGGGCGTGCCGTCCACGGCGAGCATGGGGTGCAGCGCTTCCCAGTACGCGTCGAGCAGCGACGTCGTGAGACGCAGCCCGTCGGCATAGCCTTCCAGACCGCGGCTGTCGATCCACGCATACGTGAGCGGCACGACGACGCGCAGATCCTTCGTGCGCGCGAGCAGTGTGAGCGCGATGCGCTCCACGTCGCGCCATGCGGGCGGCTGCGCGGCGATGCGGGTCTCGCCGTACTGCTCGTCCGGCTTGCCGGCCGCGCTGCGCTGAAGCGCGAGAAAGTCGGCGTCGTATTCGAGGTCCGGTCCGCACGGCGCGTCGGCGCTGATCGGTGCGAGCAGGGTGTCGATCATCGTGCGGTCTCCTTGCGGGAATTACTCGAACGTATGGCTGATTTCGAGCGGCGCGCTGCCCGCATCGAGCGTCACCATGCGCACGTACGGTTTCGACGAGCCGTTGCGGATCTCGATGCGATGCGTGCCCGGCGCCAGACTCGCCGTGCGAAACGGTGGACTGACTCCGCGCCGCACGCCGTCGACATAGACCTCGCCCCACGGAACGATCTGGAAGTGCACGCGCACGGGCGGCAGCGGCGCGGGCGTGCGCACCGAAGAGCGCGGCGCCTGCGCGACGACCGGCGCGGATGCGTCGGACACCGCAGGCGAGGCGTGCGCTTCAGCGGGCGGCTGGGCCGCTGCGTTCGTTTGGGCTGGCTGCACCGTGGCCGCGGCGGCGGTGGCCGCATCGGTCGCGTTGAGGGGCTTGTCCTTGCCCGCCTGGACTTCCACCACCGTCGTGTCGGTGGTCATCGCAGGCGCGGCGGGCATCAAGCCCGACGCGCCCGGCTGCTGCTGCGCCTGCGCGGACGACTGCCCCGGCGCATTGGCGCCGGGAAGCGCCTGCGCGAGTGCGGGCGCATGGCTCGCAGGCGCGGGTGGCGCACTGCGGCTCGCGACCGCCGGCCGGGGAACGGGCGGCGCATGAATCGCGAAGCGCAGAACGGGAACACCCACTACGAGGATGAGCAGCAGGACCAGCGCAGGGATGCGCAACATGCGCCAACTGAACTGCCGATGTGAAGCTTCGGATACCGTACTTTCGTGGCGTTCCCCAGTCTCCCCGGAGACTTCTGCGGCCAGTTGTGGAGCAACTTGCTCGTGAGCGGCCTCTCGCGGTGACGCGTTTTGCGCTTGCGGCGCCGCGCCGTCATGCGACGGGGCCTCGACGGACGGCGGTGTTTCCGCTCCCTCACCTTCGTTCGCGGCAGTGGCATCGACAGGCGCAGGCGCCGCCTCTACGGCGGGTGTTGCTCCTCGCGGCGCGGGCGCTTCGTGCGTAGCGTCGTCTTGCGCGCTCGCCCCCCCGACGTCAGCGGCAATGCCTGCCGCGCGGGCGGGCGCGTCATAGCCCGCGGGCACGAACACGCTTGGCGAAACCTCGTGCAAGTCGAGCGCCTGGGCAAATGCGCCGACAGAATCGGGCCGGTCCTCGATGCGCAGCGCAAGCGCGTGATCGATTGCGGCGCGCAGGCGCTCGCCGTAGTGCTCCCCGTCATGGCCAGCGGCTTCACGGCCCGCCAGCGGCCGGTACTGATCCTGAATGCTGCGCACCACCGCCGCCGGCGGCAGTTCGCCGGTCATCAGCGCATACGCGAGCGCACCCAGCGCATAAATGTCGGTCCAGGGTCCTTGCCTGAACGCGGGATCGTCGGTGTATTGCTCGATCGGCGCGTAGCCGGGCTTGAGCATCATGGCGGTCTCGTCGACCATGTCGCCGATCAGCTTGCGCGCCGCGCCGAAGTCCAGCAGCACCGGGTTGCCGTTGGGCAGCATGAGGATGTTGTCGAGCGAGATGTCGCGGTGAAAGCACTGCGCGCGATGCAGCACGTCCAGCGCGCCCAGCACCGAAGCGAGCAGGCGCCGCAGCGCCGCTTCGCTCATCTGCTTGCCGCGCTTCTGGAGCTGCTCGAGCGTCTGGCCTTCGTAGAACGGCATCACCATATAGGCGGTGCCGTGGCTCTCCCAGAAGTGCAGCACCTTCACGAGCCCCGGATGGTCGAACTGCGCGAGCAGCCGCGCTTCGTTCAGGAACGCGGCGCGGCCCGCGTCGAATGCCTGCGAAAAACGCGCCGCGCGCAGTGCGACCGTGAAGTCGCCGGCGCGCGAAGCGAGCATCGCGGGCATATATTCCTTGATCGCGACCGCGCGCTGCAGTGTGCGGTCGAACGCGCGGTAGACGATGCCGAAGCCGCCCTTGCCCAGCACCGAGTCGAGCTCGAACCCGGCGAGGCGGTGGCCGTTCGGCAACGGCCGCACGCCATCGGCGCCAGGCGGCGCGGCGTGTGCCGCCGCTTCGACGTAGTGCGACTCGGTCATGTCTCTCCTCCATATGCGGCACGCGCGCCGCCGCGCCGCACGTTCTCCGGGGCAGCGTGTGTCATCGCTCGCCTCTGCCCGGCTCACCGAAGAGCCGCTGAAACAGCGCGGTGTCGAGCCCGCCCGTGTGGACGTCGGTGCGTGGCGCGCCGTGTCCGGCATCGGTCCACCAGAAGCTCGTCATGCCGTTCGGGTCGAAGTACTCCCACAGGTTCGGCCAGCCTCCATCCGCCGCCGTGGCCTCGTGAGTGCCGTCGCGCGCGCCTTCTCCCGGGCCGCGCGACGCGCCGTCGCGCAGCCCCTCGGCCAGCGCGAGATCGAACTCCTCCGGCCCATGCGCGCGGCGGATCGCGTCCTGAACGATGGCGTCCATCGCCCGGATGCGCGCGTCGGCGCAAGCGAGCGCTGGCTCGCCGGGTCTCCCGTAGCCCGCGTGGGCGGACGGTGCGATGGCCTGTGCGACGACGAGCGGATAGCGCCGCCCGACGCGGTCGTGGCTCGGCGCGACGCAACCGAGCTGCACCCAGCCGTCGCCGCTGCCGGCGGGAATCGCGAAGCGCCAGACCGGCGCGCGCACGTCGAGGCCCGCGCGAGCCGAGGCCATGCCCTGCGCGAGCCAGCGCTCCCAGGTGCGCGCGAGCTGGCCCGGCATGCGACGGCCCACGAAGTCGCCCGCCCCCGGCAACTTGCCATACCACGCTGGCAACCCGAATTCAGCGCCGATGCAGGGACCGTTCATGATTTCCCCGGACACGAGAACGACTCCAGTTGGGTAAGACGCAAGGGATTACGCACGCTGTCCGCCGTCACCTGCATGGCGAGCGCGTGATGATCCACGTTGAAGCCAACCACCATTTGCTCGGATGCCTGAGCACGCGCCGGTGCGCCGCGATCGAACAGGCGCATCAGCGCCCACGGCCCCTGAATCGTGAAGCCGTCGGTCGCGCCCGACTGATCGGTGATCTGCAGGCTCACCTGGTTCATGCCGCGCGGCCCCGGCCACTGCACCGTGACGGGGGCCTGCGGCCCATGCGCGTAGCGCACCTGCTGGCCGTCCACGTCGAGCGTCCACTCGGAGATTTCCGGGTCCATGTCGAGCGGCTTGATCTCCACCTTGATGGTCGGCTCGCGCGCACCGCCAGGAAAAAACGCGTCGCGTATCACCGCGGCCTTCTCGAACGACGCGAGCAGCCCGCTGTCACCGGACCCGCCAGATCCGCCGATGAAACGCCACGGCTGGACGCTCGCATCTACGCGGCTTTGCAGGTTCTTCTGGAAGAAGTCGTCCATCAGGCCGCCCGGCGCGAACATGAGCGCGAAGTCGCCAGGCGCCACGTCGCGTGTCGAACCGCGTGTGAACGGGTAGCGCCCCGCGATCGCCTGGCGACAAAAGTCGCCGATGTTGACCGACGCGTTTTGCGCGAGATTCTGGTCGACGTTGCGCGTGACGTTGCTCTGCGCGGCGTTCGCGAGGTCGCCCAGCATCTGCCGGAACGGCGCGGGCATGCGGCCCGCCTGGGCGCGGATCTGGTCGGCGCTGTCCGACTGCGGCGGGGTCCCGCCGCCGCGCAGTGCGGCGTCAGCTGCCGTGAGCCACGTATAGAGTCCATCGATCGACTTGAGGACGGCCGCCAGCGCCGCGCTCGTGCCGCTTGCGCCATTCGCGCCGCCGGCGCCGCCCGCCGCGAGGCTGCTGAACTCGCGCAGGTCCGCGAAGTGGGCGTCGACCACCGCTTCGGGGCGGTTCGACTCGCCCGCTGCGTCGCCGCCGCCCTGCGGCTGCCCCAGGATCTGCGCCAACGATTCACGCGCCTGGTTCACCTTGTCCTGCGCGTTCGCGGCGAGTCCGCTCGCGCCGCCCGGCGTGTTCACGCTTTGCGAGAGCGTCGTTTGCCGCGCGGCGGCATCGGCGAGTCGCGCGAGCGGCGAGTCCTGCGACGAGAGAATGCGGGCGATCTGCGTCGTCTGTGCAAGCGTCGACGTGCTCTGCAAGCGCAGATCGCCGAGATAGCCGTCCCATCGGCGGATGTAGTCGTCGAAGTAGAGCGAGCGCACGTCCTTCGCCCGCGCGCTCACCTGCACTGGTGTCGCGGCTTCCGGCGCGCTCAGCCCGAGCACCCAGACTTCGTCGCGGCCGAACGCATCGACCGCCGCCGCGAGCCGCCGGTCGAAGACCTTCCAGTAGCCGTCGTAGGTGAACAGGCCCGGCACGGCGTCGCTCAGGCTCGCGCCGCTCGCGCGCCGGAACACCAGTGCGCCCGAGGGGCCCGCCATCTGTGCCGCGCTCACGTCCCAGGCCGCCGCGGCGGGCCGCAGCGTACGCGCAAGCTGCGCATAGAGGCGCTGCGCGAAGGTCAGGCGAGTGAGTTTCTCGCGCGCGCCGGCTACCATCTGCTCGTTCTGCGCAAATGGCGAAACCACCACGCGGCCCGCGAAGAGCGCCGCCATGTGCGCCCGCAGATCGTTGCGCTGCGCGGACGTGAGATTCGCGCCCGGCGCCGAGGCGATCTCGAGATCGAGGACCGCCTGCACGAAATCCGGATCGTAATGAGCGGTGTCGTGGAGCATCAGATACGCCTTGAGGGCCGCGTAGAGATAGGCGGGGTCGTCGGGCGGCGCGTCGCGCACCGCCGTTTCGAGGCGCCGCGCAGCGAGCGGCAGCAGCAGTTCGTCGAGCGCGCGGTGATAGACGTTCTCAGCGGCGGACTGCACCTTGTCGCCCTGGAAGAGTCCCCAGCGGTACGCGAGCGACGGGTTGGCCGGATCGACGCCATCCACGTGCGCGATGTTGCGAATCGCGTCGAGCATCGGCAGCACGCGCGCAATATTGTCGGCGTCGGTGATGGTCACGCCCTGGAGCGCGTGATCGATCTGCGGCACGTTCGCCTCGATCGCCGCGAGGTACGCGCGGTTGCGTGCGTAGCTGCCCACCCACGCCGCCAGCGCGCCCGCCAGCAGGAGTGCGAGGAGCGCGTAGCCGACCAGCGCCAGCATGCGCTGGCGCTGGTACCAGCGCAGATCGGTGCCGGCGAGCCGCGCCTCCTTGAAGATGAGCTCCTGCAGCAGGTCCTTGAGGAAAAAGCTGCGCCCGCTCGCCGCCGCATGAGGCGCAGGCGGCACGCCGTCGATCTTCAGGAAGCGCTTGATGCCGCCCATCACGCGGTCGAAGACCGTGCCTTCCTGCGTGCCGCTCGTGAAATAAACGCCGCGCAGGAGCGGCATCGAATCGAATTGCGAGCTCGAGAACACCTGCTCGACGAACTGTCCGAGCACCTCCTGCAGGCCGCTGAACTGCTGCGGCAGCGAGTAGATGAGCTCGCGCCTGCGCGCGTCGGGTTCGGCGCTGAAGAGTTCCGGCAGCGCGTCGTTCAGGCGCCGGTGCAGCAGCCGGTATTCGCGATCGAACACGGTACGCAGGCTGAAGTCGCGCGCCTCGGTCTCGGCCAGCGCGATCGTGAAGCCCCACACCTGTGCGCGCTCGGTGCGATTGAAGCGCGCGAAATACTCGTTGAAGCCGGACAGCAGGTCCGCCTTCGTCACGAGCACATAGACCGGCAACTGGATACCGAGCTCCGTGCGCAACTCCTGCAAGCGCTTGCGCAGCGCCATGGCGTGCGCGGTGCGCTCGACCTCCGTCGCGCCCAGCAGATCCGAGACGCTGATCGTGAGCAGCGCCCCGTTCAGCGGCTGGCGCACACGATACTTCTTGAGCAGCGAGAGGAAGCCCGACCACTCGTCCTGATCGAGCGCCCGATTGCTTTCGTGCGTCGCATAGCGGCCGGCCGTGTCGATCAGAACGGCTTCGTTGGTGAACCACCAGTCGCAGTGGCGCGTGCCGCCCACGCCGCGGATCGCGGCCTTGCCGAACTGCTCCGCGAGCGGAAACGTCAGCCCCGAGTTGACGAGCGCCGTGGTTTTGCCCGAGCCGGGCGCGCCGATGAAGACGTACCACGGCAGTTGGTAAAGATACTGTCGCGTGAACCGTTCGAACCAGCGCCGGGTGCGTCCCCGCAGGCCCTGAGCGACCTGTGTGCCCTGCCCGCCCTGCGCGGCGCCGAGCCGTGCGTTGCGCAACAGGCGCGCGGCCTCGTCGAAGCGGCTGCGCAGCTCCTGGGCGTGCGGTGCTTCCTCCGCGTGCGTAGGGCGTTCTTCAACGGGCTCGCGCAACTGGCTCAGCAACTGCGCGTTGAGCTGTGCGGCGCGCCAGTGCCGATACCCCGCGCGGCCGGCCCACACCGCGAACAGCAGCACGATGACGAGCACGCGCGCCACGGCGCTGTCGAGCGGCCGGTACGCACCCACCGCGATCAACGGTCCGACGAGCCAGATCAGCGCCGCGAGCGCAACCAGCCCGATCAAGGCCCAGACGCGCGCCCCCAGCAGCGCGATTTTCGCGACGCGGCTCACGGAGCGTCTCCCGAGCCCGGCGTCGCGAGCTTCGGCGGCGCTCCGCGCAAGGTGATCTCGACGCGCCGGTTGCGCGCGCGGTTCGCCGCGGTGTCGTTCGGCGCGACGGGATCGGTGGCGCCGCGTCCTTCGGCGCGCACGCGGGTGCTGTCGCCAAGACGCGCGGCAAGGATGCTTGCGACGGCCTGCGCGCGTTCGACCGAGAGATCCCAGTTCGACGGAAAGCGCGCGCTATGGACCGGCACGTTGTCCGTGTACCCGGCCACGACCACTGCGCCAGGCACCTGCGCGAGCGCCGCCGCGACACGGGCGAGCGTCGGCTGATAACGGTCGATCACGCTGGCGGATCCGGACTCGAAGAGCCCGTCGCCGCGCAGCACGATCACGCTGCGGTCGGCGAGATCGCGCACTTCCACGAGACCTTCGGCGATCTCCGGAGCGAGAAAGCCCGCAAGGCGCGGTGGCGGCACGGGGCGCACCGCCTGCGGCTCGGCCGCCTGCAGGCGCACGCCCGGCACCTGCAGACGGCCAATCATCGCAAACGCCTTGTCGGAGCGGCCGGCCAGCGCGAGATCGAGCCCGACATAGGCGCCGAAGCCCAGCAGCACGGTCAACGCGGCGCAGGCCCAGAGCGGCACGGCGAAGCGCTGCGGGCCCTCGCGCGCGATCTCGTCGCGCCAATGCGTGGACAGCGCCGCGTCGTAGTCGCCGCGTACGCTGCGGATCGTGCGCGCAAGCGTGTGCCGCAGGTCGTCGAGCTGGGCCCGGCCGTTGTCGAGCACGCGATAGCGTCCCTCGAAGCCGAGCACCAGGCAGTAGTAGAGCAGTTCGAGCAGATTCAGCTGCTCGCGTGGCTGCTGCATCAAACGATTGAGGAGTTCGAAGAATTTTTCTCCGCCCCACGTCTCGTTGTGAAAGGCGACGAGCAGGCTGTTCGCCGACCAGTCGCCCGTTCCGCCCCATGGCGTGAGCGCCGCGGCTTCGTCGAGGGCCGTGCACAGGCAATAACGCGCCGCGCCGATCTGCTCGGGCGACGCACCCGCATCGCGCGCGCGCTGTTCGAACTGGCGGATCTCGTTGGCGAGATGCTCGCGCAGCCACGCCGGATTCGGGTGGTGCACGGTGTAGCGGATCTGCGGGATCAGGTTCAGCAGCGCGTTGGCCGCCGCGACGAGAGGATTGCCGCCGTCCCCGGAAGCCGCCGGGCCCGGGAACCCGTGCGCCTGCTCGTGAAGCGCGTCCGCCTGCCACGCGTCGTCGCCAGGCGCCGGGCCGAATCCGGAACGCGAGGCCGTGAAGGCGCCGTGTCCGGAAGCGCGTTCGGCGGAGACGGGATCGTTGAGCGGATTCATCGGATGTCTCGCTCACGCGCGTCGCCTGCGCGCACGCCGCCTGCGCGCATCTCGCGGATCGCCCAGAACTCCATCGCAAGGCCCGGGAAGTCACCCGCAAGATGAAGCGCGAGGCCTCCTGAGCGTTCGAGCTGGCGCCAGAGGTCGCCGCCCTTGTCGACCTCAAAGTAGCTGTGGCCCGCGTGGTAGGGAATCTGATGCGGCGCGACCGGCAGCGGCCGCACGGCGATGCCCGGTAACTGCAGTTGCACCAGATCGCGAATGCGCTCCACCGGGCCCAGCTTGATCTGGGACGGAAAGCGCGCACGCACGCTCTCGGCGGGAATATCGGCGCGCACGGCCAGCACGAAGCCCGCATCGCGCAGCAGCGACGTGTCGGCGATCACGGCGACCCGCACGCCGTTGCCCGCTTCTTCGAGCGCGATCTGCAGCGCGTGCTGGTCGAGTACCGTCGCAAGCGAGCGGCGCAGCTCCGCGAAAAGCGCGCCGAAGGTCGCGCGCAGGTCGTCGTGCTGATACACGGGCAGCACCTCGGGCCGCCGTGAAGCCGCCGTGAAGGTGGCGAAGTCGGCGGCCAGCTTGAGCCAGTCGCGAAACAGCAGCTCCGGATGAATGCCCGGCGTCTGCGCCGTGTGCGACGCGATCGCGAGGTAACGGTTGACGAGTTGCAACAGCAGGAAGTCGGCGACCTCCGACACGCCGCCGCGCCCCGCCTGCGCGAGACGCCCCGCCAGCAGCTCGCTGCGTTGCGAGAGCAGCCGGTCGAGCTCCTGCACATAGCCCGCGAGCTGCGGGTGGGCATGTGCATCGAGCAGCGGCGGAATATACGTTTCCTCGATCACCAGTTGACGGTCAGTGCGCCGCTCCACCACGCGCAGCACACCCATTGCGTACCAGTCGTCGTCCACCTCGGCGGCGAGCGCGAGCTTCAGTTTCAGTCGTCCTAACTGAACCAGCGCTGGCTCCAGCCGGACCTCGTTGACATCGGCGATCTCGGCTTCGTGCGCCACATAGCGCGCCAGCGCGCGATCGCCGCCGCCGAACGTCACCTGTGCGCTGCTGCTGCGCGACGCCGGCAGCGCGAGCACGACCGTGGCGTCGCGCACATCGGCGCTCACCTCGAGTGCTTCGGGCGCCTCGTCGAGATGCGAGAAGTCGAACGGCGTGCCGTCCGGCAGGATGCCGCTTGCCGCGCGCAGCATCACCTTGCCAAGCGCCAGCGCCTCCTCGTCGATCTGCAGCGATGCGAAGCCCCACAGAAAGCGCTGCAGCGGCGCGCAGCGCAAGTGCACATAGCGCTCGAAATAGCGCTCGAGCTGCTGGAAATGTTGCGGCCGCAAAAACATGCCTTCGGACCACACCACGCGCTCGCGCAGTCCGGCACTGCCCGTGGCAGGCGCGAGAGGAGGATTCATGCGGTCGTTCATCGTGCGTCACCGCTGGCCGGCGTCGCGACGAGTCCGTCGCCCTGCACCACGATCACGAAATGCGCTTCGGAAGGCTTGCCCTGCCAGAACTTGAACAGATTGGTGCTGGCGGGCTGCGGCAGCGCCACGGTAATTTTCCAGCGGCGCTTTTCGAGGGTGCGATAGCCCGCCACGATGCCGAGACTGCGCACCGTCTCGCCGCCGGTGTAGTGGAGCGTGCGCGACTCTCCGGGTCTCAGGACGATCCGGTCCGTGCCCGCCAGCTCCGGGCCCAGCGCGTCTTCAGGCTTGTTCTGCAGAGAGAAATAATCCGCCTTCCGGAAATTATTATCGGATTTGAGTTGAAATGTTTGCAACGCAACAGGGGCAGGCCGATTCTGCGAATCGCGATTGACGTCAGCCGCCACCTGAAACGTGACGGCATAAGGGACCGGCAAATCCTTCTCTGTCGATGCGCATCCGCACAATAATAAAAGGGCAAAATAAATCCCCTCGCGTGGATTATGCACGCGTTTAAATGGCACTCCGTACATACCGTCCAAACCCTCTTAATCAGCGCGAATTCACATTGCAAATGCAAAGGCAAAAACGTCCCCCGCCCCTGGATTCACGCCTGAATTCAGGGGTTGGAAGTCTTTGCTCCCGGAACGCTTGCCCCGAAATTTTCCGCGTCAACACGCGGAATTGGGACAATGCCTTTCGAATATTCGCGGAATTAAATTAATCTATCGCCGGCCGTGTCTCACGAGTAATAATTCATATGATGAAAATTCAGGTGACTAGACTATAGTTCGTACGATTCGTGATCGCAACGCTCTCCGAATGCCACCTCTATAAAAAATTTCACGGGCCGTAGAAGTTACTTCCATGGCTCACATGAAGAAGTAAATACCGGATCGCCGAAAATGACCTGGCCGATTACCTGGAACTTGTTACGCGCGAATCGCACGCGGGCTGCCCTCGCCGGCGCATTTTTACTGGCCGTCGCCGCAACGCTTCTTGCCGCGGGCGGTTGTACGAGCCTGTCGCCCGCGCAACGCGCCGCCGCGAATGCCGTTGCTGCCGCACAGGACTCGTACGCTGCGGGCGACTACCCGCGCACCATCCAGCTGCTGCGCAACAGCAACGCCACTGTCGACGGCGACCGCTCCACGCAGATCGACGCGCACAAGCTGATGGCGTTCAGCTACTGCGTGACGAACCGCGTTGCGCAATGCCGCTCGGAGTTCGAGGCGATCTTGCGGATCGATCCGCATTTCGAGTTGTCCGCCGCAGAGAAGGGACACCCGATCTGGGGCCCCGCATTCGACGCCGCGCGCCGCAAGGTTGCACCATCCTGATGGAGCGTCCCGCGCCGCGCGCCTTTTTATCCGTCTTTATGTGATTCAGTCTGCATCATGCAATTGACCGTCATCGAGTACGCAGGAGAACCGGTCCACGCCGAAACCAGCGTGGAGTTTCGTCCGCCGGGCGGCACGATCGGCCGCAACGCCGACAACCAGTTGGTGCTGCCCGACGAAACGCGTCAAGTTTCGCGGCTGCAGGCGCTGCTGCAGATCGACGGCGATCACTGCGTGCTGAAGAATCTGAGCAGCGTCTCAGTGGTGGAGATCAACGACACGCCGCTCGAATACACCGAGGAGCATGCGCTCGAATCCGGCGACGCGATCCGCATCGGCCCGTATGTGCTGCGCGCACACACGGGCGTCGGCGGCAACGCTGGCGCCACGACCACAAGCGCGGCCGCTACGCCTGTCGCGCAAAACGTCGCGAGGCAAGGCATGGAAACCGCCGCGCTCAACGACACGCCGCCCATCCCCACCGATCCCCTCGCGCTTTTCGCACGCTCAGGCGGTGCCGACTCGTCAATGGCGCAGCCCGTCACGACGCAGGCGGCGCAATTCGCGTTGCGCGGCGCCATCGAACGCGCGGCCGATACGCCTTTGCGCACGAGCGCGTTTGTAAAACCGGACCCCGGGCGCGAGCGCGATGCATCGCCGCCCACGCCTCGGCCGGCCGCCCAAAAACCGGCTGCCGCGAACGACAGAAGCAACGCAAAAAGCACAAGCGCGTCGCCGTCGACCAGCACCGCTTCGGCGGATGCGGACACTGCCACCACAGCGCCCGACTCGGCCGACGCCCTGCTTTCCGCCTTCCTGCGCGGCGCGGGTCTCGACAAGGCCACCTGCGACTGGTCAACCGAACAATTGCACACTGCGGGGCAACTGCTTGCGCTGTTCGCCAATGGCACAGTCGCGCTGCTCTCCTCGCGCAGCATCCTCAAACGCGAAGTGAAAGCCGACATGACCGTGCTGCTCGACCGCGAGAACAATCCGCTGAAGCTGCTGCCCGACGGCAGCGCGGCGCTGCGGCAGATGTTCGGCCTGCCGTTCCCTGGCTTCATGACGCCGCCCGGCGCCGTGGAAGACGCGTTCCACGACCTGCAGGCGCACCAGATCGCCATGGTCGCAGGCATGCGCGCCGCCCTGAACGACCTGCTGCAGCGCTTCTCGCCCTCACGTCTCGCCGAACGAAGCGAACCGACCCGCTACGAACAGTTCGTGCCGATGCTGCGCAAGGTGCGCTTGTGGGATCGCTATGAACGCATGCACCACGAGACGATGCTCGCCGTGGAGGATGACTTCAGCGCCGTATTCGGCAGGGCCTTCCTGCGCGCGTACGACGACGAGGTGAGGAACTATCACGCGCGACGCCGCCCGGCGCCTTCTGCCGGCGCATGAATCTCTCGTGTGCCCAGTTCTCGCGCGCGGGACAGCGGGACAGCAACCAGGATGCGCTTGGCTACACCATCACGGACGACTACGCCTGCTTTGTCGTGAGCGACGGCGTCTCCGGCGATCCTGGTAGCGAAATCGCCTCGCGTTGCGCAGTCGAGCGCATCCTCCACCGGGCGCAGGACACCGGCCGCACGCTCGCGCAGACCTTGCTCGAGTGCATCGAGGAAGCACACGCCGCGATCCTCGCGATGCAGCAGCGCGACCGCGAGCGCGGCCGCATGAGTGCGACCGTCGTGGCGCTCTTCATCGACCGGCGGCACGACATCGCGCAATGGGTCCATCTCGGCGACAGCCGCCTCTACCGGTTCGCACGCGGCGCGCTGATCGAACAGACGCGCGATCACAGCGTGCGCCAGCAACTGCTGGACGCAGGCCTGCCAGGCGACGGCGTCAATCCCGCCTGGCTGCATATGGCGCTCGGCATGCGCGGCCAGATCGCGCCCACGATCAGCCCGCCGCACGTGCTGGAAGATGGCGATGTGTTCTTGCTCTGCACCGACGGGCTCTGGCAATCCGTCGCGGAGGATGCACTCGAAGATCGCCTGCGCGTCGTTCATACCGTCGACGACTGGGCCGTGCTGATCGAGCACGAGGCGATCCGTCATACGGACAGCGCGCCGCACGCCGATAATTACTCTGCGCTCGCAGTCTGGGCCGGGAGTCCACAGAACGTCACGCTGGCGCGCGTGAGGGCGCGCCGGGCGTCGTGAGATGGTGCGGATCGGACGCGTGCAATGTCCAGAGCGGAGCATCACTGAATACGCGGCGGCAAAACATCCTGACTAACATGACGTCGGAGCTTCGTGATCCGGAGCGGAGCTAGTTATCGCCCCGGGCTCGGTGCAATCTGGAATAGCTTGCGTGACTGCTCCCGGCTTGTTGGGCTCGGTGCGCAGGTTTTCACGACATAGTGGTCTTGTCCGGCCGCTTCGGGCAGTGGTCGGCGGAACTGGCCATTCGACTTGCGCCCTCAGATCGTCGACAATCGGAGACGAAGTCGGTCCGTACAGCGTTAAAACGCTGTACGACAGATCCCGAACTCACAGTTCTCGGGATGAAGTCTCGGTCGTAGTGCCGGTTCTCTTCACGGAAAATTTGAGGTGTTGCTTTGACAACGAGCAGGATCGATCAGCTAGTCCAAAAAATTGCCTCTTTGCAGCAGGAGCTGAATAATGAGCGATTTACGGAGCTTCGGCTGTATCGTCGTGATACTGCGATCTACGAACTGTCGAGTGCCGTCAATCATACACTCGCCTGCTGATTGAGCGAGAACTATCGACCAATTGACATTCTTGTCGAGCGCGGCAGGAACTTCATACGCGAAACGCCTACCGAGAATCCAATCGCATTGATGTACTACACCCTTGCGGAAGAGTTCTTCGAGACTGTGCAGGCGGCCTTGGAAATGATTCCGCGCGCGAAGGCATAAACACACCTGTTGTGTGAGTCGCGGGCCGGGGACGAACAGACACGTCAGGTCGTGGGACGCCGTGTGGCCACTATGTGCCGTTCGACACCCTGAGGTAAATTGTCGCCAGTTGCTGTGCAAGGAACACGACGCATGGATAGTAGGCTAGTGCCCATTGAACCGCTGTCGCAGGTTGCATTTATCCACGACTATTTCCAGCTCGTTTTTCAGGAAGAACGGTTCACCGTCTATAATAGGGCTGCAATTGCAGATGGAGAAAATGTAATCCGCCAAGGAAGCGTAGGCTTCTGCGATAAACTCGTTGAGTTAATAGGCCAGTCCGTGGTCGCTGTCACGCAAACAGATGCTTACGTGCTTTGCCTTCGCTTTTCAGGTGGCGCGACGTTTCAGGTCGAGGCAGACCATGATCCGTCGTGGCCAGAAGCCTTCGACTTCATCGGCAGAAGCCAATTCTGGCACACCGAACTGAACCGCTGAGTCACCCCGCTGAACGTCTGCTTTGAAGAGATGCAAGTGGCCGCTCCGGGTCGGTTATGCCGCCGCATGAGGGCGTGGGCCGTGGGCGGGCGGTGTGCCTGGTCGTGGGGTGCAATGCGGCCACATTCGGACACCCATCCTATCCAATGATGTGCCGCTCGAACGACAAAATGTCCTTCGGAAGCGGTCACTCAACAGCGAATGTGCAGACCTCGTCAGGACATGCGCTCCGGCCGCTTAGAACAGCGGATGTGCTTCGGGATACAGCGCCGTTCGGAGAGCAAAGCCTCCGAGGACCACAAAAATAACAGCAGCCACTACATGTACCGCCTTGGTCGGCAGCCGGTCAGCGAACTTGTGACCAAGGTAAATGACCGGGACATTGGCGAGCATCATGCCCAGCGTCGTTCCCGCGACGACCCAAATGAACTCATGAAAGCGGGCCGCGAGGGCAACCGTCACCACCTGCGTCTTGTCGCCCATTTCCGCTAGAAAGAACGTCACTACCGTCGTGCCGAACACACCCATGTGCCCCTTCGTGACGGCATCCGTTTCGTCCAGCTTGTCAGGAATGAGAATCCAGATGGCCATCAGCGCGAACGACACGACAACGGCCCAGTTCATGACGTGGGGATTGATGACGTTTGCGAGCCACGCTCCCAGCGCGCCCGAAAATCCGTGATTGACCAACGTCGCCACGAAGACGCCGAGCACGATCGGAATGGGCTTGCGATAACGGGCAGCGAGAACGAGTGAGAGGAGTTGCGTCTTGTCGCCAATTTCGGCAAGAGCGACCACGCTGGTCGAGACGAGGAACGATTCCATAGGGTTTGTTGTTACCGGGCCGCGCAGTCAACACTGCGATGACACACACCCCAGCGACCCGGCAAGGTAGGGATGCACGTCATCGGTCTTGCCAGGCTTGTGCTGCGCACGCCATGTCGCCATCAAGCCGACAAGTATGTTGACGTGCGCCTCCAGACATCGCGTCTGGAGCGGCTACTCCCCGAAGTGTGGCGCGATTATAAAAGCATCGCGCCGGCTCCTGCAAGGATATTTTAGTATACCCCTCCACCCTATTTTGTTAATATACCCCCCTACGCTATAACTGGAGGCGGAGCATGAGCCATACGATTCGCGAAAAACAGAAACTGCTCAACCGGGTGCGCCGCATCAAGGGACAGGTCGAGGCCATCGAGCGTGCGCTCGAGGAAGAGCGCGGTTGCATGGACGTGCTGCAGCTCATTACGAGCAGCCGTGGCGCGATGAATGGCCTGCTCGCGGTGGTTCTTGAAGACCATATCCGTACGCACCTCGTCGACGCAGAGCCGCACGACGACGAGCACGGCAGCGGGACCGAGCAACTGATCGAAGTAGTGCACAGCTACTTCAAGTGAGAGAAACATGAGTCAATTCGAGAACGCCGCTTTCGGGGCGGGACACGATCACATCTTTCTGGGCGCAGCCCACGAAGAGAACGAGCGCAGAACCTGGATGGTGATCGCGCTGTGCAGCGCGATGATGGTGGCTGAAATTGTCGGCGGCAGTCTTTTTGGCTCGCTCGCACTCGTCGCCGATGGACTCCACATGTCGACGCACGCCGGCGCAATGCTGATCGCTGCCTTGGCGTATACCTACGCACGCCGGCACGCGGCCGACCCGCGCTTCGTATTCGGGACCGGCAAGCTCGGAGACCTCGCAGGCTTTACCAGCGCCATCGTGCTCGCGATGATTGCGCTGCTGATTGGGTACGAGGCCGTTTCGCGCTTTCTCTCGCCGGTGCCGATCCACTTCGGCCAGGCGATCCCCATCGCGGTGCTTGGCCTGCTGGTCAATCTGGCGAGCGTCTGGCTGCTGAGCGGCGACCATCACGGGCACAGCCACGGACATAATCACGGGCACGCTCATGGCCACGCGCATGGGCATGAAGACGACCACGGCCACGAAGAGGAGGTGCAACGCATCTTCGGTAGCGCTGGCGTCTTTGCCGTGTCGATCTTCGAGGATGGCGTGCCGCCCGTCTTCCGCATCAAGCCAGAAACGCATTCTTCAAAGCTGACAACCGATGCAGTTTCCGTCATGACGGTTCGTCCCGACGGTACACGTCAGACCTTCTCGTTTGCGGACCGTGGTGGCTATCTGGAGTCGAAAGAAGAGATTCCCGAGCCGCATGCCTTCAAGGCCGTCGTCCGCCTGCCTGATGGCGAGCATTCAATCGAGTTCGAAGAACACGAGCTCGACCACGACGACACGCAGGCTGCCGCGAACCGCGACCACAACATCCGCTCAGCCTACATTCACGTGATTGCAGACGCTGCAGTTTCCGTGCTGGCCATCATCGGCCTGTTGCTGGCCCGCGCGTTTGGCTGGGTCTGGATGGACCCGCTTGCGGGCATAATCGGCGCGCTCGTCATCGCAAACTGGTCGTGGGGTCTCATGCGCGATACGGGTGGCATCCTGCTCGACATGAACACGGACCGCCGCATGGCCGAGAACGTCCGCCACGTCATCGAAGACAACGGCGACACCGTGCTTGACCTGCATGTGTGGCGCGTAGGCCCAGGGCACATGAGCGCTGTCGTGTCGGTCGCCACAGGTGAAGCACAGCGCAACCCGGGTTTCTATCACGCGGCGCTAAAGCGGTTCAAGGGACTGTCGCATGTGACGGTCGAAGTGAATCCCAATCGGGCCGTAGCCTGAGCCATGGCAGTCAAATCTCCCTGCATTGACCTGTGCGCGTTCGATGGCAAGACCGGGCTCTGCACTGGCTGCTACCGGACGCGTGAGGAAGCCCGCAGCTGGAAAAAAATGACGGACCACAAGCGTCATCAGATCCTCAATGAAAAATCCCGGCGGCAGGCAAAGCTGACACGTGAAGCGCCGCAAGCGTCGAAACCGGACTGACCAGGTGCGCCCCTATCGCGGTGCCATGATCCGCAGGACGGGATGCCCGCCGACGTCCTTCAGCGGAAAGTACGACCGGTGCGTCGCCGCATCGAAACTGACAACGTGTGCATTCGGTCCCACGCGCCCGTCGCCAATCTTCGACACACGGGACGCGTCGACGCTGAACATCGACACGACGCCTGCCTCGCCAGCCACGAAGACCGTGTGCAATGCGGGATCGAACGCCAGGACATCCGGCTCGCCGCCGACATCGAACGCCGAGACAACCTTCATCGAACGCATGTCGAGCACCAGCAGGCGAGCATTGTCCTCGCAGGCAATTAGAGCAAGGCGTAATTCCGGGACAATCAGCAGTCCGTGATTGCCTTTCGCGCCGGGCAGATCGGTACGGGAAACAATCGTATTGGCTGCCGGATCGATCTCCACCAGTTGTCGTCGCGTCTGCACGTTGACGAAGATGTGTCGCGAAACCGGATCGTATTGCGAATTGCCCACTTCCCCGTCGAGTGGAATTGTTGCAATTCGACGGTTGCCCGGAACATCGATCACCGTCTCCGTTTCTCCGGTCTCGTCTGAAACGAACAGCCTGTGTGCATCGGGCGCGTACGCCATGCCGTCCGGATAGATGCCACCGGGCACCCGCGCAATGATTTTCAGCGTGCGCTCGTCGATCGCGACAACCTCGTTTGTGCCGGTCGCAGACGCATACACGCGGGAGAGTTCCGGCACGACCAGCACGCCGTGCACCGATGATATGCCGGATATGCGCGCGACGACGCGGGACGCGACTGTATCGAACACCACAACTTCGCTGTCCCCCAGGTGAGCGATGAACAGCAGATGCCTGTCAGGGTCATAGCTTTCATAATCGAATCGTGACACTCGCCCAGGCAGTGGAACATCCTCGACGTGCTTCAGTGGCAGATCGCCAGTTACTGCGTCATCCGCTCCATGTGCAACACAACTGGCAACGCTACCGGCCAAAGTCACGATTGCGAAAAGCATGCCAATGAGCCGCGCAACGAAGCGACGGGATGCCCTGGTGCGATTCACGACGATCCTCTCTCTGGCCTGATATGACGGAAAGCGGCGAGCACCGCGAGATCGTAGGCAATCTTGAGCACGCCACACGCAATCAGTGGTGCGCCGAGCCATCCGGCTCCCAGCAGCCCACCAGCGAATGTCGGCGCTACCGCCGCCGCGAGGCTACGCGGCACCGCAGTAAAGCTCGCTGCGGCCGGTCGTTCGGGTGGTGTCACCACCGCCATTACATAGGCACTCCGGGTCGGCACATCGAGCTGTGACAGCGCACTGCGCACAAGCAAAAGGACCAGGGTCAGTGGTAGCGTCGGCGTGAAGGCGGCGGCGATCAGGCTGACGCTTGACGGAATGTGTGTGAACACCATCGTGTTGAGCAAGCCGATCCTTCGCGCGATCGGTGCGGCGGCCAGTTGCGAGCTTGCGCTGAGCAGCCCGGACCAGAAAAAGAACTGTCCTGCTGACGCGAGCGAAAGGCCAAAGCGCTGGATCAGCCACAGCGTGAGCAGCGAGTTCACGAGCAAACCTCCCGCAAACGCGTCGACGCTGAACAGTAGCGCGAGCCGCGTGACGATCGCGCGCGACGGGCCGAGCGGCACCCGGGCAGTTGCCGCGTGCGCCTTACGCTTTGGTAGCCGGAGATACAGCAGGAAAACGACGAAACCCGTTATTGCGTAGATGATGAACATCGCGCGCATGACGGCGAGTGCGGAAAGGCCGAAATGGGCTACAACCCAATCCGGTAATCCGGCGAGCAGCGCGCCTAGTGCAGCCGAGAGCCCACCCACGAGGCTGTAGCGGGCGAAGAGCGCGGTTCGGACGTCGCCCTTCGCGGATTCTGCGAGACATGTGTGCTCAAGTGGCAGAAACAGGCTGACGTCACCCGAACTCGGGTTGAGCGTGCCGACAAACGCCACTACGAGCAGCGGCCAAAGTGACGACAGGAATCCAAACGCCAGGCCGGTTGCTGCCATCAGGGCCGCAGCGAAGAGCAGCAACGCGCGCTGCGGGTAACGGCCACCCATCAAGCCGACAGCGATCGTCGCGACGGCAGAGCCCAGCAGTGTGGCGGTGCCGACCAGGCCGACCGTGAGCTTCCCGAAACCAAGCGACAGCAGATACGCGGGCAGCAGTACGGCAACGAAGCCGTCGCAGATCCCGCGCAGACTCCGTGCTACGAGCAGCAGCCACGCGCTCTGGTCCACGCCCGCAGGAGGAAGCAGGATTGAGAGTGGCGCCCGGGCAGCAGTCATTTCAGTACCCGCGTATTCGCCTCGACGTCGTGCCAAGCGCGTGCATTCACACCGTCGCGCGTGACGGCATCGCGGCCTGAAGTCTCATTGCAGCGTTATCCCAGTTGATGATGCTGAAAAGTTGGTTGACGTACTCATTGCGGAGGTTCTGATACTTCAGGTAGTAGGCATGCTCGAAAACGTCGAGAACAAGGATCGGCTGGATGCCCCACGCCGTGAGTTTCTGGTGGTTCTCGCACTGGAGGATCATGAGCTTTCCGGTCGCAGGCAGGTATCCAACGACGCCCCAGCCTGACGCTTCAGTGGCAATCGTCGCTGCCATGAGCTGCGTCCTGAACTTCTCGTATGAGCCGAAGTTGGTGTCGATCGCTTTTGCCAGATCGCTCTTCGGCTCGCCGCCCTTACCCGATATGCTCGTCCAGTAGATGGTGTGCAGGATGTGACTGGACAGCTGATAGGCCAGCTCTCTGGTATGGAACTTCACCGATGCGAAGTCGCCGGTTTCGCGTGCCCTGGCGAGTCCTTCCTCCGCCTTGTTTGCCGCAGCGGCGGCTGGCTTGTGGTGAAAGTTGTAATGGAGTTCAACCGTGCGTGCATCAATGGCCGGTTCGAGTGCGTCATAGGTGAATGGCAGCGGCGCCGCCGCATACTTGCCGTCCGCATTGACGAGTCTGTCGACATAGCCGGGAACGCTGGCCGCGTGGACCATCTGCGCCTGGGACAGCATCATTCCTGCACCGACTGCGGCGGTATCGTGCAGAAAGGTACGTCGCGATTTCATATGCATTCCTCGCAGTTAACCCGCACGCGGGTTACCAGGCGTGCAGATGGAGAAGCGGATAGAGGGCAAGGCCAATCAGGGCGGCTGCGACGACGATCACGGGCTCTGGCAGTTTCCTGAAGCGCCACAGCAGCAGCACGGCTGCGAGTGCGATCAGCGCGGTTGGCCAGTCGATGACCGAACGCCTGGCAATGACGACGACCGAACCGGTAATTGCCCCTACGGCAGCAGCCGTAATGCCATCGACAAACGCCTTCACAGCAGGCAGCCGCCCATACTTCTTGAAGTACGGTGCGGGCAACACAGTGAACAGGTAGCACGGCAGAAACGTTCCGAGCGCGGCAACGCAGGCACCGGCCAGTCCCGCAACCAGATAGCCGATGAAACCTACGGTGATGACGACCGGCCCCGGCGTAATCATCGCGACGGCCACTGCATCGACGAACTGTTTGTCGTTCAGCCAGTGGTGCTCGGTGACGACACCGCCATACAGGAACGGCACGATCGCGAGGCCCGACCCGAATACGAACGCACCCGCCTTCGTGAAGAAGAGACCGATCTGGCCGAGCAACGGGAGATCCAGTCCACTGAAGACTCCAGCAAGTGCAGGTGCCTGTGTCACTGCTAATGCATTGAGCCCGCCTTTGCCCAGCCACCGGGGCGGCGAGCGGCGCAGCCAGTTGACGACGCCTCCCGCGATGAAGAGCCACGCAATCTCCGATTCCGTGGCAACCGTCACGACTGCGAGAGTCAGGAAAACAATCCAGAGCAGGCGGTCGGTTCCGAGCGTCTTGGTCGACAGCTTGTACGCGCTCATCGCGATGATGCCGACCACTGCCGCGCCGACGCCGTAGAACACCGCCTGCATCCACGACAGCCCGCCAAAATGCGCGTAGGCCCAGCCCAGCGCGACGACCATCAGGAACGAAGGCAGCACGAAGGCAAGGCCAGCGATCGTTGCTCCGAGAAGGCGGTAATGCACATAGCCGAGATAGATGCCAAGCTGCGCGGCGAGCGGGCCGGGCATCATTTGGGCCAGTGCCAGCCCTTCGCGGTAGTCCGCTTCGGCAATCCAGCCGCGATGCTCGACCAGATCGCGACGCATGTAGCCGACGAGCGCGACCGGCCCACCAAAGCCGACCGTGCCGAGCTTCAGCATATAGCGCGCCATTTGGCCAAGCGTGTAACCGGGCACATGCGCCGTCGTCGTGCTCATGGCCGCCTTCCCCTATCGCCGCCTTTTTCGCTCGCCGCCGCGAAGTGCGTGTACATCGAATCGAGCACTGGACTCATGGCATCGAGCAATTCATCGTCGCCGGCCGAGCGCTCCCGAGTACCGGCCATGACCGCTTCGAACCCGATGGCTTCCGGCACGCTTGCGCCGCCTACGTCGAGCGCGTGAACCATGGCGCCGAGGCGCAAGAGTGCCGGGTCCCTGTCGAGGCCGAAGCTCGCCAGCAGCACTTCGAATGTGACGCGCTCTCCCACATGGGTAAAGACGGCGCCATCGAAATCGAATCCGAGTGCGTCCGCCGGGCAGACGTCCGGTGATGGCAGCCAGATGAAGCGCGCGTCGCGGTCGATGAAACGGCGAATCAGCCATGCGCTCGCCACACGGTCGACCCACATCCGCCTGCGGGTCGCCCAGGTCCGCCCCTGATAGTCCTCGACGGAAAGCGAGCGGATTGCGCGGTCTGCCGCGTGTGGCTCGCCGGGCGAGAGCACCGTGTCGACGTGCGCCACAAAATCCTGCCAGGCGGCCTCGGCGCGCGTTGCCGCCTCGCCCGGAAAGAAGTCGATGGCGACGATGGTCTCGTAGTCCTTGCGCAAGCGCCGCATCACCTTCGTCAGTTCCGCGGCGGACTGGCCCGAGACCGTCTTCCGGGCATCGGCGAGCGTGCGGATGAGGCCGTCGTACTCGTCAGCGCGATCAAACAGCACGCGGAATTCGGCCTCCTGCGACGCGTCAAGACTAGGCGCGCGCAGCAGGTGGGCTGTGCCGCCGCTTTCGCCAATCGCGACCGAAAGCTCCCGCAGCACGCCCTCGCGCGCTTCCGTATAAGGCAAGAGGTAGATGCCGTCGCGCAGAACGGCGCAGCCCTTTGCCTTGAGTGCGCGCCAGAAGCGCATACGCGCCGTCGCATTCTCGGTGGGCAATGTCAGTACAAGGACCGACCAGGTCGATAATGATTTCATGTAGATTATGCTACTGCTGTGTAGCGTCATCTACAAGTTAACTTTAGAGTGCCGCCGATTGGCTGGCGCGACTGGATTGCGGGCGATGGCCGCACTGGCTGAGCCTGGTAGCGATCGGAGCAGAAGGGCTCCTCACGGATAAATGTCGCAGGGAGGAGTTCGCACCGATACATACGTCGACTGCACGAGTGCGTTGTCGCGCGCGCCCCCGGCGTCTGAATATTCCCTGGTCAAGGTTTAGCTGAACTAGCATCGTTTTTTTCCGACTGCCTGATTTGCCGCCGCCATCTCAGCTTGTGCTGCTCCAGCAACAGCCTCCAGTCGAGTTTCATGAGCACGTAGACAAACGCGAGCAGCGCGAGTTGCGAGAGCGCAAACCCTAGCCCAAGATACTTTCCGTCAAACAGGGATTCGGGATCGACGACCGAGGATGCGAACCGTCCGAGATGCGCCCAGATCACATAACTCACCGTGCGCCCGGCGAAAAACGCAGCGCCGATAAATCTGAGCGGCAGGCCAGACAGTCCGTAGGCAATGAACAGATAGTTGGACGGAAACGGGCTCAGCGCATAAATGAGAAAAGCACCGGCCGTCTTCTTCTTGTGCGTCCCGAGCCACGCACTGACCACATCAATGTTTTGCCGATCCGCCTCGCGTATCCAGCGTCCTCTTACGATCGATCGAGCGAAGGTAGCAAGCGCAAGCCGACCGAGTGTTGCCGCGCTGGCCGCCACGAGCGCAAAGAGTAGTGTGCTGCCCTCATGGAGATTGAACCCAACCCACGACATCGCCATCCAGGTGGGTGGCGCAAATGCCGGCATGATATTGATGAGAAACACAACGAGAAACAGGATCGCCAGGGTCTTCACGTCGACCCTCCATGAACGCGTCCGGGCACACCTCGAACGATCCCATGAGCACGACGGCCATGGTATTAACCGGCCGACGCCGGAACAAGCAGCAGCGGCATCGCTGTCAGCCTCACTTCCCGCTCCGCAACGCTGCCAAGCAGCCAGCGCGTCAGACCGCGCCGTCCGTGAGTTCCCAGGACGACGAGCTGCGCCTGCCAGTGCCGCGCCTCCCGATCAATCGCGTGAGGCACGTCATCATACGTATTCGCGGTCTTGAGGATCGCCGTCGTTACCGCCCATTCATTCTGCTGGTCGTACGCAGCAAGTTCGTCGGCCGCCGCCTTGACAGCAATTTGCCCGCTCTTCGTCAGCGTGTCTTCGAGATATTCTTCAAAGGGCCCCGTTCCCGGCGCAAGCAACCGGTCGACGATGTAAATGACTCGGCAATCCGCACGCGGCGCAACCAGCCGCGCCCCCACACGCATGGCAGCCACGGACGCATCGCTACCATCGGTCGCGAAGAGAACCCGGGACGGGTATTCGTCCGATGCAGCCTCATAGTCGACCGGTACGATCAGGATTGGCGAGTGTAGCCGCCGGGCAAGCGGCGCGGAAACCTCGCCCTCCACCCAGCGTAAAAAGGCCCCTTGATGGCGCGTTCCGAGGACAACAAGATCGGGGGACCACTGCGACACCGCCTCGGCGAGCGCGTGGACGAGGTCTCCGCCCTCTCTGCAAAGATCGATGAGTTGCCCCTCAAGTTCAGCGCCGCAGCCATCCAGCGCGGATTGCCCGGCCTGGATTGCCTCCCCAGCGTCACGCCTTAGCTCCTCTCGCGCAGCACTGAGCTGCGACCCAGCCCAGTTTCCGAGCGGCACGAACGTGCGAGGGTTTTCCGCGACAGAGACGACGCGCACGGTGGTACCTGGATCCACGAGCCGCCTCAGGTACTGGAGCACCGCGCCGGAGGCTGGCGTGGAATCGACAGCAACCATGATCCTCGCAAAGGGCGTGGACGCATTCGTGCCAGGTATTTGGGTCATGGTGGACCTCGCGATCAAGGGCGAAATATCACTCACTACTCTGCCTTGGATATGGCGGCGACGTATGATGCAGATCATCCTGCTTTGCGGTCGAGCCATCAAGCTGGACCGTAGTTATCTGTCACGGCGATCTGCCACTGCCGTCCGCTTCTGGCACGTCAGGAAACGTTCCCCTGGGGGATCCCCGGTCGAACGCACGAGGTATGCCCCGGCCATGCGCTACATCGCACGATCGCTGAATGTGTTCCTGCTTGGCGTGAGCACGGCGACACTGGTCGCTGGACTTGGCTGCTGGGTCGCCGGATTGGCTGAGGCGGCACGCGTCCTCTGGCTAGCAGGCACGTTGCCGGTCCTTGCCGCCCTTGCCGCTTCGATCGCAAGTGCGCTACGTCGCCGCGAGGCTGGGGTCGACATTCTTGCCGCGCTGGCCATTGTTTTCGCGCTGCTGCTGAACGAACGGCTGATCGCCGCCGTCATCGCTCTGATGCTCGCGAGCGGCCGGACCCTCGAAGATTTCGCACGCGCGCGGGCGCGGTCCGAGATGACAGCCCTGCTCAGTCACGCTCCACGTGAGGCCAAGCGATTCGACGCTGGGGAATGGTGCGCCATTGCACTCGACCAGATCGCGGCAGGCGATCAACTGCTCGTGCGTCATGGCGAAGTCGTACCCGTCGATGGAACCCTGAATGGCGCTGCCGAACTGGATGAGTCGACGCTAACGGGCGAATCACACATTTGCGCACGCGCATCAGGCGAAGTGATCCGGAGTGGTGTTGTGAACGTAGGTCCGCCGTTCGAGATGATCGCATCCACGACGGCAGCAAACAGCACATATGCGGGGATTGTGCGAATGGTCGAAACGGCCCAGCGTGGGCGCAGCCCGGCGGCGCGACTCGCTGATCGCTATGCGCTTGGGTTTGTAGCCTGTGCGATGCTCTTCGCTGTCGTAACCTGGATTGCGAGCGGCGAGGCGGTGCGGGCGCTCGCGGTTCTTGTCGTAGCAACACCATGCCCGCTGATTCTCGCCGTGCCAGTCGCTATCGTGTCGGGCATGTCCCGATGCGCGCGTCGCGGCGTGCTCGTCAAGGACGGAGGGGCGCTCGAACAGCTTGCGACTGCACGCACCCTGTTTTTCGACAAGACAGGAACGCTAACCGGAGGGCACGCACGCCTTGTCGCGATTGAGACCGATCCAGCGGACACCCCGCAGCGCGTGTTGCGCATCGCCGCCTCTCTTGCGCAGGCTTCGGGTCACGTGATGTCCGAGGCGGTCACGTCCGAGGCGCACGCGCGCCACCTCGAACTGTCGGTTCCACAAGGCGTGCGTGAGACCGCCGGCGCCGGAGTGCAGGGAACAGTCGATGGCCACGCGGTTGCGATCGGATCTTTCGAGTTCGTATGCACGACGGCGCCTGCTGCTCCCTGGAGTGAACGGCTTCTTCGTCGCGTCGCCTACGAAGGCGCATCCGCGGTCTTTGTCAGTGAGGACGGGGCCATGACCGGCGCAATCCAGATGGCGGACCGAATCCGTACCGACGCGCCACGCGCACTGAGGCTGCTACGTCGGGAGGGCGTGGAGCGCATCGTGATGCTGACGGGCGACCGCGCCGACGTGGCCGAAACTGTCGGCGCCATCCTCCAGGTCGATGCGGTACGCGCCGGCCAGACACCAGCGGGCAAACTCGCCGCAATCAACGAAGCGAAACATGACGGCTGCGTAATGATGGTTGGCGACGGGGTAAATGATGCCCCCGCACTCGCGACTGCCGACGTCGGCATTGCGATGGGCGCAAGGGGCGCGGCCGCGTCGTCCGAGGCCGCCGACGTGATCCTGCTGGTCGACCGGCTCGACAGGCTGGCCGAGGCACGCCGCGTGGCACAGCGCACACGCCGCATCGCGATTCAAAGCGTGTACACCGGTATGGGGCTCTCGCTGGTCGCGATGGGATTCGCGGCGATTGGCGTATTCCCCCCGCTTGCCGGTGCGGTGCTCCAGGAATTTATCGATGTCGTGGCGATTGCAAACGCACTGCGTGCGCTAAGGGATCCTGCAGGATCAGGCGGCTCGCTACCACCGGACTCCGCCGCCGAGCTGACGCGAGAGCATACGCAACTTGAACCGGTAATCGAACAGATCCGACAACTTGCTGACGAGTTACCAGGACTGCCCGCGACAACGGTCAAGGGCCGACTTGCTGATCTGGGAGCGCTGCTCAAACAGCAGCTTATCCCGCACGAGGCGCACGACGACGCGCAGGTCTACCCCCAAATCGCTCCGCTACTGGGCGGGGATGACCCACTCGCCTCGATGAGCGCCATGCACCGCGAAATCTTTCACGTTACCCGAACGCTCGCCCGCATGGCAACCGACATGCCAGCCGACGGCCCGGACTCCGACTGGCGGCGTGAAATCCAGCGCCTGCTCTATGGACTCTATGCGGTTGTCCGGTTGCACTGTGCACAGGAGGACGAGCTCTTTCATGCGCTCGACGATCGTGCATAACACGGCAGCGAACGTTCCTGGCCAACTCTGGATGCATGGTCAAATGTGGCGGCAGCGGGACACTTCAGCATCACCGTACCTGTGACCTGGCCGCGGCGTTACACGCGTGGGCGCCATACAGCCACTCGCCGCTAGCTCGCATAACGAACAAAATCGGCACTGTGGTGCAAGAAAATATGAATCGCAGCAGCAGTCAGAAACGTGAAAAGCGCAACCGCCCACAGCACGAAGGATTCTTGCCTGTCGCGGTCTCGCAGATGATGGGCAACAGACAGGAATGCGATCCAGGCCGTGCCGAGACTGAGGCCTGCCAAAATGTCCGAGAACCAGTGAACACCAAGGTATATGCGGGAAATGGATATCAGTGCGATGACCGCAGCACTTATCCCGACGATCCTGACCTGCACCTGCCTTCGATGGCCTCGACATACCAGGTAAGTGAGAAAGCCATAAACCACTATGCTCAATGTCGCGTGGCTGCTGGGGAATGAGAAGCTTTCAATGCCTTCGTAGATAGACGTCGGCCGTGACCGCTGAACAGTGAATTTGAGCAATTTGACTGACGTCGCAGCCGCCGCGATTGCTGCAACCCAGTAGCCGGCCGATCGCCATTCGCGACGTAGCAAAAGCGTAACCAGCACGGCAATTGAGACGGGTACCGTGACCGCCGCATCGCCAAGCTCCGAAACTGCCACCATCACATGGTCAAAGAGGGGCATGCGAAGTCCCTGCAGTCCCCTGTGAAGCATTCGGTCGACGGCGACCAGGGGGTCACCGCTGAGAATGTCTTCGAGAATACCGAGAAACAGCCAGACGCCTCCAAGAACCAGAACGACCGCCATAGCCAGCTTCACGAAGCCGGTACGGCGAAGCACAAATCTCCATCCCCCCTCGTGGCCGTTATCAGCAGCGCGCGCGATATGGGAAGATGCTCGCAGCAACTTGCTGATGAGGATGCTCAGCGGCTTCATTGGGAACGCTCCGGTAACCCGTGCGGAACAACCTTCGCTGCATTGGTCGCGCCAACCTCGATTTGACGTCAGGCACGCCGATAAAATGGATCGTTCGTTTGGGGTGCACTGAGACGGTAGCAGCAACTCTACCTGTAATCTAGGCGCTTGTTACGTGCACCAACGACGCAGAATAGCGAATCAAATGCCCTTGACCAATCCGCAGCGCGCGAATTTCTGCGGTAGCATCGACTCTCTCCCAGCCTGCGCGAGATGAACCGATTCCCATGAAGGTGCTCATTGTCGAAGACGATTCCTCGATTGCCGCGAACCTCTTCGATTACCTCGAAGCAGGCGGTTACGAGGTCGATCTAGCTTCCAACGGAAATGCAGGTCTGGAGTTGGCGCTCGCCCACTCATGGGACGCCATCCTTCTCGATCTGTCGCTGCCGGGCATGGACGGACTCACACTCTGCCGCAGGCTACGGGAAGAGGCGTGCAGGGACACACCGGTGCTGATGCTGACAGCAAGGGACGCGCTCGACAATAAGCTCGAGGGATTCACGCATGGCGCAGATGATTATCTGGTCAAGCCATTCTCCCTGAAGGAAGTGGGCGCTCGCCTTGGCGCGATGATCAAGCGCTATCGCGGCCAGGTCGCCACTATGGACCTCCGGTTCGCGAATGTGCGCCTCGACCTGTCGACGATGACCGCCGAACGCGCCGGACGCCCGGTCAAGCTACCGCCCAAATGTCTACACTTGCTGCGTATCCTGATGCAGTCGCCCCAACGCACCTTCACCCGCGCCGAGCTCGAATCGGAAGTCTGGGGAGAAGAGCTGCCGGACAGCGACACGCTGCGCACGCACATCTATACGCTGCGCCGGGCGCTCTGTGGGCCCGGTGAAGCCGATGTGATCGAAACGCTGCATGGTGTCGGTTACCGGCTCGTGGCGAGTGGTGATGATGCGAAATAGCCTGCGATTCAAGGTCGCCCTGTTCTTTTCGGTGCTGACCATCGCGCTACTGGTCGCCCAGGCGCTGGGCGTACGAGCACTGGCCGAAGCGCAGGAAGAGCGGCTGATCGCGGCGCTCATCCGTGACGACATGGCGAGTGTGCTCAAGAGCTACCAGGCCAATCCTGCGATGCTGCCACCGTTCGACGTACGTCTGAGTGGCTATGTTTCGAGCGCCGACCGCGTGCCCATTGCGCTGCCCGAAACCGTCGGGAATTTGCCTTTCGGTACGCACGAAATCATTATCGACGACCGGGAGATCCACGTCGCCATTGCATCCCTGGGCACGGCACGCCTGTACCGGGTCTACAACTTCAACGTCTACGAAAAGCATTTCAAGGAAGTCATCAACGCCCTGATGGGCGGCACTGGCATCTTTGCGCTCCTGACGATCTGGCTGTCCTTTGGTCTTTCCGGACTGCTGGTGCGGCAGGTCGCGGGACTCGCCCGCCAGGTCAAGACACTGCGGCTGGGTGAATCGGCTGCGATCCATCCCGGCAAATACGACGAAACCGAACTCGTCGGACTCGTGGAAGCGTTCAACGACTACCACCAGCGCATGGCGGACATGATGGCGCGCGAGAAGGAGTTCACAGGCAATGTCAGCCACGAGCTGCGCACGCCGCTTACGACCATCAAGACAAGCTGCGAACTGCTCGAGCAGGATACGGCGATCCAGGGCAAATCGCGCGCACGTCTGCAGCAGATCGAGCGGGCAGCGGACAACATGCGCGAACTCGCCAACGCACTGCTCATGCTCGCGCGGGAGGATTCTGCGCGCGAAGTCGAGCCGGTAGCCGTGGCGAAGATGATCGAAACCGCATTGACACCGTTTGCCGAGCAGCTCGCGCAAAAGGGACTCGAGTCGGTCATTGATATCGACGGCGAACTTCGTGTCGTGGCGAACCGCCCTGCGCTTGCGATCGTGCTGTCCAATCTCATCGACAATGCAGTGCGGCATACCGATCACGGAAGCCTGCACTTTCGCTACGCCAACGGCTGGCTCTACGTCGAGGACACGGGACCCGGTATTCCGGCGCACGCGATCCCGCATGTCTTTGACCGGTTCTACCAGGCGCCCTCGCCCGATACCCCGACGCCCGGGGTCGGGATCGGCCTGTCTATCGTCAGGAAGCTGTGCGAGCGCTACGGGTGGTCAATCGAGATTGGCAGTGAGCCCGGCAAGGGGACCAGCGTGTCGCTTCGGCTGCCGTCTGCGAGCCGGACCTGAGCCCGTCTCACCTAAATCGGGTCGGTTCTTGACGAAAACTTCACAACCGGTGGCGTAGCCTCCAACCCGAAAGCCGCCCGCGTGGGCGGCACATCGTCCGGGACGGAATGCCAGAATGCGCCGCGCGCTGTCGATTGTCTTCATCGTATTGACCGGCGTCGCCGGCTGTACGACCTATCATCCCCAGCCGATCGCCCCTGACCAGATTGCCCGGCAATTCGAGCAGCGCTCGCTTGCAAGCGAGGAACTGCATGCCTGGATCGCACGTGAAGCTGGCCATGAAGTCAGCCCATGGCCGCCGGCCGCCTGGAACCGCGAACTGCTTACCCTGGCGGCCTTCTACTACAGCCCCGCCCTCGACCTGGCCCGTGCGCAATGGGGCACGGCCAAGGCCGGCATCGATGTCGCCAACGCGATTCCCAACCCTGTCCTGCAGTTGCCGTTCCAGTTCAACACGCCCAACCCAGGGCCCGGGGCGCCCTTCACTTGGGGTCCTTCGCTCGATATTCCCATCGAGACCGCGCACAAGCGCGGCTATCGCGTCGACCAGGCGAGCCACCTTTCTGAAGCTGCGCGGCTGAACCTCATCACCGCAGCATGGACGGTCAGTGCGCAGGTCAGGGACGCCATGCTCGCCCTGTACGCCGCCCGTACGCGCATCGCCTTCCTGTCCACGAAGGCTGATGCCCAGCGGCAGATCACGACCATGAGCCGCCACCGTCTCGCAGTCGGCCAGTATTCGCAGCCCGATGTCGATGCGGCGGTGCTTGCCGACACCCAGGCCCAGAGCGACCTTGCGTCCGCGCGAAGTGCAGAAGAAGACGCGCGCGCCCAACTGGCCGCCGCCATCGGCGTGCCGGTCACGGCGCTCGACGGCGTGACACTCGACCTGAGCGCCTTCGGCACCGCCGCCCCTGCGCCACCGGCCGCGGACGCGCAGCGTGCGGCGATCTTTCATCGCGCCGATCTTCGCGCCTCGCTGGCCGATTACGCCGCGGCCGAATCGGCGCTTCAGCTCGAGGTCGCGAAACAGTATCCGGACATCCATCTCGGTCCCGGCTACACCTACGACACCGGCACCAACAAGATCGGCTTTGGACTGGCCGGCATCACGTTGCCGATCTTCGACCAGAACCAGGGGGGCATCAAACAGGCCGAAGCCAGGCGCAAGGAAGCGGCGGTCCGCACCGGCGCGCTGCAGGACAAGATCATCGGCGACCTCGCACACGCACTGGCGCGCTATCAGGCGAGCGGCGAGGCGCTGCAGATCTCCGACGCCCATCTGGCGAGCGCCCGCCGCCAGCTCGACAGCCAGGCGGCTGCATTCGCGAGCGGCAATGCGGACCGGCTGACTTACACACAGGCGAAAGCCGACTATCAAACGAGCGAGACCGTCCATCTCGACGCAGAAGTCGCCGTCCAGCAGGCTGCCGGCGCACTCGAAGACGCGATGCAGTTACCCCTCGCCCACGAAACAAGGAGCCCTACCCTCAGTGAAGGGACAACACGATGAAATTGCGGCTGATCCTCCTTATGGTTCTTTCGCTGGCCCTCTGCGCCGGCGCTGGCTGGTACATCATCAACCAGGCGTTCGACGACTCCGGTGCATCGACAGCCACGGCAGCGCCATCTTCACCGCAGGCCGCGGTGCAAACGGTCAACGGCGAGACGGTCGTGGTCGTGAGCGCCGACGCACAGCGAGCCGGCCACATCGAAGTCGCGCCGCTTGCGGCCGTCACGAGCCAGTCCGGCATCAGCGCGGATGCTATGGTCGTCGATCTGCAACCGCTCTTCGAACTGCGCAACCGTCTCGCCAGCGCACGCGCCGACGTCGACACGTTCGCCGCGCAGGCAGCCAGTTCACGCACGCAGTACGAGAGCAGTCGTACGCTCTTCGCCGACGACCGCAATGTTTCGCAGAAGACGCTTCAGGCCGCACAGGCGACGATGCAGGGCGATGCCGCAAAACTGCAATCCGCCCGGGTCACGCTGAACGGTCTTGACGGCACGATGCGGCAGCAGTTCGGCGATGCACTCGCGACCGCTGCAACGGCGCCGGCCTCGACGTTGTTTCAGCGCCTCCAGGCGGGTCAGTCGGTTGTGCTGCGCGTGACGTTGCCATCCAGCTTCGGCAAGACGCCGCCCGAGCGCATTGCGGTCGATACCCCCAGCGGCGGCACGGTGCCCGCCCTGAGGCTATCCGCTTCGCCCCTCGCCGATCCCGCCGTACAGGGCACGCCATGGTTTTACGTCGCGGGCATCGCGCTGCCCGCGAACCTGCGCACGAGCGCGCGCGTGCCGACCTCGAACGAAGCCGTTGCGGGGCTGCTGATGCCGGAGCAGGCAGTGGTGTGGTACGGCGGCCAGACCTGGGCATACGTGCGCACGGCGCACGACCGCTTCACGCGGCGCTACGTGCCGACGGCCAACGAAGGCGATCACGGTTTCATGGTGACGGCGGGCTTCCGGGCCGGCGACCAGATCGTGACGCAGGGCGCGCAACTGCTGCTCTCCGAAGAGACCAGGCCACAGGGCATCGGCACCGCCTGCAAGGATCCGCCCGAGTGTGACGACTGAGCTTCGCATGCCCTGCCCAGAACAACGCCACACACCGCCCCATGCTTGACGCAATCATCCGCTTTTCGCTGCGCTTTCGCGGCGTCATCTTCTCGCTGGCCGTCATGGTGGCTGGCTACGGGCTCTTTTCCCTCACGCGCGCGAAGCTCGACGTCTTTCCCGAGTTCGCACCGCCGATGAGCATCGTGCAGACGGCCGCGCCGGGCATGACGAGCGAACAGGTGGAGACCCTCGTGACACAGCCGGTTGAAAATGCCCTCGGCGGCATGACCGGCCTGCAGTCGATCCGCTCGCGGTCCATGCAGGGCCTCTCCTCGGTCACGCTCGTGTTCGACGACCATGCCAACGTAATGCAGGTCCGGCAGCTCGTTACCGAGCGCATCGCCGGACTCGCGGGCACGCTGCCGGCCGGTGTCTCGGCGCCCCAACTCCTGCCGCTCACGACGACGACGAGCGTCGTGCGCACCATCGGCCTGACGTCGAAAACGCGCTCGCTCGCGGACCTCTACGACATCGCGCAGTGGACCGTCAAACCACCGTTGCTGGGTACGCGAGGCGTGGCCGATGTGATCGTGTTCGGAGGTCAGACGCGCCAGATGCAGATCCACGTCGACCCCGCGAAGCTGATGCGCCACGGCCTGTCGATCCAGGATGTGATTGCCGCGGCGCGCCAGGCCACAGGCGTGCGCGGCGCCGGGTTCATCGAGAACAGCAATCAGCGCATTGCCGTGAACGCCGATGGCCAGATCGCGACGCCACCCAAACTCGCCGGTGTCGTGCTGCGTTCCAGCAACGGCGCAGCCGTGCGCCTTGGCGACGTTGCCAGCGTGACGTGGGGTAACGCACCTGCTGTTGGCGCAGCATCGATCATGGGCAAGCCCGGCGTGATGGTCGTGATGGAAAGCCAGTACGGGACCAACACGATGGCCGTGACCCGCGACATCGAAAAGACGCTCGCCGGGCTTGCGCCGGTGCTCGCGCGTCAGGGCGTGGACGTGAACACGAACGTCTTCCGGCCCGCCAACTTCATCGAGGCCTCCGTCGGTCACCTGCGCATGGTGCTCATCGTCGGCGCCTTGCTGGTCGTCGCTGTGCTGTTCCTGTTTCTGCTCAACGTGCGCACCGCCGTGATCTCTGCCGTGGCGATTCCCATGTCGCTGCTGGTCGCGATCATCGTGCTCACCGCGTTCGGCGTCAGCCTCAACACGATGACCCTGGGCGGCCTTGCCATCGCGCTGGGCGAGGTGGTCGACGATGCGATCATCGACGTCGAGAACATCTACCGCCGCCTGCGCGTGAACCGCACACTGGCCCAGCCGCTTCCCGCATTTCGCGTCGTGCTGCGCGCTTCGCTCGAAGTGCGCAGTGCCGTGGTCTTCGCCACCTTCATCGTGATGCTGATCTTCCTGCCCGTGCTCACGCTCACGGGTATCGGCGGACGGCTCTTTGCCCCGCTGGGCATCGCCTACATTTTCGCCGTGCTCGCGTCGCTGGGCGTCGCGCTGACGCTCACGCCCGCGATGGCGCTCGCGCTACTGGCGAAGGGACCGTTGACCGAGCGGGAGCCGCGCCTGATCGGGCGCCTCAAGACACGTTACATCGCGCTGCTGACAAAGGTCGAGCAACACGTGAAGGGCGTCATGGTCATCGTCGCGGTGATGTGCGCCGCGGCGCTTGCGTCCCTGCCGTTCATGGGCGGGAGCTTCATTCCGCAACTGCGCGAAGGCCACTACACCGTTCACATGGGGCTCGCGCCGGGCACCTCGCTTGTCGAATCGATGCGCATCGGCACCCAGGTCTCGCAGGCGCTGTTGCAGGTGCCGGGCGTGCTGCTCGTGGCGCAGCGCGCCGGCCGCGCGAACGGTGTGGTCGACCCGACCGGCGTGCAGCTCTCGGAATTCGAAGTCGACCTGAAGCCGATGGGCGCATCGGGCCAGAACTGGGCGCTCTACCGGATTCGCCAGGCGCTGGCGCGCTTTCCGGGCCTCTCCACTTCGGTCAACACGTTTCTCGAGGAGCGCATCGACGAAACCATTTCGGGGACGACAGCCCCCGTGGTCGTGAGTGTCTTCGGCAACAATCTCGACGTCATCGATCGCACGGCGCAGCAGATCGCCCGGCTCATCGGTACGATCCACGGTGTCGCCAGCGTGCGGGTGGACTCTCCCCCCGGGATTCCCGAACTCGACGTGAGGCTCAATCCCGACGCACTGAGCCGCTGGGGCTTTCGCCCGGTCGAAGTGCTCGATGCGATTCAGGCCGCCTACGCCGGCGTGACCGTCTCGCAGATTTACGAGGGCAGCCGCACCTACGACGTCGCCGTCGTGCTCGACCTGGCACAGCGCAGGTCGATCGGCGACGTGGGCAAGCTCATGGTGCGCAACGCCGACGGCTTTGCCGTGGCGCTCTCCACGCTCGCGACGATCCGGCAGGTCGCCGGCCGCTACCAGATCACGCACGACGGCGGCCAGCGCGTGCAGACGGTATCGGTCAATCTCGGCAGCCGGCCGGTCAGCAACTTCGTGAAGGAGGCACAGGCGCGTGTGAATCGCGAGATCAGGATGCCTTCGGGTACGTATGCCGTTTTCAGCGGCGAGAGCGAAGCACGCGCGCAGTCGCAGCGAGACCTGCTCGCGTACGGCGGGATTGCGCTGGTGGGCATCGCATTGCTGCTGTTCATGGCGTTGAAGAACCGGCGCGCCGTGCTGCTGGTGCTGATCAACCTCCCCTTCGCGCTGGTGGGCGGCGTCCTGGGTGTGGTCCTCAGCGGCGGGAACCTGTCACTTGGCAGCATGGTGGGCTTCGTCACGCTGCTCGGCATTTCGCTGCGCAATTCGATCATGCTGATCAGCCACTATGAGCATCTGGTGTATACCGACGGCCTGGCCTGGGACATGAACACCGCCGTGCGTGGCGCCTCGGAGCGGCTGGTGCCGATCCTCATGACTGCATTGGTCACTGCGCTCGCGCTGGCGCCGCTCGCTGCGACGAGTGGCGCGCCGGGCAACGAAATCGAAGGGCCGATGGCGATCGTCATTCTTGGCGGGCTCATCACCTCGACCGCGCTGAACCTTATCGTGCTGCCCACGCTGGCGTTGCGTTACGGGCGTTTCGCGCGCGACGAACTCGCCGAACCGGGGACAGCGAATGGGTGAGCCGGGTAAAAGGCGGTTGCTGGGCGAGAAGAATCTGCACCTGCTGTTCGAGTTGACCCTCGGGTTCAAGGCCGTCTTCGCGCTTGCAGAAATTGTCGCGGGCGTCGCCACATACCTGGTGCCGCAGCGGTATTTCCTCGCGCTTGTGCTGTGGGTCACCCGGGATGAGTTCGTCGAAGATCCGCACGATCTGGTGGCAAATATTCTGCTTCACATGGTGCAACACCTGTCCGTCGATGCCCAGAGATTCGCCGGGATTTACCTGCTTGCACACGGTGTGGTGAAGCTCTGGCTCGTGGCCGGCTTGTTGCGTGAGAGACTCTGGTACTTTCCTGTCTCGATCGTCGTCTTCGCGCTGTTCATTGCCTACCAGGCCTACCGCTTCACGTACACCCATTCGGTCTGGTTGCTGCTGGTAACGGCATTGGACGTCGTCGTCATCGCCCTCACATGGCACGAGTACCGGTATCTTCGAGACAACCGCAAGATCACCATCCCGGGTTCGTGATGAGGGCCACGCTCGGAATAGGCCTGCCACCGTCCACGTTTACTGCACATATCGCGCGCCGCAGAGAGCATTCCTGTCCTCGCACAGGAAGGGGCATTTGCGCACTCAAAATATCGCGCTCGGCAATCGCCCGACGCGAGGCACGCACGATATGTCGGTACAAAGGAGGCGACCATGTGTGCCACTTGCAGATTCACTATCCTCGCCGGTGTGATCACACTCGGGATGACATCGCATGCAAGCTGGGCGGAGCAAACCGTCAACGCGACATTGCTATCGAACTCGATCCAGCTCGGGACGCACAACGTGAGGGCGGGCCGCATCACACTTGAAGTCAGGAATGCTGCGGACAACAACATGGAACACGAACTCGTTGTACTCAAGACAGATCTCTCGGACGATGCACTCCCCGTCAGTAAGGGAGAGGTGCTTGAGCGCAGGCTGAACAAGATTGGCGAAGTCGAAGATATCGCCCCGGGCAAGAGCAAGCGCGTTTCATTCAGACTTGCGCCGGGCCACTACGCGCTGATCTGCAACAAGCCGGGACACTATGCAGCGGGAATGCATACCGAGCTTGTCGTGACGCCGTAGGTTGATGCCAACGCAGTTCGACTGTACTCGGCGGAAAGAGCAGCAAAAGTGCTGCTCGAACACGAGCGTCCACGACGCTTCGAGTGCCCTGTGGTGCCACACAGGGCACTCATTTGGCGATGCCTCGGCCATCTATGACGCGGGTTTGGCTTTGCGCGCAAAAAATCAAGGACATGCGATTTACAGATGGTTACAGCGGAGACTGCGCGCTATCACCTGGCTCTTGGGTTCTCACCTAGGCTATCGATATAAGACACGCTGTCCCTGCGAGGCGGCATAACCTGACTGAAGAGACGAGGATCATGAATCGCACAATGGTTTTTTCTGCACTTGGCGTCTGCGCTGCATGCTTTTCTGCTGCTGCATCAGCGCACGCTGATGTCAGCGTCTATCTCGGTGCTCCGGTCGCTGTGTACCAGGCCCCGCCACCGCTAGTCTACGAATCGCCCCCGATCGTCTATGCGCCCGCATACGGATACGGATATTCGGGCGACAACTGGGAGCGACGTCGCTGGCATGATAACGGCCGTCATCGTGGGTGGTACAAACGTCACCATGGGGATGACGACGAGCAGTAATCACCCCATCCGCGTGGGTGCAGGTGCAGAATTGCGACCACGGCGATTGGCAACGCACCGCCGTGTCGGACGGTGTAAGCAGGCTAGCGTGCACCACGAAGCTCGATGCAAGGGCCGCTGTATCAGGCGTCACAGCGACACCTCTTCCTCGAAGTAAAGGCGCTGTGCCGGACGAACGTCCACTGGCACGTGCGCTGCCTTTCCGTGGCACGAATGCCAAAATCACCTGAGCAAATCCTGTTTTCAATCACCGCGGAATAAAGGTGCATGTAGAACGTTTTCTCGGTGTCCTCAGTACGTTACGAGGCCGTGATGAAGATTCGACAGAATCTCTCTGAATCAATGGGCACGCTGGCACCCGAGCTGGGGCCTACCTGTCGGTACGGCGACGTCACGTCCTTTGTGGGCGCCCTGGCGCATGCGCTTGCTGCTCGCGGGGGGTAGCCCCACAGCGCCATCTCGTTGGCAGCATCGAGTTAGCACGATGAGCGACGTTCCTGATCCCGGTACAGCGTCAGGCTTCGGCGAACCGGAGCTGCGTGCGCTATCGGCATTCGTCGATGGTGAGTTGACTGCAGCAGAACACCAGGCACTCGGAGCACGGCTGGTCGCCAACCGGCGTGCTGCAAGCCTCGTCGCCCGCTATCGCGCGCAGCGGGCCGCCTTGCGCGTACTGTGCGCTGATCTTGACGCACAAACGACCACGTCGTACGTGCTGCTGCGCACGCGCACGTCCTGGTGGCGTCGCACGGCGCTCGCCGTCAGCTCACTCGCCGCCGGCGCTGCCCTCGCAGGGCTCGCCGGCGTGATTACAACGCCTGTTGCTCCGCAATCTGCGCAGATGGAATTTGCCGAGCAAGCCGACCTCGCTTACGTGGTCTACGCGCCCGAGCGCCGTCATCCGGTCGAGGTGACTGCCGCGCGCAAGGGGGCGCTCTTCGACTGGCTCTCGCAGCGCCTGAATCGACCGCTCTCAGCACCGTCGCTACAGGAGTACGGCTATGCCCTGCTGGGGGGCCGCCTTCTGCCGGGCATAGCCGGGCCAGCCGCGCAATTCATGTACGAGAACGGGGCCGGCGCGCGGCTTACGCTTTACGTGAGCCCGACCTCACAACGCGAAATTCCGATCCAGCTCCAGCGCGAAGGCAATCGCCGCACATTCAGTTGGGCAAACGACCACATGGGTTACGCGCTCTCCGGGCAGCTGACTGAGGGACAATTGGGAACGATAGCTGTCGACGTCTGCAGCGAGCTAGGCGGGCATCCCGAAAAGTGGAGGTAAAGCGTGCTGGATCGTAACCCCTTCCGCCGACGTGGCATCGCCATGTGTCGCCTTAAATCACTCGCAACTGTAATCGCGAAAATCGTTCGCAGCGACCTTGGCCACACCGAGTGCCCCGATCCGGTCGCGGAATATTTCGAAGTCAACCTACGTTCTTATAGCGGAGCCGAAATGCAGATGCGATCTCATCAGGTTCTCGAGGAGAAACATCATGATAGATATCGTGCTGCGCTCGTGCTCGCCGCCACCACACTTGGCAGTGCTCCGCAGAACAGCCGTGCCGACGAGACACGGTGAGTCCATCATTTTTCGCTCGCGACAGGCAATTTGCGCGACAGCCGCAAGGGAGGCCACATGTCACTCATCGTCGCAGCACGCTTTACGACATTCCCCGCAGCTGAAGACGCGGCACAACGGGTCATCACCGCTGGTTTCGTCGAGGAGGACGTCACACTGTTTTTCGTCAATCCGTCCGGCCAGCACGGATTCGAAAGCATCAGCGACGCAAACGCGAGGGAGGCGCCGGAGGGTGCCGAGATAGGCGTCACGATTGGCGCAGTGGTTGGCGCCCTGGCCGGCGTCGGTATCTTCGCAGTGTTTTCACCGCCGCCTATCGTTTCGCTGATCGCGACTGGGGTGAGCGCGTATGTCGGCTCATTGGTCGGCGCGATGGTGCGCACGCGTGAAGCCAGCAACGAAGAAACCCGTGAATCCGGCGTGCTGGTGGCCGTACACGTGACGCCGGACAGCCAGTTGGACGCCGCACGGGTTCTGCGCGATGCGGGAGGCGCGGCGATCGAACGCGCGACCGGCCGCTGGCAACAAGGGCGGTGGGCCGACTTCGATCCGCTCAAGCAGCCTGTGCCGCTCAACGAATTCAGTGTGAAGCACGCCTGATTTAAAGGAGTTTTTCGCTGAGAGTTTCTCCGAGTCAATCAGGAGACAAATTGTGCAACTTCACATGGATTCCCATCATTTCACCCACGGCCAGCTCGACTGGCGGGCCGCCGTGCTGGCAGGCGTCATCGCCGGCACTGTGTTCCTGGTGTTAGGGGTCGTCCTGATGGCACTGACGACTGGCGGCAGTCTGCTGGAGCCCCCACGCATGGTCGCCGCGATCATTCTGGGACGAGGCGCATTGCAATCGCCGCAAGCATTCTCGCTTGGCATCGTGCTCGCGGCCTTTGTCGTGCATTTTGCCCTTGCCATCGTATTCGCGCTTGTCCTCGGTCTGATCATGACGTCATTCAACCTTGACTCAAGCATGGGGATGGCTTCACTGGCGGGTTGCGCATTCGCTGTAGCCGTATACCTGATCAATTTCTACGGCATGACACGGCTTTTTCCGTGGTTCGCGGAAGCGCGCAACTTGGCGAGCGTGATCGCTCACATCGTCTTCGGTATCGTGGCAGCGAACCTGTACATGAGACTGGAACGCAACACATCGCGCAGGGCCAAGGCGGTCGCGGGCGGTCCGTCGTAGTCCGGTGCCGTGCTGATCGACGATCAGGCTCTGGAATCCGGCGTGCAACGCAAACGGAGCGAAGCCCTACGGACACAGTGGGCTAGTTTCCGCCCTCGCGGTGCTGGCCGATGGCCGGCTTGCCTCCGGGTCGACGGACCACACGATCAGGCTGTGGAAACCAGCCAATGGCGCGTGCGAAGCGACGCTCGAAGGGCACACCAGCGAGATCCCCGCGCTTGCCATGCGGGCCGACGGGCAGCGAAGCTCGCTGCGACCGTTTCCAGGAATGGTGCTCGGTCCGCAAGTATTGCTCCCTCAGTGGTTGCGTGGAAATGGCCGCTCAAGAATTGAAAGCCGCCGCCTACGGCTCTGCAGGTCGAAAGGCAGCTCAGGGTCGATTTAACCCGTTCGCTTTCGCGCCGAACCGCCGCTCTCTGAGCGTCCGTTGGCTGTAGGCAAACAAGCAAACCATCGGCGCGGCATCGCCTGGCCCTGGATCTACAAGGTGTGGGGCCACCCGCCCCCTGTTCCCTTTACCCATATCGGGAAGGTGGGAGCGGACGGGTGCAGCCGGCCTTACTGGCAGGACAGGACCACCAGGCCGTTGATATCGCCCGTGTTTGTAAGCTTCGCGCCATATGCGACCGCAATGAGCGGCTTCGTGGCATCAGTGCCCATCGGTCGCGCGAGCAGCGAAACGCCGCCTCCGATCGATCCCCCGCTTGAAACCGCGCTCGCCTTCGTGAAGCTCGCACCCGTATCGGCACCGATCGTGACCGTCGCAGTGAAGTTGTTCAGGTTCAGAGTCGCGAGATCGAGCGTCGCGGTAGCCGATTGCAACGAACCCGGCGCAACACTGCCTGACGCCGACGTCGGCGAGGTCGACATGAGCGCGCTGCAACTGAGCGTACCCGTGCCTGCAGTCAGCACGAGCGACGTGCCGACCGCGTAGTGCTCGCCCTGGTTCGCGTTGAAGGTGCCGCCACTCGTATCGGAGCCGTTGGTCCAGCGACCTATCGCGACGTAACCGCCTGCACCGTTGATGTCCGCGATCGTGCTGCCCTTCGTCAGCGACACCCCAAGGGTCGAGCTGCTGGCGACCGTGGTGAAGGCGCCACCATAGTTCGACTGCTGAACCTGACTCGCCAGTGGCGCATTGGCCGCCGTGATCGAGGTGCCGGAGCCGGACATGCCAGTTGACGTCAGGGTGTCCGGTGCGAGCACGACGTTCACCGCGCCCGACGCGCTGGTGACGATGGGCGCGGAACCGCTGTATTTCCAGTCGGTGTTCGTGGCCGTCGGCGCCGAAGCAGTCGCCGGTGCGGATGCAGCGGCATCCGACGAACCCGATGCGCCGCCACTGCCGCCACCGCATGCCGAGAGTGCGAGTGCCAGCACAGTTGCCGAAATAATGCTGAGGTTGGTCTTGACCATTCCTGTTGTTCCCCGATTGGTGTTGTATACGGTGTTTTGGCCTGATAGTTGACTGCCGATAGCGAGGCCTGCGCGCCGGAGTTTTCCGATACGGCTGTGGATTCGCTTTCACGCGGAAGATCCTGCGAGCCCAGTGATTTGAAAATTCGAAACTGATACCCGCTCATGCAGGCAACAGACGCACTGCGGGCTGATTGATATAGCGAACCGGTCCACTGGGCTCATCAGGCGCGGCAGTGAATACGAACTGCGACATCAGACAGATCACGAAGCCGAGCAGCTGCGCGACTCGCCTGGTCGAGAAAAACGCGCTCGTCCCTCGAACACGCGTAACATATTCACCTGCTCTAGGAATAAAGTAAGTGCCAACCACTGTGCCTGGAGCAGACTCGTCCATCACGTGCCGGCTTCCCTGAATGAATCGTGCAAGCAACCCGGCGCCCATGAATGCCGCGGCAATGTGCAAGTAGCGAATAAAGCCAGGCTGAATGATGCCGTTATATTCTTCGTAGAGGACGAGATTAACGTAGACGGAAATCGCTGTAGCTAAGAGACAAAATATTCCGGTGATCGCCCATGATCTTTTAATTCTTGTCACCATCTAACTTCCGAACAGGTTACGAGGGAGAAGCCATATTTCCGAACGCTCTGAGCTCCCCAAGCCCAGTTTGAAGGGCTGGTACTTAGCGGTCTACGCGCCGCCGACCGCAGCTGTGACGGTCGCCGCAGCTCCACCATCGGGCGCGTGTGCTAGCCAGGAAAGCGAATATCGCACGCTTACGCTCGCTTCGCGCCAGGACATGCAATTGACGTTGCATTGCTTTTTCCCCCATGCACGAGCAAGCGTGACGAACCCCAGAGCGGTCTGTGTCCTGCGTCGTTTAAACTCACTTTCCGGTACTTATACGAGACTATCGGCAAACTTCAGACTAATCTTTAGCGCTGGTACCCGATTTAATGCTACATGCATTAATGCAATCAAATCGATGTTCTTTGAAGGCAATTTGAATGCTTCATGCCTTTTGAACTCTGCTGCTGGGCGACGAATGTAGTGCGGTCATTGAAGCCGCCTCGCGTTCAGATCGAACGTCCGCTATCGGATTCCCTCAGTCTCCCTAGTGGGTGACTACGGAAGTTCGCCGGTCACGGCGATCCGCAACGCGTGCGCTTCCGATGGACTTCTGGGGATTGGGGCGTGTGCTCGCCCAGGTTGTCGCTCAGCTAACGGGGCATCTCGTGGGGGCAGAGGGCACCGCTGGCTGATTGCAGACCAGTTTCAGCGACGGGGCCGCAAACATGCGGATTGACCCCGTCTTTCACGATTTGGCGGAGTGGTCAGTAATCGTATCCCTGACTCTCAGGGGAGGGAGAGACGGTCGTAGCCGAACCCGATGCCGATGACCCGCTCGATACGCCGCCGTACCCGGTTGAGCCACTATGGGCCGCCACGCGCGCTTCTGCTGCCTGAATGTCTTGCGGGTAGTTGACGTCTTCGCCCCTTGAGGGGCTGTAGCCGGCCTGCTCAAGTTGCTCGAGTTCGGCGCGCACCTGGGCCCGTGTGACGGGCGCCTGCGTGTCCGACTGGGCGAATGTCGCGAACGATACGGCGAGGGCGGATGTGGCGGTGACTGCGAGAATAACCGATTTCACGACGACCTCCTTTTGAGCAGGGTGCATCGACACTGCCAACGTGGCACGCCGGCATTTATGACTGTATTCGCTGCCCAAATGCGGTTGAATAAGGCTAGTGTCCTAAATGAGGCTCGGGGATTACCTTATTCCGCGTGTGTCCCACCCTAACCAGTCCGGAACACTGTTTTTGGGCGACAAGAGCCATCCGCCGACACCGCTCACAGTGCGAATTCGATGCCGAGAAGGGCTGGGTTATGAGACGCATCGTCGGCTTCCTTCAGCAACCCGATTACCTGTTCTTCTGTGAACCGTGACTTCTCCATGGCAAGGTTTCTCCTGTGGCCTTGCCACTACCTTTACAGTGAGATACTTCAGAGGAGAAAGGTCAGGCGGACCGAATTCGTGAGACTGCCCGGATGACCGTCCGGCTGATCCGGGTCAGGACGCGTGGCTCGCGAGAGCCGACGCGCCGGCGCTCGAGCGTCCAATTCATCAGAAGCATCCACTTTTCTTCGCGCCGTACCCTCAGCTTGGCCAGGTCCGTTTGCAAGACGGCCCGCGCTGCCTCGAGGCGTGGTACCAGGTACTCTTCCGCTTCGCGCTCCATCTCTGCAAGATGATCCACACGTGCCCGAATCTGGGCATCAAGTCTCAGCAGGGCCACCAGTAGGTCTTCGCTACGTTGCCACATATTTCGAATTCCTCACCAATCAGATGTTCTTAATTGTCGCTGCGGCGTCCTTGCCGGCGTGCAGTCGTCGGCTTCATCGTTGCACAAGGTAATGCGCGCGCAGTTGCTCGACTTCCACGGCCATGACTTCACCCAGGAATTTCGCCATGCTGCCCCATTCCTGCTGGATTGTATGAAGCGACGCCAGCAGATAGCCGGGCCGGACCTCCAGCAACGGCATCGCTACGTCATGCGCAATCCCAAGCGAATTCAGACGGGTCAAGATCTCTCGAATGAGCCTTCGGTTCTGGTGGTTTGATTCCAGGTAGTTCGCGAGGATCGCATCGGGCGCCACGCCGAGCGCGGACAGTAGCAGGAGAGTTGCGAAGCCAGCTCTGTCTTTGCCAATGCTGCAGTGGTAAAGCAACGTAGGGCCCGCTTCCGCCGTCTTCAAGAACCGACCAAAGGTCGACTGATGCTTTAGAGGAAAGTCGCGGTACACCTGCAGCATGAAGTCGTCCATTTCTTGCCGTGTCGCGCTTCTCAGGCGCGGCACGAGCTCGACCATATTCATGCTGCCTTTCAGCACCGGGAGTGTCAGCCAGTTGAAAACGGCACCAAATGCACGTTCTTCATCAGACTTCTCTTCGGGCGAGCGAAAGTCGATGACTACGTCCAGTCCAAGCGTCCGAAGCCTGTCAATGTCGCTCGAACTGGCCATTCCTGGGTTACCGCTGCGGAAAAGCCGCCCCGCGCTGATGCGCTTACCCTCGTGGCCAAGCAGCCCTCCAAGCTCGCGCATGTTATGGATGTTGTCGAACAGGAACGGTGCACTGGGGGATCCCGGCTCGAAAGACGGTTCCCGGTAGCGAAACTCACCAGAGGTGACGCTAGAGAGAAGTGACGAGATTTGGCTTGACATTCCCACTTCAGGCATCCGCCGCTTAGGCGGTTGCGGTCCTTCGAAAGTTACGAGAGCGCCTATTCTTTATTGAGGCAGATCGACTCGTTTGTCATATCACGCCAAAATCTCCTGGGGGTGACCCTACGCGGCATCAACAGGTGTCGAGAAAGTTGCCTCTACACTTCAAAGCAGTCTTCGGGCACGAAACCGGGCGAATGTCCGGAGAGGGTCGAAAGTGTGAGGTCGCTGATGCAGGAAGCGGACGTCGGGCTGCTCGGTGTCGGCACAGTCCGCAAGCCGCGATATTGCAGACGTAGAACCTGGGTCGCGCCAATGTCGGCTTCGGCCGAACTGTGGACTCCGAGAAATCAGAGTGGATGACCAGACCGCTCGGTTAGCTGCCATCGGAAGCCGGTCCGCGACGCGCCGCATACGCCCGCCCTCTGTCCGCCAACGACGGCTTCAACCTGGAATAGACCCGTGTCCGGAAATCGGTGCACAGGTTTGCGGCAGGCTGCCTAACCTGGGAACGACGATGATCTCCCTGCGCAAAGCCGAATACGCAATCGATTATCTCGTACCGGATGTACCAGGCAATCATTTCTGTGATGACGCGCCCTACTTCCGGCTTTTCAGGAACGCTCGTCCGGCAGCCGTAATCGCAATACTGGAGCGCGCACCGGATGGGTAGCTAACGAAGCCCGCGCTGATCAACTCCCGGGTGACCGACTAACCGAGCGCCGGGGCATCTCTCCCATAGCGAACTTCGGCGAGGCGTTCCAGTGCCCAGATTGAGGACGCGGATAGAGTTTGCTCGTCTGGCGTGTCATTGTCGATCATTGCTTCTCCAAAGAATTAACGGGTACTTGTTGCGGATTGCGGGGCGCTACGCCATCAGAGGAAAGCCGACGTTCCTTGTCGCGTCCAGTCGTAGCGCGCACCCATCTCGATGCGTACGGCTGTTTCCACGAGGTCAGCGCCATGCTGCCCGGCGTGTTGATCTGCCTGCTTCATCAGCGCCTCGAGTGACGGTAACGGGACACCGTTCTTCCACGCGAAGGCAATGATGTTTCCGGCGCTGCCTTTGGCCGAGGCGAGCGCGACCGATGAACCGAACGTCTCGCGAATCCGCGTGAGATTGTCCCCAAGCCGTGGATCTTCTCCCTGCAGGTTGGCGGCCAGCACGCCATCGTCGTTCAACCGTGAATGGCAGGCTTCGTAGAAGGCTGCGTCAGAGAGCTCGGGGGGCACGCCGTGCGCATTGAAACCGTCGAGCAGCAGCGCATCGAAGGTGTGCGTGGTTGTCGACAGAAACTGTGCGGCGTCCGCGCAGACGACCGACAGCCGCTCGTCGTCGGGTGGGATGCAGAAGCGCTCGCGCAGCGCAATCACCGCCGGATTGATCTCGATTACCGTGATGCATGCATCCGGCAGATGCCGATAGCAGTACTTGGTCAGTGATCCCCCGCCCAGCCCGATCATGCCGATGTGCCTGGGAGCGGGCTGCAGCAGCAGAAAACCCATCATCGTGCGTGAATATCCCAATACAAGTGCATCTGGCGCCGCGCGCAGCATGGCGCTTTGCATGCCACGGCCATCAAAGTACAGCGAGACGAGATGTTCGGATTCCACAACAACCGGGATATCCGGAGCAGCGCCTGGGCCACGGGCCCCGAAATTCGGGAGTGGCCAGTTGAACCGGGGCATGCGGTTCACCCCAGCTGTAGCAGCGGTAAAAGCGCGTGAAGTGCCGCCTCTTCGTCCGGGCCCGCGACCAGCACCTGGGCAGCGGTCCCGCCGCGCACCCGTAGTGCGTCGATTGCCATGCCATCCTTCGCGTTACCGCGGCGTCCATTCGCGACCAGCAGGATGTCGCTTTCGAAACGGCGCGCCACAATGACGAATACCTCCCGGGCAGCGTCCGCCCCATTCCGGTTCCACCCGGAACCGGCTTCAACATCCACAACGGTTGCCATGTTCTTTTCCAAAGTCTCAGGACATGTCTCTGGATTCAGTCCGAAATATCGATCTGGCAGTCCGCGAGAAACGCCCTGAGTTCGCCTTCCCATGTTGTGTCCTGAAGGTCGATGCTGACACTCGCAAGTCGCTTCACTTCCCGATTCAGGTGAACCGCTTCAAGCGATCGGGGCCACACTGTCTGCGCAAAACACCGGCGGTCCACGTCAAGAAGGAGCCGCGGATGGTGTCGGAACCTCGCGCTGGCGACCGAGATCGCATCCAGCACGTGCCGGGCCGATTCGCGCGGATAGACGAAGGCCAGGTGAATACCGACCGCCGCGAGCTGCTCGCCGACGTCATGGAAGCGGTGGATCATCTGGAACCCGCGTTCGCCACCGCGCCCGACCCCCACCAGGATCAGACCCCGGCTTCCCGCGATTTCCTGCACGCGAACCATGCGCCGGTCAGGCAGCAGCAGCGATCCATCCAGATCAAACATGACGACATCCTCAGCGAATCCGCCCGCAAGTTCGCTGAAGGGCGGCGATCGTCATTATAATACAGCAACAATTTCATGTGTCTTACATTATAATGCGCTGTGTGCGAGCAGATGATCGCCTCTGGCGAAGCACCTATCTACTTCCTGACTGACCCGAAACTGTTTTCAATGAAATCCGCAATGAATGCCGCCCCCGCATGCCCGCAATGCTCAATGGAGAACACGTACCCGGACGCAGCGCTGCATGTGTGCGCGGACTGCGGCCATGAATGGTCAGAGAGCGGGGATGCGGAAACCGTGGGCGAACCGGAAAGGAGTGTGGTCCGGGACGCAAACGGAGCCGTGCTCTCAGACGGTGACTCGGTGGTGCTGATCAAGGATCTGCGCGTCAAGGGGTCCTCGATCACGCTGAAGATGGGCACCAGGGTCAAAAATATCCGGATCGTCGGCGGCGATCACGAGATCGACTGCAGGACCGATACCGGCAGCTTCATGCTCAAGGCCTGCTTCCTGAAGAAGGCCTGACCGGGCGGCCTGCACCTGCTCGCGAAGCGCCGCGGTGTTTTACGCACTTGCCTGACTACCGGATATATCGAGAATGGACGGCGACCAGACATCCTGTGACGCATTCGTCGAGTTCCTCTCGACGCCCGTGAATGACAGGCGACCCTTCGTGCTGGAAACGCAGCACGCCGTGTCCCTGCACTTCGATCACTTTGCCACCCAGAGCTGCATGTCGCTTCGTGCGCCGGACAGGCTCACGCTTGGCTATACGCGCACGATGATGGGGTTCCTGCTGCTGCAGCCCGCTCCCAGGCACATCTGCATGATCGGGCTGGGCGGGGGCTCACTGGCAAAGTACTGCTATCTGCATCTGCCTGAAGTGGAAATCACTGCGGTCGAGATCGACCCCGAGGTCATTGCGCTGCGCGACGTATTCAGGATTCCGGCAGACGACGCGCGCTTCAGGGTGGTGTGCGCCGATGGTGCAGACCACATCCGGAATGAGGGTGCCGCAGCCCATGTCATCCTGGTTGATGCCTACGTGTCGGGCGGGGTCGCGAGCCAGTGCACGGATATCGCGTTCTTCTCTGCATGTCGCGAACGGTTGACGGAGACGGGCGTCCTTGCGATGAATTTCACCGATGACGAACCCGCGCTGGACCTTTACGTTGAACGGCTGAAATCCGTATTCGGCGCCTCATACGCATTGGTCCGATGCGGGGACGACAGCAATTTCGTCGCTTTCGCCTGGAAAGGCAGAAGCCGTCTGCCGTCTTCACGCGTCCTGCTGGATCGCGCCTTCGCGTATGCGTGGGCGGATGACCTGCGGCTACCGGTTACCGCCAGACGACTGAAGGGCGGTGTGAGCCTCGACCCGAAACGGTTGATCTGGCGTGAGAACGGCCACGCACACTGGGAGCATGGTGCGTGAACATGCTGGCTCGGTGAGCTTCAGTCAGCGCTGCGCCCGACGCGCTTTCCCAGCGTACTCTTCGTCTTGTACGTCACGCCGTGACGTTCGAGATATTCGCGGATCAACTGCCGGACAACCTGCGAAGACGTCAGATCCTGCGCGGCACAGAGCTTCTCGAATGCCTCCTTCTTGGCGGGATCGATCAGGATGGTCAGACGCGCGGTTTTCGTTTCCATTGGGAGAGGCAGGAAAGGCAAGTATGATAATCGAATTATAATACACTCGCGTTCAATGCCAATGCCCGCGCAAGCGCGCGAGGCCGCCTCGATCGTCACGAAGCCCTGGACATTGATTCCCTGCGCAAAGCAGTTCCGGTAACACTGCCGGACCCGCGCACTACAGCCACTCCCCCGATTCACGCTCCTCACGCAGACCATCGTGCCCGGCACGGCAAAGGGCTCTCCCCGTGCCCGGCTGCTGCCTGCGGAAATATGCGAACACGTCGTCGGCGACAAAGGTGAGCGACAACCCAGGCCGACGGTTTGCACTTGCACTGCGCCCACTTTCCGCGAGCCCTTCGGGCGCCAGGTGAGGCGCGCCGGCACACCGGGGGCATCGGCCTTTTCGGCCTCATGCGGCTGACATGATAACGTTATTATCATGCTCTGCTAGCCATATGCATCTTTCGATGTAATATTATGCGCAGGACTGATCTGGTGTGCCGGGCTCGGTCCATGCCCCTCGTCCAATCCGAGCGCACTGGAGACAATCCGGATGGCAAGCGTGTCTGGCGTCCATTTCGTTCTGCTGGTCGTGGCTGTCTGGCTCGCGGTCGGCGCGCTGGGCCTTGGGGTTCTGCATCGCACGCGGCTTGTCGCGCATGGCCTGTTTCCACTCGGCGCGCTGGCTGGCGTGCTGCTGGGTGCGGCAGGTGTTGTGGGAGTCTTCGCCGAACCTTCCACCCTGGTACTGCCGGTCGGTCTGCCCGGCCTTCCGTTCCATCTGCGCCTCGACCGGCTGTCGGGCTATTTCCTGTTCGTGCTCGGCGTCGTCAGCGTGGGGATCGGCGCCTTTTCCGCTGGCTATTTCCGCAAGGGCGAAGGGACCGCGCCTGGACTCATCTGTTTCGAATACCACGTGTGTATCGCGAGCATCGCGCTCGTGCTCGTCGCAGACGACGCCTACGCGTTCATGGTTGCCTGGGAAACGCTGACGCTGTCCGCCACGTTCCTCGTGATGACCAACCACCGGATCGGCGAGATCCGTCGTGCTGCCTACCTGTACTTCCTGATTTCGCACGTCGGCGCGCTCGCACTGCTCCTGTGCTTCGGCATTCTTCAGGCGCGCACCGGCGACTACACCTTCGCCAACATGCGGGCTCAGTCGCCCGACACGTTCTGGGCGTCGCTCGCGTTCCTGTTAGCGCTCATCGGATTCGGCGCCAAAGCCGGCGTGTTTCCGCTGCATGTCTGGTTGCCGGAGGCGCATCCGGCGGCGCCGTCGCCCGTATCGGCACTTCTGAGCGGATTCGTGCTGAAAGTTGGCCTCTACGGCATGCTGCGTACCGTGTTCGACCTGCTGCACGTGCAGATCGCGTGGTGGGGCGTGGTGCTGCTCGTGCTCGGCGTCGGCACCACGCTGCTTGGCGTGGTGTTCAGCACGATTCAGGTCGACATGAAGCGCCTGCTCGCGTATTCGTCGATCGACAACGTTGGCCTGATGATCGCAGCACTCGGACTCGCGGTGCTGTTTCGTGCTTGCGGCATGCCGCTTCTGTCAGCCCTGGCGCTGACCGCGATGCTCTACCAGATTGCCGCACACGCGTGTTTCAAGAGCCTTCTGTTCCTGGGTACGGGCGCTGTGCTGCACGCGACCGGGGAGCGCAATCTCGGCAAACTGGGCGGCCTTATCCGCTTCATGCCGTGGACCGCGTGGGCCGTGCTTGCGGGCGTCGCGGCCAGCGCAGGCCTGCCGCCGCTGAGCGGCTTCGTCGCGGAGTGGCTCCTGCTGCAGAGTTTCCTGTTCGCGCCGGGCTTGCCCAATTCCGTGCTCGCCATGACGGTGCCGATCGTGGCCGCGCTGGTCGCGATGTCGGCGGCGCTCGCCGGCTACACGATGGTCAAGTTCTTCGGCATCGTGTTCCTCGGGCAGCCGAGGGAAGCGAAACTGGCCCGCGCACGCGACGCGAATGCGTGGGAGCGGTTCGCGTTCTGCTGGTTCGCGGTGGCTGGCGTGCTGCTCGGGCTGATGCCCGTTCAGTTCGTCAAGCTGCTGGACCCGGTCACGCGTGCACTCGTGGGCAGCGGCGTCGCTGAGAACAACCAGGGCTGGCTGCTGTTTGCGCCAGTGTCGGCTGCACGGGCGAGTTACATGCCCGCCGTGTTCATGCTTTTCTTCATTGCCTGTTGCGCGCTTGCCTGGGTCCTGGTGCGGCGCTTCTACCACGGCCGGCTGCGTCGCGCGGCGCCCTGGAGCTGCGGCTTTCCGTTCACGACGGCGCGGATGCAGGACACGGCCGAAGGCTTCGGGCAACCGATCCGGGAGATCTTCGCGCCGCTCCTACGCGTCGAGCGGCAATTGCCATCGCCATACGATACGCAACCGGTCTACCGCGTATCGGTCACCGACCGTACGTGGTCCCTGTTCTACGAACGTATCGCGGCACTCACGCAGCGCGCGGCACAATGGGCTGGCCGGCTGCAGACCGGCAGGATTGCCGTGTACCTGACCTACAGCTTCGCCGTCCTGCTCCTGCTCCTGATCCTGGTGAGGCAATGGTGAGCCTGTCCGGCGTGATCTCGCAGGCCCTCGAGATTCTCGTGGCGCTTGCCGGCGCCCCGCTGCTCACGGGCTGGATCAACCAGTGCCGCGCATGGCTGCAGAACCGGCACGCGCCATCCATCTGGCAGCCGTACCGGACGCTCCACAAGCTCTTCAACAAGGAATCGGTCGTCGCGCACAGTGCAAGTCCGGTGTTCCGTGGGGCCCCCTACGTCGTCTGGGCCGCGATGACACTTGCGTGTGCGATCGTGCCCACGCTGTCGACTGAACTGCCGCTGTCGCCTGCTGCGGACGCGATCGCGCTCGTCGGCCTGTTTGCGCTCGCGCGCGTTGCGTTGTCGCTCGCTGCGATGGACACCGGCACCGCGTTCGGCACATTCGGCGCCCGCCGCGAGATGCTGATCGGATTCCTCGCAGAGCCGGCGCTGCTGATGGTGCTGTTCTCGGCCTCGCTGATCACGCAGTCGACACTGCTCACGAGCATCGTCGCGACGCTCCGCCGGAGTGAACTCACGATCTACCCGAGCCTGGCCTTCGCGGGTATTGCGTTCACGCTCGTGTCGCTCGCCGAGAACGCGCGCCTGCCCGTCGACAATCCGGCCACCCACCTCGAGCTGACGATGATCCACGAGGCACTGATCCTCGAATATTCAGGACGGCACCTCGCACTGATGGAATGGGCAGCGAGCCTCAAGCTGTTTGCCTACTCGTGCATTGGACTGGCGCTGTTCGTACCGTGGGGCATCGCCGGGGCAGGCAGCCCGTTTGCACTGCTGCTCGCGCTGCCCGCGCTCTTCATCAAGCTGATGGTGGGCGGCGCGGCGCTTGCCGCTGTCGAAACCGCCAACGCCAAGATGCGGATATTTCGGGTTCCCGAGTTTCTCGCCACCGCTTTCCTGCTCGCGGTCATCGGCATGCTCGTGCACATTCTGCTGGGGGCATGAATGCACGGTTACGCGACGCAACTGATCAATTTTCTCGCAGCGGTCCTGCTCGCGTTGGCGTTCGCGATGCTGAGCCAGCGCCGCATCCTCTCGCTGATTCATCTTTATACGCTTCAGGGCGTCGCGCTCGTGCTGGCAAACCTGATTCTCGGATTTGTCACAGGTGATGCGCACCTGTACGTCTCCGCGGGCCTTACGCTCGTGCTGAAGGTCGGCGTGATTCCGTGGATCCTGTACCGGCTCGTGCGCAGGCTCGACGTCCGGGCCGACGTCGAGCCGCTCATCAACATTCCGACGACGATGCTCATTGGCATCGTGCTGGTCATCATTGCGTTTAGCGTCGCCTCGCCAATCAGCCGGCTCGCGACCTCGGTCGCGCACGGCACACTCGGGATCGCACTCGCGTGCGTGCTGCTGTCGTTCATGGCGATGATCACGCGCGCGAAGGCCATTCCCCAGGTGATCGGCTTCCTGTCGATGGAGAACGGCCTGTTCTTCGCGGCAACGGCCGCGACCAACGGCATGCCGATGATCGTGGAGCTCGGCATCGGGCTGGACGTGCTGGTCGGCATCCTGATTCTGGGCGTGTTCATGTTCCAGATCCGGGAGCAGTTCGACAGCCTGGACATCCATCACATCGAGAAACTCAGGGATGAGTGACGCCCACGTCGTGCTCGCCGTACTCGGCATTCCGCTCCTGGCCGCCGCATGCCTGGCGCTCACGCGAACGAGCCGTGTCGCGCGGCACCTGAACGTCGCATTCAGCGTCGCGACGTTTGCAGCCACGCTCGTACTCGCCGCGCGCACCGTCGAACACGGCTCGTCGTTTGCATACGGTCGGGCATTTTTTGTCGACCCGCTCAACGTGTACCTCGTCGCGCTGACCGCATTCGTCGGCTGGACGACGTCACTGTTCTCGCGACCGTACATGCAGGTCGAAGAGGACCGCGGCCGGATGACGGCAAAACGGATGCGCCTGTATCACAGCATGTACCAGCTATTCATCTTCGCCATGCTGCTTGCGCTGCTGACCAACAATCTCGGTGTACTTTGGGTCGCGATGGAAGCCGCCACACTCGCGACCGTGCTGCTCGTGAGCGTCTACCGCACAGCCGCCAGCCTCGAGGCCGCATGGAAGTACTTCATCCTGTGCGGTGTCGGCATCGCGCAGGCCTTGTTCGGCACGATCCTGCTTTACCTCGCTGCGAGCCGGCAGTTGACCGGCGATGATGCGCTGCTCTGGACGAGCCTGGCAGCGGCCAGGACCCACCTGGACCCCAACATCGTATCAATCGCTTTCGTCTTCCTGCTCGTGGGCTATGGCACCAAGGTCGGACTGGTACCGATGCATAGCTGGCTACCGGACGCCCACGCCGAAGGCCCGACACCGATTTCGGCCGTGCTTTCTGGACTCCTGCTAAACGTCGCGCTGTACGTGGTGCTGCGCTGCAAGGTACTTGCCGATGGCGCCCTGGGCAATGGCCTGCCGGGGCAGCTGCTGGTCGGCTTCGGGCTCGTGTCGGTGCTGGTTGCGTCGTTCTCGCTGTTTCGCCAGAAAGACGTCAAACGGCTGTTCTCCTGGTCCTCGATCGAGCACATGGGGCTGATGACCTTCGCGTTCGGACTTGGCGGCCCAATCGCGACGTTTGCCGGGCTGCTTCACATGACCGTCCATTCGCTCGTCAAGTCGGCCATCTTCTTCACCGTGGGTCACGCGGCGCAGAAGGCAGGCACGCAGGCGATCGAGGGGATTCGCGGGCTGCTGCAGGTCAGCCCGACCGTCAGCTGGGCAATGATGCTCGGCTCGCTCGCGATCCTCGGCCTGCCGCCGTTCGGCGTGTTTGCTAGCGAGTTCCTGATCCTGACGACCGCCATGAATTCGATACCGTGGACGGCGCCCCTGCTCCTGCTCGGCCTTGCCGTCGCATTTGCGGCAATCTTCGCGCGCGTGCAGCGGATGGTGTTCGGTGGAACAACAACGGCAAAACCACTCGAGCATCGACCCGCCCTGCTGCCGGTCTTCGTGCATCTGGGCCTCGGCCTGATGCTCGGCCTCTATGTGCCACCTTATCTGGCAACGTGGTATCGCCAGGCCGCAACGATGCTGGGGGGCTGAAGCATGCGACTTGATACGACACAGATCGAAGGCGCGATCCGGCTGTCGCACGCAGTGGGACAGATTCCAGCAGCCATCGTGGAGGTGAACGAAGCGCGCTGGCTCGAAGTCGCGCACATGGCGCACTCACAGCAGAGCCGGCTCATCACGATGTGGGGCTGCGAAGCACCCGACGGGGGTGTATCGGTAAACGCGGCGTATGAATCTAAAGACGGGATACTGTGGGTGCGTCTTGCGACGCAGTGTAGCCCGCAGCCCGATGGGGGCTTCCCCGATCTTGCCGCCATTATTCCGTACGCGGCACGCATGCAGCGCGCAGTCTTTGATCTCACCGGCCTGCGGGCTCGTGATGCGCAGGACACCCGCCCGTGGCTCAATCACGGCAACTGGCCCGGTGACTATTTCCCGTTGCAAAGACAGGCATCCGGCGTCGAAAGGTTCGAGTCGAGCGAGGCAGACTACCCGTTTGTGCAGGTCGCGGGAGATGGCGTTCACGAGATCGCGGTCGGGCCGATCCACGCGGGCACCATCGAGCCGGGGCATTTCCGCTTCTCGGTCGTTGGGGAAAAGGTGCTGCGCCTTGAGGAGCGCCTCGGTTACGCGCACCGGGGTGTCGAGCGACTGTTCGAACGAACCCCGGCCTCAGGTGGCCATCGGGTCGCGGGCCGGATTGCGGGCGACTCCACAGTCGCGTTTTCATGGGCGTACTGCATGGCGCTCGAGCAGGCATGCGGTATCGCGGTCTCGAGCCGTGCGCTGTATATACGCGCCCTCCTGCTGGAAAGGGAGCGAATCGCCAATCATCTGGGCGACCTGGGCGCGCTCGGCAACGATGCTGGCTTCGCCTTCGGACTCGCGCAGTTCTCACGGCTCAAGGAGGACTGGATACGGATGAACGCTCACGCCTTCGGGCATCGCTATCTGATGGACCGGATCGTGCCGGGTGGCGCGGCAGTCGACATTCGTCCGGAGACAGTAACGGCCCTGGTGAAGCAGTGCGATGCTATCGAGCGTGAAGCCCGCATCATGCGCAAGATCTACGAGGACCAGTCGGGATTGCAGGACCGGTTTGCCGGTGCCGGCCGGTTGACTGCCGATGTCGCAGGACTTTTCGGCGTGCGCGGCATGGCCGCTCGCGCCAGCGGTCATACATTCGATTTGCGCGCGGCCTTGCAACCCGCTCCGTACGACGATGTGGCCGTCAAGGCTGCAAGCGACACACGGGGCGACGTCGCGGCGCGCGTTGCCGTGCGATTTGCCGAAATAGACGAGTCCCTGCGCCTGATACGTGTACTGCTCACCAGCCTTCCTGCCGGATCCGCTGCCGTCGACGTGAAGCCGGTCTCCGCACCGTCGCGCGGGACGGGCTGGGTGGAAGGGTGGCGCGGCGACGTATTCGTCGCGCTCGAACTGGACGCGGACGATGTGATTACGCGCTGCCATTGCCACGATCCATCGTGGCAGGCCTGGCCAGCACTCGAGCACGCGATCATCGGCAACATCGTTGCTGATTTTCCCCTGATCAACAAGTCGTTCAACCTGAACTACGCGGGGCACGATCTCTGATGTGGCAGCTTATCCGGCAATTCGCGCGCTCCGGCTTTCCGGACGAACCAGCGCCGACAGTGGAAGATGCATGGCGACACGAGGAGCGAGAGATTCGTCGCGAAGTACTCGATCTCCTCGGGCGCGCGCTATGCATCCGGCAGATTGACGCGGGCTCCTGCAATGGCTGCGAGTTGGAGATCCATGCGCTCAACAATCCTTACTACAACATCGAAGGTCTGGGGATCAGGTTCGTTGCGAGCCCCCGCCACGCTGACCTGCTGCTCGTGACCGGGCCCGTGGCGCTGAACATGAAGGCGGCCGTGCTTGCCGCATATGAAGCAACGCCGGCCCCGAAACTCGTCGTGGCGGCAGGAGAATGCGCGTGCACCGGTGGCATATTTGCCGGCAGCTATGCCGTATGCGGCCCGGTTTCCTCGGTCCTGCCGGTTGATGTGGCAATCCCCGGTTGTCCACCACCCCCCATCGATTTGCTGCGGGGTATTCTGGCGGCGTGTCGGGCACGTTAGCGTATTTCAGGGAAGATCGGCATCCAGGCAGGTACGCGCCGTGCCATGCCTCCACGCACCGGGACGCGGTCAATGCATGATGACGATTTCGACGAATTGCGCGCGAGCCTTGCACTCGTGCGCCTGGCATGGCCTCAACTCATCACGATGTTCGGCTTCCTGTTTGCCGTTCTGCTTCGCTACCCGACGTGGTTTGTTGCCCTGTCCGTTCTTGTTGTGACGGTTTCGATCTCGCACATCGCCATGAATGTCGCGAGAAATCCCGCCAGGTCGTTCGACTTCAAGGTGATCGACTGGCTCCTGGTCGGTTCCGGCTGGTCGGCCAGTCTGCTCTCGATGTACTGGCTGCGAATCGAGCGGACGCACCATCTGGAACCAGGTGCGCTTCTTGGCCTCGCGATCGAGCCCACGCTGATTTCGAACCCCGAGTTCGGGACTGGATCCGCTGTAACGCAATGGACGTGCTGTTTCGGTGCGCTGGCCGTGATGCTGGCCTGGGCCTTTAGCGGACGATACGTTGACTAAGTCTGGAAATCATGCAGGAACGGCTGGTGTCACAAAGGAGAAAGTGCCGGAGAATGAACTTATCAAGAACGACATGATCGACGAGATCAATTGGCTTTGACTCGTCGGAAATCGTCGCCATGGGAAGGCATGGAAGGCAAAGTGAATCGCATTCCCTAGTTCGACTTTCCGACTACCTCTCAGATCCAACCCAGCTGCGCAGTGAGATTCGGGAGTCTGACGCGCACGACGAAGAAACGATCCGCTTCAGGTGCAGGTGGATACGGCCGTAAAAACGTGTCTTGCACAGCATGACCGTCCGGAAAACGTCAGTGAATCTCGCCGTCGTCGTTCAACAGCCACGACGCGATATCGCGCTTGCCGTTAAGCACACGCCAGACTTCGACGTGATCCGCGCGCTCAACGTAGAAGATCACATGCGGGTAGCGATCAAGTGGCCACGATCGCAGGCCTGGTATGTCCAGCTCGTAAGCGTACCGGGGAGATCCAATGTGCGGGTGTTTAGCGAGATGAGCATACGCCTGCTCGATCTCCGCAATGAATCCGAGCGCGGCCTTTTCCGAGCCTTCCTCTACGAGGTAGTGGGTCAGCTCGTCTTCCACGTCCCGTCTGGCCAGCCTCGTCGGTTTGACGGGCTTCGCCGTCATTTGCGCGACGTTCGCACGCGGGCGCGCAGCGATTCGAAGTAGTTGGAATCGACGGGATCCGTGAGGCCCGACGCGGCCCCCTGCAGGATAATTCCGCGCAGGCGCTTGCGATCCTGATCCTTACGGATCAGTTCGCGGACGTATTCACTGCTCGTGCCATAGCCGCCCTGACCGACCTGCTCATCGACGTATTCCTTCAGCGAATCGGGGAGGGAAATGTTCATGGTGCCCATGTAGATCAGTCTATCAGTTTTGGCAAATTTTGCCAAGACGAGGGCATTGTGCACGTGCGCCTGACCAGTCCGGATGGTCTAAACCGGCGTGCCCTTTCAGGAATCAGGAGCGGTGGCGGAACGGCCCCCTGCTCAACTCCGGCCGCCTTGACGCCTTGCTGGGTGTCAGGGCGGGTGTTTTTCGGCGATGGAGACGCATCGTGAGTCCAGGACAGGCGAAACAGAACGCACGCATGCTGACCCGGGGCCGCCGGTAGCAGACTCGGCTGCCGTCTGCCTACAACATTTTCAGGGAATCCTTACTATTCGTCTCATGTCGTCAATGGATAGACTTTGCTCACCGAACGACGCCGCGAGAGTGCACGTCAGCTCTGAAACATCGACTGGCGTGCCTGGTTGACTTCGGTAATTCCCCTGGCGATTGGTACCTCTCCCAGGGAAGTCCTTCGCGCGTCATGCCCACCCGCATGACGCGCCTTTTTCTGCTCCAGTATTTCTCCCTGAACGTCGACTGGATCCTTGAGGTATAGGCCATGCACCAAGGCCGATCGGACGCGCTGTGATTGCTCAAGGCAACCGCCGCGTGCTCGCCAAACCGACTACCAGATTTGCCTCCTGAGGTCGCCCTTTTCCGGTGCGCACAACAGGCGATCGACGTTCAATGGACTGCGATGCCTTCGAGGACTTCGTCGTGCTCCTGGCGTTCCGCGAGGTACGGCGAGCGGTAGCCCGAATTCACGCCCCAGTAATAGAACACGAGCGAGACCAGCGCGACGACCAGCATGTCCCAGCCGTACGGAAGCAGACCGGCGCCGCCGAACTGCTTGCTGCCGACGAGCGAGAGGAGCGCCATGATCGGCAGGTACGCGCACAGCCACCATGCGGCCTTCAGATCCTGGCCCCAGCCGTCAAAGCCCTGCTTGCTCTGGAAGTAGAAGTACACCGGCAGCGCGACGACCATCAGCAGAATGATTTCGCCGGTCAGCGGCCACTTCGCCCAGTACAGGATCATCGATGCGCAGACGAACGCGAACGGCGCGATCACTTTCATGAACGGCACGGACAGCGGGCGCTCGATGTCCGTGGCGGCGCGCTTGAGCGCCATCAGGCTGATCGGACCCGTGAGGTACGAAATCACCGTCGCCACCGAGATCACCGCCGCGAGCGAACTCCAGCCGCGGAAGAAGAACATGAAGATGAACGAGACGAGCAGGTTGAACCACATCGCGTTGCGCGGCACGCCGTAGAACGGGTGCACGTTGCCGAACATCTTCGGCATCGTGTTGTTGCGCTCCATCGCGTAGATCATGCGCGAGGTCGTCGCCATGTAGGTCGTACCGGTGCCGCTCGGGCTCACGAATGCATCGACGTAGAGCAGGATCGCGAGCCAGTTCAGGTTCAGCGCGATCGCGAGTTCCGCGAACGGCGACTTGAAGTTGAACGTGTTCCAACCCTTCGCGACGTCGGCCGGATTCACCGCGCCGATGTACGCGATCTGCAGCAGCACATAGATCACGAGTGCGCAGAGGATCGAGCCGATGACAGCGAACGGCACGCTCTTGGCCGGATTGCGCGCTTCACCCGCGAGGTTGATCGGGCTCTGGAAGCCGTTGAACGCGAACACGATGCCGCTCGTGGCGACTGCCGTGAACACCGCCGACCAGCCATACGGCGCGAACGAGGTCGTTTCGCCGAAATTCTCGTGGTGGAAGCTTCCAGCCATCAGGCCGATGATCGTCAGACCCGGGATGATGAACTTGAAGATCGTGATCGCGCTGTTGGCACGCGCGAACAGCTTCACACCCCAATAGTTGAGCATGAAGTAGATGATCACGAGAATCGCGGAGAGCCCGAGCCCTGAATGCGTCAACGACCCGTCGACGAAGAGCGCGTGCGCCCACTCATAGGGCCAGGTGCTCATGTACTGGATCGAGGCTTCGGCTTCGATCGGGATCACCGAGACAATGGCGATCCAGTTTGCCCACGCGCTGATGAAGCCCACCAGTGCGCCGTGCGAGTAGCGGGCGTAGCGGACCATACCGCCCGACTCCGGGAACATCGCACCGAGTTCGGCGTAGGTGAGCGCGATGGCCAGAATGACCACGGCGCCGATGATCCAGGCGCAAACCGCCGCCGGACCTGCAATTTTCGCCGCCTTCCATGCGCCGAACAGCCAGCCCGAACCGATGATCGATCCCAGGCCGGTGAACATCAGCGCGAACGGGCCGATGTTCCGTTGTATCGATTGCTTCACATTGTCTCCTACGTTATGGACAGCGCGAACGAGCCATACCGGGAGTACGGCATGCCTGTACCGTACCGAGCCTGCCTACGCAGGTGGCCGGCCCTGAAAACGCATGTCCTCGTTGTAATGCCGTCGTATTGCCGAGCTATAGAGGCAACCGCAATTGCTGCGGAGACGCGATGATGAGGTGGCCTGATGTGATCGTCTAATGCTGTGTCGGCATGGATATATGCAAATTCTGCATAACGATGGGGCGGCGCTGAGCGAAAGTCGTGGAGACATCACCTTGTTTATATGCCCGATGCCTATGCGCTTCTCTTCCAGCTGAATCGCAATGCATCGAACATCTTCTTCGCCGCTTTATCGTCCGGTATCGTGATGATGTGCGCCTTGAATTCATCCTTACCGAGCGACGCGACGATTACCCTATAACGCGCCTTGACCTGGTCGCCGCTCACCGGTTCCTGTGAAGATTTTGGATTCCATCGGGGCACGCAGCCGTTGTATCGCTGCATGAAGGCCAGAGACAACACAAACCGTTTTCTGTTACGCCAGATCAATCGAAGATCGTTCCAAAAAGGGGCGGCGGCCCGACAATCCGGAGAATGGCAAGGTACCGATGCGCAAGGCACACCGCCCATTGCGATTCTGGCCGGACCAACCGTGGCATCCAGTTATTGCGCCATCTCAAGGTCCTTGATGACTGCAGCAAGAAAGCGCGCAGCCTCTCCGCCCGTGACGACCCGATGGTCGAATGTCAGGCTCAGCGGCAAAATCCTGTGCACGGCGGGCGCACCCTCGTGCGCCACGACCTGGTCATGCATGCGCCCGGCACCAAGAATCGCGACAGTGGGCGGCACCACCACCGGAGCTGCATATTTGCCAGCGATCATGCCAAAGTTCGACAAGGTGATCGTGTTGCTGCGCATCTCTTCCGGCGGAATCTTGCGTGCGCGAATATCAGCACGCATCCGGTCGAGTCCGGCGCGCAGGCCGGCCGCGTCCCGATGCGCGACATCGCGCAGCACCGGGACAAACAGGCCTTCCGGCAGATCAACGGCGATGCCGAGATCGATCTTCTCAAGCACATGGCGCCGCGCCATCCTGGCGTCGAACCATGCGTTCAGTTCCGGCTGCGCGCGACACCCGGCCACCAGCGCGCGGATCAGGCGGATCGTTACATCGGTGTGCGGTGGCCACGCGTGAATATCGGCGTCGTCTATCACGGTCGCGGCCGCCACCTCGCTCTGGGCACGCGCCATGTTCTGCGCCATCGCACGCCGCACGCCGCGCAGCACTTCAGGCGGACCAAGCTCCGCAAGCAGCTTTGCCGCCCGTTGTACGTCGACCGCCGTGATGACGCCTTCCGGCCCGGAAGGCGTCACCATCGCGAGATCGATGTCCAGTTTGCGGGCAAGCGCCCGCACCGCGGGAATCGCCTTGATAGCGCCAGGCCCCGCTCCTGCGCCACTGCCGGGCGCAGCGAGTCCTTCCTGCATCGGTTGCCGGCCCACCTCCATATGACCGACGACAGTGCCCGCATCGGCATCCGCACCACCCTCTCTGCCCCCTTCGAAAGCGACAAGCGGCGCCCCCAGATGCACGATGTCGCCCGGCTTGCCGAACAGCTTTGCGATGCATCCGGATTGCGGCGAGGGGATCTCAACGATGGCTTTCGCCGTTTCGACCGACACGAGCGGCTGGTCTGCGCGAATGTCGTCGCCGATCTTGACGTGCCATTCGACGATTTCTGCTTCCTGGAGGCCTTCGCCCAGGTCGGGCAGCTTGAAGAGCTTCATGGTTTCACTGCGCCTCCAGCGCCTGTCTGACTGCGGCAATGATGCGCCCTGTGCCTGGCATGTACTGACTCTCGAGCCTGTAAAGCGGGACCACCACGTCATAGCCCGTGACGCGCTGCACCGGCGCAAGCAATGAATAGAGTCCGTGCTCGGCAATGCCCGCGGCAATTTCCGCACCCACGCCGCCCGTGCGCGATCCTTCATGCACGATCACGCAGCGGCCCGTTTTCGCTACCGACGCAAGAATCGTGTCCATGTCGAGCGGCTTGAGCGTGGCCACGTCGATCACCTCCGCCATCACGCCCTCCTGAGCGAGCAGATTGGCGGCCGCGAGGACTTCCTGCAGCGCTCCGCCCCAACTGACCAGCGTTACGTCCACCCCTTCCCGCAGGACGTAGCAGCAATCGAGTGGCAGGGCTTCGCCGTTGTCCTCCGCGGGCTGCCTGAAGAGACGGTAGAGGCGCGTCGGCTCGAAGAAGATGACCGGATCGGGGTCGCGAATTGCCGCCAGCAGCAGGCCATAGGCGCGCGCGGGCGACGACGGGGTGACGACGCGCAACCCTGGTATGTGAGCAAACAGCGCTTCCGGGCTTTCTGAATGATGCTCCGGCGCGTGGATGCCCGCACCGACTGGCGACCTGACCACGAGAGGACACGTGAGCCGTCCGCGCGTCCTGTGCCGCAGACGCGACGCATGATTCAGCAAGTGGTCGATGGCCGGATAAATGAAGCCGCTGAACTGAATCTCCGCGACCGGTTTGAGGCCCATCGCGGCCATGCCGACCGCTGTGCCGGCGATCGCCGTTTCGGCAAGCGGTGTGTCGATCACGCGCTGTTCGCCAAAGCGGGTCTGCAAGCCCGCGGTGGCGCGAAACACGCCACCGTTCACGCCGATGTCTTCTCCAAGCAGCACGACAGCGGGGTCATGCGCAAGCTCCCAGGCGAGCGCAGCATTGATCGCCTCGACCATGTTCAGGTCAGCCATCGCCGTTCTCCGCATCAGGCGCGAATCGCTGCGCCATCGCCAGTTGCTCGCGCATGGCAAACGGTAGCGCCTCATAGAGACGGTCGAACATCGAGGACACGTCCGGCGGGGCGATCGCAAGATACGCCTCGACAGCCTGCTCGACCTGTGCGTGACACGTCTTGCCAAGTTGTTCGTCACGCGCCTTGTCCCAAACGTTCATACGGATCAGGTACGTGCGCAAACGGCGCAGCGGCTCGGATTCCCACGCCTTGCTGACGACTTCGGCGTCGCGATAGCGCGTGGCATCGTCGGCCGTCGTGTGATCGCCGAGGCGATAACTGAGCGCTTCGATCAAGGTCGGACCGTCGCCGCCCCGAGCCTTCGCGAGTGCCGCCGCAACGACGTGGTGGACCGCAATCACATCGTTGCCATCGACCTGCAGTCCGTCGATTCCCGCGGCAATCGCCTTTTGCGCGAGTGTTTGTGCGGCGCTCTGATGGCTGCGCGGCACCGAAATCGCCCATTGGTTGTTGTTGATCACGAGCACGAGCGGCGCGCCCCACGCGCCGGCAAAGTTCATCGCCTCATAAAAGTCTCCCCTGGATGTGGCGCCATCGCCGAAAAGCGCCACTGCAACGCGCGGCTCCTGGCGCAACTGGAACGCATAGGCAGCACCCGCCGCATGGCAGATCTGCGTCCCGATCGGCACACAGTTCGGGAAATCGAAGCGGGGCACGCTAAAATCGCTTCCACGCTCGTCGCCGCCCCAATAGAGCAGACTTTCTGTCATCGTGACCCCGCGCAGCAATTGGGCCGCGTGGTCGCGATAGGAAGGAAACAGCACGTCTTCGGGGCGCATCGCACTGGCCACGCCGACGCCGACGGCCTCCTGGCCAACCGACGATGCAAATGTGCCAAGTTGCCCGGTACGCTGCAGCGCAACCGCTTTGCTGTCGAAGGACCTCGTCACCACCATCGCGCGATACAGCGGCAGCAGCGCGGCTGGGTCTCTTGCGAAGCCCGGAAGAGGACGCACGGGCTCACCCTCAGGACCGAGATACTGCAGATAGTCGATGTGAAAACTCGCTGCCATGGTCATGACAGCCTCCTGGCTGTTTCACACATCGTAGGCGCTCTGATGCCTGTTTGTTTGTGCAATGCGCCACCGTTGTCAGGATTCGATCCCGCACATTTACATGGAATACGGCACTTGCAATCTACGTACCTGCGCCCGGTTGACTGAGCCTGACGTAACGCATGAAAGTTCTAGAAGCAGCATCAGTCCGTGCGTGCCGCTTCCAGGTCAATCGTGATCGGTGAGCATTTCGACCAGTGCGTTGCGCGAGGGGCAATGGACAACTCTGCGCTGGATATTTACCCGACTTTATAACTCCGCGATCTGTCCCGCACCGCTTGGCGCGGATCGTGTTCAATGTCAGGGTTGATCAAGGCAGATTTGCACAGGCGCGATTTTCCAGATCCGTTCACAGTATTCGCCGATCGCGCGATCCGACGAGAACTTCCCCGAGCGCGCCGTGTTGAGGATCGACATGCGCGTCCAGCGTGCCTCGTCTTTCCGGACGTCGTTCACACGCTCCTGGCACGCCACATAGTCGGCGTAATCGGCAAGCACGAGAAATGGATCAACCCGCATCAGGTTCTCAACGAGTGGACAAAACACCTGCTGGTCGCCACGCGAAAAGTATCCGCCGGCAATCAGGTCCAGCACGTCGCGCAACTCCGCATTGCCTTCGACATATTGCGCGGGTCGATAGCCTTCGCGTTTGACGTATTCCACCTGTTCAGCAGTCAGGCCGAACAGAAAGAAGTTTTCGTGACCCGCTTCCTCGCGGATCTCGACGTTGGCGCCGTCCAGTGTTCCAATCGTGAGCGCGCCGTTCATCATGAATTTCATGTTGCCGGTGCCGGATGCTTCCTTGCCGGCCGTTGAGATCTGCTCTGACAGATCGGCGGCGGGATAGATGAATTGCGCGTTCTTCACATTGAAGTCGGGAAGGAACACAACCTTCAGCCTGCCCTCCATCATCGGGTCGTTGTTCACCACCTCGGCGATGCCCGTGATCAGCCGGATCATCAGTTTCGCCATCCTGTAGCCAGGCGCCGCTTTTCCGCCAAAGATAAAGCAGCGCGGCACGCAACCGCGCTCCTGATTCCGGCGCAGACGCTGGTAAAGCGTGATGATGTAAAGCGCGTTCAGATGCTGTCGCTTGTACTCGTGAATGCGCTTTACCTGAATATCGAAGAGCGCGTCGGGATCCACGATGACGTTCGTGGCGTTCCGGATGCGCTCCGCCAGCACCTCTTTGTTTGGCCGCTTCACCGCACGCCACTTTTCCCGAAACGCCGGATCGTCGGCGTACGCCTCCAGGTTCCGAAGACGCGTGAGGTCGGCGACCCACCCCTCGCCCACCGTTTCGTCAAGCAGCCGGGCAAGGCCCGGATTGGCGAGCAGAATGAACCGGCGTGGCGTGACACCGTTTGTGACGTTGTGAAAACGTTCGGGCCACATCTGCGCAAAGTCGCTCAGCACAGTCTGCGTGAGAAGCGCGGAATGCAGCGCTGCAACACCGTTCACGGCGTGGCAACCGATGGTCGACAGGTGAGCCATGCGCACTTTCTTCTCGCCGGCTTCGTCAATGATCGACACCCGCGCCACACGCGTCTCGTCACCAGGATATTTCTGCCGGACTTCGTCGAGGAAACGACGGTTAATCTCGTAGATGATCTCGAGCGGACGCGGCAGCAACCGCGCAAAAAGCGGCAATCCCCAGGTCTCCAGCGCTTCGGGCAACAGGGTATGGTTGGTATACGCGAGCGTGCGCCGCGTAATGTCCCATGCCGCCTCCCAGGAAAGCAGCCGCTCGTCCACCAGCAGGCGCATCAGTTCAGCGACGGCGATGGCAGGATGCGTATCGTTCAGTTGGGCGGTGAACATCTCGGCGAAGCGCGAAACGGGTTCGCCCTTCAGATCGAGCAGACATAGCATGTCCTGTAGCGAGCACGAGACGAAGAAGTACTGCTGCGCAAGGCGCAACCGCTTGCCGGCTTCAGGCTCGTCATTCGGATACAGCACCTTGGACAGCGTTTCGGAGATCACCTTTTCCTGCACGGCCTGGTAGTAGTCGCCGGCATTGAAGTCCTCGAGGCCAAAGGACTCGATAGCCTCGCTCTTCCACAGGCGCAGCGTGTTGCACGTATTGACCCGAAAGCCGGGCATCGGCGTATCACAAGCCACGCCCTTGACCATGCGCGCAGGCAGCCAGCGAACGCGAAGGCGGCCTTGCGCGTCGTTCCACATTTCAGTATGTCCGCCAAACGGGACGTAGTAGTTCACGTTTGGGCGCACGATCTCCCATGGATTGCCCTTTTGCAGCCAAAGGTCGGTGATTTCGACCTGCCAGCCATCGCGAATTTCCTGATTGAAAATACCGAACTCATAGCGGATGCCATAGCCCACGGACGGAATTTCGAGCGTCGCGAGTGAATCCAGATAACAGGCCGCGAGCCTGCCGAGCCCGCCATTTCCAAGCCCAGGCTCCTCTTCGAGCGCGAGCAGTTCGTCGAGATCCTGACCGAGCGCTCGCATGGCGTCCCGCGCATTGTCTTCGATACCGAGATTGACGAGATTGTTACCCAGTTGCGGTCCAATCAGGAACTCGGCAGAGAGGTAGCAGGCCACCCGTAAATCGCGCCCGGCATAGGTCTGGATCGTTGCAGCCCAGCGGGCGAGCATCCGGTCGCGCACGCTATAGGCGAGCGCCATGTACCAGTCGTGCGGCGTCGCTATGCCCGGTGTACGGGCCTGCAGGCAGATCAGATTGTCGAGCACGCCGCGCTGCAGCGCGTCGATGCTCAGGCCGCTACGCGCAGATTCCGCGCGAGGGTTCGCTCCTGACGTCGGGGTGGAGGCCAAATCGCTTCCCCAGGTTTCTTCGATTCAAGGATCTGTTCGGGCCAGGTCCGGTCCGCGACCTCATTGTCGTACTTCTCGCCACGCGCCGGCTGACGAATCGCCGGCGTCTCGAATTCATGTTCCGGCGCATCGCCAGGCCAGCGTCCGTCGCCCCGTCCGCGTGCTTTGGCAAGCCGAGGGTCACCCGATGCCTGCGCGCGGGCATCGGGTCTCACTAGATGCAGGACTTCGAATCTGTTAGCCGATTGATGAAGAGAATGACGCAAACTCACCGTTTCTCAAATTCCGGTTGTGGCAGTCGATCGCGCACGTCCAGGCAGAACGTCGAACCACGATTCTGGCTTTCTATCAATCACCTTTTCCCGGTTTCCGACATGAACTCGCCGCACGTCTTGCATGTATAGCAGGCGTATCCGCGCGAGTCCCTGCCGTTGTTCACCAGTCCGGTCGTGCGAATCGAGTCCCACTGGGAAGAGTACGGTTCATCGTCATCGCACGCCACCTCTTCGCCGTCGTGTCCGTTGACGCACACGAAGTATCTACGTATCAACGTCGTCATCGCTGCCCTCCTGCGGCTTACGGTTACTGCGAAGCGGCGCTCCAGCCGCGCAAGCTGGCCATACAGGCCCATTCGTGCAGGTTCGCGTTCCTGAAGAGTCGTGTCCTGCACCATCCGCTCCGTATTACGCTGTCCATTCATCCCGCGAGCGACTGACGTGAGCACTACCGGATCGCCGTCCACGAGATGTTGACGACCGCCAGGCTGGGATCCCTGGTCAATTGTTTGACAATTTGCAATGCCCCTGACCATCGACGCCTGCAGAAAAAACACGCCGCGCAAGTGATGCGCTGCCTTGCCCGGCGCCAGCTATTCAATGGCCCCCGCACGACCGTCTCGGTCAAGGGCCGGCACGAGCAGCGCGACGCAGCCTGGGTGACAAAGCGGCACGCCAACGTGGTCAGCGTCCTCGGTCAGGAACGGAGGGAGCATCCCTCTAAAGCGCGAAGGTGTCCGGCGCAGTGCGGATCTGAAGGATTTTTTTGGGGGGGCATTACAGGGAAGTATGGTCGGTCCACACCAGTTTCACAACATGCCGTGAGCTTCTTCCCTGGTCCGGCAAACGGACGCACAGGTGCCGGGCTTTGGTCCGTCGCGAGCCAGTCGAAACATCCACGTAAGCCAGCGTCGACTCACTCGCCCGCTCGCCGACGCGAAACTGTTGAACTGTTGAAATGCAGGATCCCAGGACACAGTGTGACTCTGGACTTCGAGAATCCCCGCGGCGTAGAAGCGTTCTTTGCCGGTCGGTCAGTCTGGAGATGGTGGTGTTGTGACAGCGCGCGCGCCTCACAGGTCGAATGTGCTCAGTGTTCGGAAAGCACGCAGTTCTGGCATCCCTGACACAGGCTGGCCGGTGGTGTCCGCGACGACTCAGGCATTACCCCCTGTCACGCACCCCGGTATCAACGTGTCAGTGCAGGCGCGCGAGGGTACGAAGGAGCGAATCGCCGTCCCGCGTAACGCGAGGCCGTACGTTCCCGTCAAGTGTCTCCAGGGCAACCAGCTGGCGTTCAAGCAGGATGTCGAGTTCTTCCCGGTCCGCAATGTGGTCGGCCGAGTCTCTGACCAGCATCAACGTCGCAAATTCATGGGCGCTAAGCATGCTTGCCTCCTGATAGCTCGGGTAGGTGCTGTATGGATCGCGTCGGCTCAAGCGCGCGCTTTTGACATGCGCTGCCGGCGGCAGTCGCCGCGATTTGATGCGGGGAGTTGATGGTAGGCGGCGCTCCCCTGGCGCAGCAATTCGGGTCGTCCCGCATATCGGGAGCGCTTTGCCACTGCGTGCATGGCATGGCGCGGTGTACGCCCCAAAAAAGCCAGACTAATCGTCCGCTTCAGCGCGAGCGCCTGCGCCGAATCTGCTGGATCGCACAGCCTCGATGAAGCGCATTGGCGATGGTCTTCCCTGATGAGACCGGGTGAGTCAGATGATCCCTACGCGCCGACGCGGGCCGTCCACTCGATCTTCGTACGCTGACCGACGGCTCCTGGGATCTCGTGAGCTGAAGGAATGCACTGCGCAGCGCAAGCCTCATCACTTGAGAACAAGGAAGGAACGAAACGCTGTCGCGCTGCCGGAGCGTAAAGAGGTCCAGGCGCAGGCAGCGCGGCGATCGACGCCGGATGCTCCTGCAACGCCTCGTACAATGCCGTGGATGCATTCGAGGCGCCCGTTCCCGGAATCGGCAACGTCGATGACGCCCAGGTCGTTATTGCAGATCGTGGCCTTCGGACAGGCTACACTTGCGCAGAACTGCTACCAGTCCTTTATCGAGTCGTCTGCGATCCGGCCGCGTCACTTGTGATGTTCCGCGTCGGGACCCGGCACGGGGATAGTCCACTCATCCACCACTATCCCCGCTTCGGGTTCGCGCTCCCGCCGAAGCTCCAGGATGCGACCGTGAGCAACAACCACTTTCAGGTCGAGTCTCACGCCTTTGCGGACATGGAACAAATAAGCCGTGAAGGAGGCTGTGTTGCTGGCAAAGTATCCGTCACTCAGAAACTGTCGACGCGCGACAAGTCCATCGCTTGCCACCCAGTAATCGGCCATGGCGCAATCGAGCGACTTTGTCTGCCAGTCCGTTCTCGGCAGGTCTTCAGGGAACGGCTCGAAATCCTGAGAAAACTCGAATGTATCGTTCATCCTCGAGCGCGGCTTCGCTGGTGTTAGCGTCGTCCAAGGGTAACATGGCCTCCCCGGTCTCCGGGCTGGCCCTGCAAGACTGGTTGGGGCCGCTTGCGCGCCATAGCTTGCTCGTCGCTGGAATGTGCGGGACGGGACCGCACCAGAATGGTGACGGAGACCGGGCTTTCGCGTGTGGCGAGGGAGGAATCCGCAATGCGTCGATGCTTCTGCGACTCTTCTCAAGCGCCGCCCCTGTTCCGTTTCGGAATCAGTCTTCGCGGCCCAGCCTGCAGGCTTCGCCGGGACTCCCGGTTGCCGGGTAGATCGCGTTTTGCCGCGCGGCAATCATAGTGGCCGCCGTCAGGGGTTAGAACGACGAATGTCTGCACCGGGCCTGAGTCGTTGAAAGCCAGACCCTGTGCGGTCCATGGACCTGCTGATTGGCAGGTGTCATCCCGGCGTGGTAAAAAGTCATCCCTTGCGGGTGATCGCCTCCATGCGATGCCGTATTCTCGCGATTTCAGGTTTCAACATCGACAGGATTCAAAAAATGGCAACTGGCACAGTGAAGTGGTTCAACGATGCGAAAGGCTTTGGCTTCATCACCCCGGATGACGGCGGCGAAGACCTGTTCGCCCACTTTTCCGAAATCAAGACTGAAGGCTTCAAGTCGCTGCAGGAAAACCAGAAAGTCAGCTTCGATGTGAAGATGGGGCCGAAGGGCAAGCAGGCTGCAAATATCAAGCCAGCCTGACCGGCGCGCGTCACGTCCCGATGTGTGGCCCGTCCTGCGGGCCAGTTTTTCTTGCACCCTGCGCATCAATCTTTAATGAAGCGATGGACATGCCAGCACATGCGTGCGATGTCCTGGTGCGCCCTCTTCGCGACATCGGTCAATTCTCTGGTTGATCGTTGACGAAGCGTAAGCGTTTCGCCTGTCCTCCAGGGAATTGATTCGATCCAGCATCGGCGTGAAGACGCAGGACGAATCGCGCTTTTGCGGTAGCGTTGATGCCGCGCTTGCGGTCACGCTGCCCGGACCCATCATTGCCCTGCAAAACAGCGGATATCCTGTGACGGAAAACGGTCGAACTCCGCGCCGGCAACACAACCGTCCTCGAAGAATCGACATCCCCAACCAGAAGCACTACGATCGAAAACATGCCGGCGGCCACGGCAGGTGCCTGTCGCACGATAATTTTCTGACGATTGGCACTCGCCATGCCAGACAGCCTCCCCGATGTGGTGGCCCACTGCGCCTCGCGACGCGTGCGTGTTGAACCCGCCCGGTCCCGTGCATGATCACGGTGACCGGGACACCGTCCGCCGCGTAGATTGTTTAAATCAGGCGAGGCAAGTGCCGGAAGTTCGTGGCGCTATCCTCGGTGGATGTCGATGCCACCACCCGGTGGATCGATGCTGCGAGCCGAGCTCTCAGGGGAATCGCCATGACGACTGAGTCACTTCTGACGTTGGCCGAATATCTCGAACTGTCCCTGAACGCTGGCGCAAGCGTGATCATGATGCAGAAATGCAATGATGTCTGTGCCATGTACGTTGGCGATGCCAGGCGAGATCAGGACCGCCTGAGATATCACGGGGACATCGCCGCGACCCAGGCCGAAGAGATCCTTGAGCAAACCCGCGCTGGACGAAACCGGCTGGAGATCGGCGGACAGCTATACCGTTTTATCCGGAGCTTCAAACATTTTGAGGATCGCGGCGCGGTCGTCTTCGCGCCGTCGTGACACCGGAGGCACGACGATTTCGGGAAACGTAAATTGGATGTTCCAGGTATGTTGCGCATTCCCAAATACTGAAAATCCTTATCAAGGACTTGTCAGGCGAATACGTTGCGCTCGAAGATGATCGGGTGGTCGACCTGCCGGTCGACGGCGACTAGCGTCATGAGCGGGTTGTGCAAGACCTCACCCCATTCGTCGATGCGCCGATTTGTGGTGGTGAGCAGAGCGCCAACCCTTCCCTGAACGGAATATCCGCTCGCCGTCAGCGTCATCGGCGACCCCGAGCTCGTCGCAGGTACAAGTGGCTTAATAACCCTTGACGCCTCAAGCTGGACCATGAATGATCACCTGATTTTTTTCGTGACTTCATTCGTTATCCTCTCCATTCCAAACCCGATCACGGAAAACCGGCACATCAAGGAGGCCGCCACCTTCGTCCCGGCGTAGATTTACGCGTCATGTGCGAATGACACATCAAATACCAACATCGCCGCGTCTATAATCAACACGTTAAGAATATCAGCGACCGCATGGAGCCCTACTTTATGAATCAAGCCCGCGGGCGATATGCGGGATCCCGCGACAGCGGCCAACGCCAGGCTCGCCAGGAAAAGAAGTCTCAGCCCAAGCGGCCGGGACAGCCGTATGTGAAGGCGCCTGCTCAGGACGCCGCCCAGACCGCCTCCATTTTCAAGACACGGTCGTTCCAGTTTCTGGTCGATACGGTAGGCGCAGAGAATATCGCCATCGCACTTGAATCCAGCATGACGCGCGTGGCCGAATTGATGAAGGGCGAAAGGTTCACTCCCGAGACTGCCTTTCACATGGAAACCACGCTTGGGTTGCCGCATGGCTTTTTTGACCAGCCCAATCCTGGCCTCGCAGCCGAGACCATCGCTCGCCTGAAGTCACCGCTCGACTTCATTCAAACCGACGACGAACCAGACGGAGAGTCCGAAGCACTCGAGCCGGCTTCTGTCCTGACCGTCGACCCGCAACCCTCTCTTGAAGACAGTTTGTCCGAGGAAGCGCAAATGCCAAGGAAAGCAACCGGTGGTACGCCCAGGGCCGTCAAGACCAGTACAGGCGGTACGGCCGGACAGCCCGAAGCTCGTACGCCGCGAAATGCTTCGCGTGCGAAATCCAGGACGTCTCCTGAAGCGGCCCAGCAGCAGTCGCTGGCACTCAACGATGGCGCCGACGTAGAAAACATCCGGCGCGCCAACCTCCACGTTCTCACGAGTCGCAACGGCTCGAAAGCAAGGCTGGGTGTGGTTATGGAGTTGAGTGGCTCCAACATGGCCCACCGGCTGCATGGCAAGAAGCGCATGGACGCTGTCGAAGCCAACCGGTTCACGGAACGGCTTGGCTTGCCCGCTGGCTGGCTGGACACCCCGCGCGCCGAAACCGAGATTCCAGCGTCGGTGTCGCAGATGCTTGCGCCTGCGTCGCGCGCACACGTATCCGCCCAACAGCACAAACCGCTTGCGTCCGCAACGAACGACGACGTGCCAGTGAAACCCGTCGGTGCGAAGGCGCGTGCACGGCGCGCGCAGGCGAGCGATCCAGAAAGCTCAACTGTTTCGGCGGATGTCGCAGGAGAGAATGACGCGATCGTTACCAGCGCGCGAGATCATGTAAATGGTTTTCCCGACGACGTTACCGGTCACCAGCCTGAAGAAGGTGGTGACGGGGCGCCGGCAGCTACACGGGCAACCCCAGAGTCGTTTGCGGCCTCCGCACTACCGCAGCGCAACCCGGCAGCGCTCCCCTTCGCTTGCGTGACGAGTCTGGACAATCTTCACGGTATTGAGCCGATAGCGGAAGCCTTGATCAAGACGCTGGCAGGCAAGGCACGCACGGGTCGTCTGGACGAACTGAAAGCGCTGGAACTACTGCAGCAGGCGATCCTGCTATGAGCCGGTATCGCGTGCCAGGCTCCCCGCGCCATGCCGCACAAAGCGCATCGAGGTGACCGGGTCCCGCCACGCAAAAAATTGCGCTGGGTCAGGTCGACTTGCCATCGACCTGCGTTGCCGGGCTGACCGGAGAGGTCAATCACCTGACGTTGCCGGGGACGACGGAGACTGGATTTTTCTCCCGGGCTTTCCTGGGCGTGTTGCAGGACCACGGCGCTCATACAAGCAAACTTTGTGCAGCAGCTTGCTGCACAAAGTGTCCGCAGGATTGCGCAAAAGAGCCACTTGCCAACGAGCGCGCTCGCAACCTTTGAGCACCGAACAGGAGGCTGGAGATCAACGCCGTCCGGGCGAAATGTAGCGCCATCAGCCTGCTCGTCACGTCGCAGACAAATACCGACAGCTTGCACGCCAAGGCCCGATCCTTGGATCAGCGATGGTCACCGCCAGCGATCTCGGTAAGCTGCGCACGGCGGTTGCGCGGCGGGTAGACCCTCGGCAGCAGTTATCGGCGCCGAATCCGCAGTCCCGCACTGTGGCGCACTGTCAGTTTGGCCCGGCGCATACGGGCTAGACGGGCGAGCTATCTGGAAGAGCCAGCAGCGCTTCACCCTTGGCGGCAGCCCTTTGAAAGGCATCTCGCTGTGTAACCCTGCCAACATACTCCAGAAAGGCGTCACGCTTGGGCAGTGTCTCAAGCCCCAGACCCCACCCAATATGCGATCCGACGTAGACGTCGGCAGCAGTGAATCGCTCTCCGGCAATGAAAGTGCTTGAACGCACTGCGCGTTCGAGCTGGTCCACCGTGCGCTCATAGCTGCCGTGGCCGAAGAAGAACTCCTGCTCCGCAGCCGGCACAAACCCGGCTCGATGGTTGGTGACGGCCTGCTCGACCGGTCCCGCCGCGAAAAACATCCACCGGTAATAATCAGCCCGCTCCTCCGAAGTGGGCGCCAACCCCGCGTCCGGGAAGGTTTCGGCCAGGTACGCGCAGATTGCCGCACTCTCGGTTACCACCCGGCCGTCATGCACAATCGCCGGCACCTTGCCCATCGGGTTCACTTCCGTGAAAAAGCGACTGCGCTCGTCGAGAATGCCGAACGAACGCGCGAGCGCTGCGCCACCCCATCGATCCGCCTCGCTGGAGCGCTCGTAATCGAGCACAACTGTTTCGTACTCGCACCCTACCTCCTCGAGCATCCAGTGGACAATGCGGCCGCGGGAGTTGGGGTTGGTGTAAAAGGTCAGTGGCAACGTCCCACTCCCCCGCACCAGATCTTCCGCTTCGTTACTCTCTCTCGCCTGCATGATTACTCTCCTCTGGACATTCCGCCCGCTACGTGGATGACGGGTCAAAGATAAAACATTGGCCGCATGGTCGCATTCGCTTGACACGCCAGATGACTTGCAGAGTCCGCCAATCGCGAATACAGTGCGATCCATTGCGCGATTGCCGACGAGAGTTGCGATCAAATCCTTCGCTGAGCGGAAGGCCTCCTCTATCCTGCACGGGCGCAGCGAACGGTTCCCTCGCGTTCGTCAGGACTCTTTGATGTGCGTGGACCAGGCAGTCGAAGCCCTTAATTGCGCATGGCGTCATCGAAGGGAAACTCAATGAAAGATGTTCGTGGGGATCGCTGCAAAGTGCCAGAATCCTTCTGGCGAGCCGTTGAGCTACAAGGACTGCGCTCTGAGGCGGTCCTGAGGGCGGCCGGTCTTCCTGTCATGCTCCGCCACGATGCAGCGGCGAGCATCAGCACCGCTCAGCTTTTTGCAATTTGGCGTGCCATCGAATCGCTGTCAGGTGATGCAAGCTTCGGCATCAAGATGGTCCGGGACACCAGCACTGCAACGCATAAGCTTGCGTTCCTCGCCGCTACCTATGCCGAAAATTATCGTGATGGTCTGGCGAGGGTTATGCGATTCAAGCGGCTTTGCAGCCCCGATAAACTCCGTTGCGACGAGAAGAACGGCCGTGTCTCAATCACGATCGAATGGCCGCCGGGCACTGAGCCGGAGCCTGATCTCTCAGTCGATGCCAGCTTTGCAATGCTGATTGAATTGGGTCGGCGCGGAACGGGGCAAAATCTAACCCCCGTCGCGGTTGAGTTCAGGCGGGCCCGCCCCGTTATGGACTTCCACGGCGCCTACTTCAACTGCCCGATCCGTTTCGGCGCGGCACAGAACCGGTTCGTTCTGGCAGCCGCCGATCTTGACCGCCCGTTTACCGATCACAACCCGGAGCTCCTGCATATGCTGGCGCCCGCGCTGGCGCAAGCGATGAGCGAACTGGAAGCGGAAAGCACCTTGGTCGAGCAAATCAAAACGGTGCTCAAGCGGATTATGCCGAGCGGCCGTCCCGAGATTTCCAGTGTCGGTCGCGAGCTCGGCATGAGCGAACGCACTTTGCAGCGTCGGATCACAGCGGAAGGTACGACGTTCCGTGCGCTCCTCGGCGATGCTCGTCAGGAGCTTGGCATGCAACTGCTCTTGGACCCCGCTTTAGAAATCCAGGAAGTGGCTTGGCTCTTAGGATACCAGGATACAAACTCGTTCTACCGAGCCTTCCGGGAATGGGCGGACACAACGCCAGCGAGATGGCGTCAATTGAAACGACGATCCGCAAATAGCGGAAAGCACCTTGGTTGAGCAAATCAAACGGTGCTCAAGCGGGTTATGCCGAGCGGGCGTCCCGAGGTCACCAGTGTCGGACGCGAGCAGACCCCGCGGCTGAACCAGGTCCTGCTTGCCGCGATGCGGGCAGTCCAGTATGGTCGGCCCGTCGAAAGCCATCAGGACGTTCGCTTCCACTTTAACGTAAATTGATGCGTGAAATGATGACGCACTGAGTCCGTATGCGGCTGCTCCCTGTCGCTTGACGGTCACTCGCCGGAACCAGGCATCAGGCAGTTCAGGGTCGGTTTTGGGCGGGCACGACGTGCAGAGGCCGGTCGATTTCCGCCGACTGCCTCATGCGGCAGTCTGCCAGGAAGCGAAGTCTATCCTCGCGATCCAGGCGTCCACATGACAGCGACAAACTGGCACACAGAACCTCGCGCCTGAAAAATCACAAGCCCCGAGGCAACGCGACTGGACAGCAATGCTGCCCCCTCGAACAGTCTCCACGGAAATCGAAGATCGTCCGAGGAGTGCGACGCAACAGGGGAAACCGAGAGCTCAAACTGCGATTGAACCACCGTCAACATAAAGCTCCACGCCTGCGATATAGCTGCTCTCGCTCGATGCGAGGAAGAGCACGGCGCGCGCGATCTCATCCGGTCGGGCCAGGCGCCCCAATGGCACGAGTCGATTCAGCATCTCTTCGACTCCAGGCCGTGCATCGAGGTAGCTCCGCATCGGACCTGTCTCTGTCCCGCTCGGCGACACCACGTTCACACGGATGCCTCGCTCTCTCAGATCGGTCGTCCAGCTTCGCGCGAACGAGCGTACAGCCGCCTTGCTTGCGTTATAGAGCGATTGGCCAGGAAAACCTTTACTGCCGGCCACCGAGCCATTCAGGACGACAACACTGCCCGATGAAAGCAACGGCAAAGCCTTTTGCACAGTGAAGAGCATGCCGCGCACATTGAGTCCGAAAAGTCGGTCGAAACCCTCCTCGTCGATGGTACCCAGTGGACGCTGCTCCACTTCGGCAACGCCCGCATTCGCGAATACCACGTCAAGCCTGCCGTAGTCCCGCTGGATACGCTCATAGAGTCGATCAAGGTCGGCGAGATTGCTCGCGTCCCCCTGAACACCGACGGCACCGTTGCCGATTTCTCCTATCGCCTCGTCCAGTCGACTTTGCCTGCGGCCCGTGATGTACACCCGCGCGCCCTCGTCTGCGAAAAGCTTGGCGCTGGCAAGGCCGATGCCCTCGCTGCCCCCGGTAATTGCCACAACCTTGTTCTCGAATCGTTTTGTCATGTGCACCTCGAATATAAGTGGAGAGTTGCTCCACTTAGTATATGGAGGCATCATCCACTTATCAAGCGAAATCGAAGCAGGCATGAAGAGCAAGAATTCCACCATCGTAGAAACGCCGCTGCGTGCCGACGCGGCGCGCAACCGGGAGCGCATTCTCGAAGCGGCGGAGGCCCTATTTATCGAACGCGGCGCCGACGCCTCGCTCGACGATATCGCGAAGCGTGCCAACGTCGGTATCGGTACGCTCTATCGACGCTTTCCGACACGCGATGCGCTGCTTGCCGCGACGAGTGATGAGCGCCTCCTGGCACTTGCGGATGCAAGCCGCGCACGCGATGAAACGCTCGGGCCGGGCGCCTCCGTACGCGCCTTCGTCAAGGAACTCGTGAACCACGCGAGCCACTATCGCGGGCTGGCGGCGCTGCTGGGAACGGTGCTGCAGGAAGGGACGCCCGGCTGTCACGCTGGGCGTGAAGAAGGACGCCGGCTACTCCAACGCGCCCAAAAGGCGGGAGTGGTTCGCAAGGACGTCTCGATCGACGATCTGGTGTGTGTGATCACGGCGATCGCTCTCAGCGTCGAGCGAAGCGGCGCAACGAAATCGCGCGTCGCCCACCTCGTCGACCTCTTCCTCGACGGTATAGGCAATACCCAGGGGGCGTAAAGACAATTAGCTTCCTCTCGTGCTGGGCGGACAACATGGGCAGTGATTGGATCCAAAGATGCTATGTGGGACTACCCGAGAAAGGTCCGTTTGACTAAAACGGAATTTCCAACTCTGTGCGAAGGAGACGGAAATGTCCACGACCCAAGCAGTCCCACAAGCAAAGAATACGGCGATGCAAAGCGAGCTGTACATGAGCTTCGAGCTGGGCGACAAATCCTGGAAATTAACAGCGAGCGATGGCCAGCGTGGCCCAAGCCGTTACAGTGTGCACGCTGGCGACACGGAAGCGGTGCTCGACTGTGTACGCCGCGCGAAGGAGCGCTGTCGGCTCTCTCCGCAGGCTGCGGTGCATTCCTGCTATGAGGCCGGTCGCGATGGCTGGTGGCTGCACCGCTGGTTGACCCAGCAAGGCATCGACAACGTCGTGGTTGATGCCGCCAGCATCGAAGTGAACCGACGCGCGAGGCGCCCCAAGACCGACCGGCTCGACGGCGACAAGCTGCTGACAATGCTCAGGCGCCACCACACCGGCGAGCACGTCTGGTCGGTGCTACGCGAGCCCACGCCCGAGCAGGAAGACGCTCGCCGCGCGCACCGTGAACTGGCCCGCCTGACCCAGGAGCGTGTCGCCCACATGAACCGTATCCGGTCACTGCTGGTGCTGCACAACCTGCGTCCGCAGGTTGTCATCGGCGGACGTGACTGGGCGAACTGGTGGGCAAACCACCGCGGGCTGGTGCCGCCCATGCTATGCAATGAGATCGAGCGAGAGAGCATCCGGCTTGCGCTGGTCAAGCAACAGACGAGGGTGCTGGAATCCGCGCGCCGCGACGAGTTGGCCGAGGGCAAGCACCCACTGGTCGCCCATCTGGCCCAGCTGCGCGCGATCGGGCCCAAGGGCGCCTGGGTACTGGTCAAGGAAGTGTTTGGCTGGCGACGCTTCGCCAACCGGCGCGAGGTCGCCGGCTGTCTCGGACTCACGCCAACGCCTTACGACAGCGGCGACAGCCAGATCGAACAGGGCATCAGCAAAGCCGGTAACAGGCGAGCGCGCACGATGCTTGTTGAACTGGCCTGGCGCTGGCTGCGCCTGCAGCCCAACAGCGTCCTGACCCAGTGGTTCAACCGCCGCTTTGCTGGCAATGGCAAACGCATGCGGCGCGTGGGCATCGTTGCGTTGGCACGGCGTCTCGCCATCGCGCTATGGCGCTACCTGGAGCACGGCGAGATTCCAGCCGGGGCCTTGCTCAGGCCTGCGACGCCGTGAAACTCCCGGGCCGCAAGGTTCGGACCGCTGGGCAAGGAATACGTTCTGATCAAAGGTCGACGCGCCCGCAATGTCCGCGGGTCATCACACCGTGATGACCGCCCCAAAAGATGGGGCGCGCCGGTAACTGGGGTTTGCCAGTGCGCCTTGCGCGCATGCTGCATGAGGTGCAGGACATTAATGTCCTTGCACGGATAGAAGTTCGTTCCGGCACTGGCTGGAACGCGCATCACACCCCGACCTTGGACCAGGCTCGAATGGCCACGTGGGCACGACCGCCTTACGTCCTTAATGACACAGGTGCCGCCATGTAATCTGATTCTTATACCTGCGGATCGGCAAGGCTTGACAACCGAGTCCTCATAGAAGCGGACATTCGGTGGAGAACAGTCAGGGTCTGTTCAGGGTCGTTCACAGCCCGACGAGCGACGCACGGCCGGGTAGCTCACGCGCGATGCGCTGTCGGCGAATGCGCTTGCGGTGCTGACGCGCGGCTGCAATGGCTTCGTACCTGGAATGACGGTGCGGCGGCTTGCGCGGAGGTGAACTGCGCGCGCCGCGTTCAACGCGTACGATGAGGGCGGCGCGAGTGCAATGAACGGGTGGAGCCTGATATGAATTCAACCGACGAGACAGGCAAGCGCGCGTTGCACTTTGTTGCGGCGCATCCAGCGCGATTCCTATTCCAGGTCTGCACCGCGTTCCGCAAAAACCAGGGGCTGCTGCTCGCGGGCGCGATCGCCTATTACGCGTTGCTGTCGATCGTGCCGCTGCTCATTCTCGTTGTAATCGCGTTCGGTCACTTCATCGGTGAGCAGTTGCTGTTCGACACGCTCGGGCGTCTGCTCGAATGGCTGATACCGGGGCAGTCAAAAGCACTCGTGCGCGAACTCGCGACCTTTTTCGAGCATCGCTCCGTGGTCGGCTGGTACCTCGTCATCACGATGATCTTTTTCAGCTCGCTTGCGTTCTCCGTTCTGGAGAATGCCCTGTCAATCGTCTTCGTGCATCGCGTTGAGGTCCGGCGAAGGCACTTTCTGCTGTCGGCAATCCTGCCCTATCTATTCAGTCTGTCACTAGGTATCGGTGTGCTGCTTGTGACGCTCGTCTCCAGCGGCCTGCGGGCTGTCGCAACCGGTAGCATCGATCTGTTCGGCCACGGAGTGTTACTGACTGGCGTGACCCGCATCGTGCTATATCTGTGTGGCCTTGCGGGCGAGATATTCGTGCTGACGGCAATCTATTTTGTGATTCCGGCGGGGCGCACGACACTGCGGCATGCGGTCGTCGGCGCGGTCGCGGCCACCGTTCTGTGGGAAATCACAAGACGCGTGCTGGTTTGGTACTTCGCGAAGCTTTCGCAGGTGAACGTCGTCTATGGGTCGCTGACGACGGCGATTGTTGTGCTGTTCGGCCTCGAAGCGCTCGCGACGCTGATGTTGTTTGGCGCGCAACTGATCGCAGAATACGAGCGCCTCAATACCAGCGGCGACCCTGCAGCGGAGTCGATGGAAACGGACTGACCAGCGGCGGCACGTCGAGCACCCTCGTTGTGGCTTCAACCAGTCGGCGCGATGACACCAGTAGTTTCCGGGTGCTGACGAATTCCACGAGTATTCGCAGTCCTACCATCCGCACAGTAAAATTCGGTGCTGTGATGTCAAAGGCCTGTTAGCAACACGGCTTTTTCCAGGGCCGGACAGCGGACATCGCAGTGCAGAATATCCGGTCGTGTCATGTGCTGGTCAGTGAGAGTTTCGAGGACGGTGCTTCGACGCTTTTCGGAATGTTGAAGGGTGAAATCACGCGCTAAGGCCTCGGTTCGACGTGCTGCCCATACAGTCTTCGATCAACGCATGGAACCCGGCGGCACGATCGTCGGCCTCTCCGGCCAGACGTTGCGCGAGTTCTTCGAGCAGGCAGCCGAACGCGCGCACCTCGACGCGCTCGAGCATGGGCAAGCGACAGCAGCTATTTCTTGAGTGGGTGCGGATCCCCCGCTGCGGGGAAAAACGCGTTCCACGCCGCCCGTACGCCCTGTGCGGCGGCAGCCTGCGCGTCCATGTGCTCGCTATCGGCCGAGTCACCCGGATCCGCACTCAGACCACGCCAGTGCGTAAACAGAAGCACGGGCTGCTCCGTCCAATGTCCGTCGATAAACCGGGAGAATGCCGTATCTCCGGTCGTGAGCTTGACTTCGTACCAGCCTTCACGGGCCGGCGCATAGTCGTCCAATGGGAACCATCCTGTGGTATCGATTTCCATTTGTGCCCCAGATTCGAAGCCATTACACATGCATGACAGCACGCGGCGTACCTGTTTCCTCTAGAGACACGCAGCATGCTGTGGCTGCGAATACCATCATGGTAGAGCCTCGCGGACTGTGTAATCACCGTCATGATGATAACCATGCCATCCGTGATGATGCCCCTCCTTTCGCGCAACTCTCCTGGTGTTGTCTCTGGTTGCGATGACTTCACGCGTCGCGAGATTCGCAGTGGTCAGCATTGCGACCCGGGCACTAACCTTCAGCTTGCGCATAGGCTGTTGAAGATGCATTTCGCAGAACCACACGCGGGCGCTATGATTGACCAGTCATAATCCGAAGGGAAAGGGAATTCCTCGCAATGTTGAGCTTACGTATACATTTCTGGTCGATCGCGGCGACCCTGATAGCGTTTGTGGCATCGCTGTGGATCAATCAGGAGGTGTTCGCGCATACCTCGTTTGTCCGGGGCATCAACTGGATATTCCTTCCATCCGGCGTACGGCTATTGAGCACGCTGCTGGTTGGTGTCGATGGTTTCCTTGGCTTGCTGCTTGCCGGTCTGCTAACGGACTTTCTTTACTGGTTTCCGCATGACCCTGTGAGAGCGATTGCTGGCGCAATACTTGGGTCAGCGGCTCCGTATCTGGTGTACAGGTTCGCGAGAGAGTATTACGGCTTGCGCGCATCGTTGACGAATCTCACGCCGACCCGGCTTCTTGTGCTCGCCGTCGCGTATTCGATCGCGAATCCACTGTTACATCACCTCTGGTTTGCGTTGACCGGTGCGACGGAGCATTTCTTCGAAAGCCTGTTCAGCATGTTTGTGGGCGACCTCACCGGCACGCTAATCATGCTGTATGCGATGAAGGGATTGCTGGCTTTGCTCCCGAAACGGCCAGGCGATTCCCGCCTCACGAACGGGATGTTCAGCATTCACGTTGCACTGACCAATGCATATAACAATCAGGCCGCACGCTAGAGTGACAAGGGGTTGCGATGAGGCGCAATCGCACCGCGCCTCGTGGCGTTATGTCCGATTGTTGACATCGTTCATCTCGACGTGGTGCTGCACCCAGGCTGAAATGTCGCGATTCGCGACGACCTCCAAGCGCTCCCAATGCTGGGCGGCCGGCCCAGACTCACGCACCTCGAGCGCCGTTGATCCCGCAAAGGTGAGAACCTTCGACGGCCCTGTTCAAGCCCTGACGGGCCGTGCACCCCATATCTGCCGTCAAGCCAGGCGGTTGTTGTAGGCAAGATCGAGGGCCAGCCGGATCCTGAACATGCCGTCGGTCATGCGTGAGGACTGACTGGGATGTCTGGGCAGCAGGGCAAGCGTGCCCTTCACGATATAGAGGAGAATCAGCGCGCCCAGCAGGTCGCCCACAAACATCGTGAAGAAACTCTGCAGGATGTCCTGCGTACTGCCCGTCATTGCGAACCAGAGATGATGCAGCGTCGAGTTCGTGAGCGCGACAGCAAACGCGAGCACTATAAGGCGCCCTGGCGTGAGATTCGTCAGCGACGCCTTCAGGCCATAGCGTTCCAGGGCGAGGCGATAGACCGCGTACGGGCCGGCTGAACTGAAGATCGCGCCCGCGATTGCCCGCACGGGGTCGTTCGGGAAGTAATGAAAGAAGTCAACCAGCAAGGCGGAGACCAGCAGCCCAATCGCACCGTCCGCGCCCAGCAGCAGCGTACTCAAAAGCCGGATTCCAGTCGGAAGATAGATCCACTCCACCCAACGCGGAAATGCGGCATGCAGGAAGATCAGTTCATCGACCCAGAGCGTCAGCACATAGACAAACACAGTGCCGGCTATGGACCAGAAATGTAAGCGCAAGCTTCCCATGACGGTATAATTGTTCCATTCGCTTTTCCTTCCCCAATCATAGCTGACCCGCGCCTTCGCGGCGTGCGCACCCATCGCGTATGGGCGAAAGCAATGAAACGACCTGCAGACATCTATCTTCGTTTCCTGCAACTGACCGAAGCCATTCGTGGCTTGCCCACGCTGCCAGCGCTTGATCCGCTTGAAGAGAAGATTCTTGAGTTCGTGGCTCGCGCGTCACAGAACAAGGACCGGTTGTCGGTCCGGGACATGATTGGACACAGTGAACTGGGCTCTCCTGCGACACTTCACGGTCGCATCGCGTCCATGCGCGAGAAAGGATGGCTCACCCTCTCCGACACCGAGGACACCCGGCGCAAGCAGATCGAACTCACGCCTGCCGCGCTGCGCTACTTCGACAAGCTCGCCGAAGCGCTCTCGAAGGCCGCGAAGGGCACCTGACCCGGCGGCATACCCCACGATCCCGGGCACGCCAATAGAGGGCGTTCTACCCGGATCGGCTAATCAAGGCAGTTGTCCCCGTTCAGCCGTGCTGCGTGATCAAGAGCGGCCTTTCCCAATCGCACAGAAATCGTTCGCAATCCAAAGTAACGAAAAAAGAACCCACGGACCATAACGGGCGGCGGGTTCGCAAACACACGCCAAAAGCTCGGGTTCTTCACAAACCGTCATAACTTTTGGAACAGTAAACATACCGGGTTTGCGAGGCCAAGGCAACCTGGCAGTGGCTTAAAACAACACCCAGGGGAAGCTCAGTTCGGTATTTTTGCGCCTGTCACAAAAAGGGCCCCGCTACCGTCTCGAGGCTGCGGTGAGCCGCCAGCAAGTACATCTGGTTTCGGCAAAAGGAGGTTCCAGAACATTCAGACCCGATGTGCCTGCAGGAGCGCCCACCGCCGCGGACCAGACGCAGTTACGTTGCGTCACACGATGCAGAAAAGCGATGGCCGGACTTTCGCCGCGGCTTTGGCGCCGCTGGGCGGATCGTCAGTCAGGCGCCCATACAGGGCCTGCCAGTCGACGGCAAGCAACGGGATCGTCCTGTCGTTGCGGGACCAGTACGCGAAAAAGCGCGCCCAACCCTCGAGGAAAAAGCCCGCGCCGGGACTGAGCAGGCACGGAGGTCTCGCCACAAGAGGCACCCGGGCCGCAGGAAATATCGAACAAAGCGTTTCAAGTTCGTCCGCGGCTTCACTGGCAGTCTCCGGTTTGTTTGCACCGGCCAACAGATGATCCCGCACGACGTCCGCAACACAGGATGTACAGAGCTCGATATAGGAGGCGCGCACCCCACCCAGATCTGTCCACCGGGCAGACGACGCATCCGTCGGCTCCGTCATCCTTCTCAGAACGGGAAGCCTGACGTACGACGGCAGTGCGACAAAATCCGTTTCCTCACGTTGCAGGGCGTCGCGAAACATCGGATAGGACAGAAGCCATGAACTGACTGACGGACTGCCATCCTGACGCGAAGGCAGATTCAATTCCGGAAGGTCCGGGTGCAGCGTAGGCATGCTGGTCTCCATTCGTTATAAAAATAATAACGAATGGCTGCGCAGTGCGCAAGGAGCTGCCATAGGGATGAACCGACGCGGCCCTGTCCGTCACACTTGATCAGGCGCAGGGGATGCGGGGAAACGCCATACGGACACGCCGGGGCGCTTTGCTCCCACTGACATCAATGAGACTAAATTCCCGCTTTGAGCACCTCAAATATGCATTTCGTACATTTCCGAATCGTGGTGTGCGGGCCCGCAAACAGGAATGGCTTCTATTCAAGCATTGGCCGCGCGCATGCGATTGTTATCGCCCCCCGCGACGTGATCTATTTGTAAATCAGAAACCGATCGCGGTTCTTCGCGTCCTTGATCCAGTTTGGCGCGCGTCCCCGCCCGGACCAGGTAGCACCGGTAGCAGGATCGCGATATTTTGCAGGCAGTGGACCGTGCGAGACCCTTGGTCTGCCGCGTCGGCTCCCGAAGATATCCCGCTCGGAATATCCGAACTCCACAACCTTTGCACGGATATCGGCAAGCACCATGTCGAACTCCTCCTGCCGCACAGCGGCCGCCTGACTCTTGAGTTCGTCAAGTTGTGCTTTCAGTTCCTTGTACGTTGCCACGGACTTCCCCATATGGACACCTCGCGGTCATGATAGTGACTTTCTCACGGCTTTGATCCGAATCGGGATGACTGACCGACGAGTCTGGCATTGGGCCTGTGTCCGCGAATTCGCAAATCCCGGGCGATATTGGGTAGCCGCTTCACGACGAACGTTCATACTCTTTTGCAAGGATGGGTGGACGTGGCCAGTTCGGGCCAGTGCTTTTCACGAGGATCGGCCGACACAACGGTCCCTTGAAGCGGCGCATTACGCAGTTGTGAATGCCTCGCACACCTTGTCGGCCACGTGAGCAATGAACAGGACAAGGCGGCTGGGGCTGCGTATTGCGTTATCCTGAAGCGTCCGCCCAAAGGGAACACGCATGAAGCTTTCGAAATACCTGTTACTGATGGCGGTGTCGCTGTCCGCTGCCGCTTACGCACAAACCTCGCAGACGTTTCACTTCGGCGAAGGCCAGGACACGCCGCAACGTGGACTTACCAGTTCTCCTCCGCCACTGCCCGCTGCCCAGACTACAGAGCCGCTACCCCAGGGCGAGCCGCATCCGCACACGAAGGCAACGTCAAAGTCCCAATCAAAGGCAAAATCGAAGTCAAAGCACCCGCATCACCATCGACACCATCCAACCCACCCGTCACCGCTTCAGAATCCGTATTCACATCCTTGAGCTGGTCAGCATGCAAATCGTATGTCCACCATCCAGCGAATGACTGGACTATCTGGCATTCCTCGCCAGCTGTACGCACAATTAATTCGATATGCGAATTGATATGATGCGATGACGCTCAGTGACCAACGATGAAGTTTCACTAGAGTCGACATTACAGATCGCTCGTCAAGGAAACACACGAGGGCGCTGCCAGCGGAGCGCCCACATCCGTGAATATTGGGCCAATGCGCTGTGCGCCGGACTGGCTCTGGATGAGCGGAATGTAGTGCCGCCCAGGCATCGCACAATCGGCCTTCGTCGGCAATCGACGCAAACTCATGCTCAGTGGCAAACCATCACCGCAACAGACCTCGAAGCCGTATGAGCAGCAGTCGGCTTGGTTGCGACTTCCGCCAATTCAGCTGTTGTACTGACAACGGCCTCGACCTATACGTTGACGCAATTTCGGAATCTGATATGCCTCTGCGAGGGTGTCGTCCCCTGCCGCACGCGTCCCTTGGACAGGGTAAAGACGAGGTTTCAACCTAACTCCCCTATTCATTGTTTTCTTTGGGCGGCCCGCAAAGCGTGCATCGGAGCTAGATGCCCTGGAGAAAGCAATGGAAATTCCGGAATTGAAGCAACTGGCCGAGGGCATCCGCGGCCTCGTGCCCGTTCGAGTCACACAATTGGTCACTACCAGGCACTTGACCTTGCGGCGGCGGTGCCTGGGCTGCGGAACTGGTCAGAAGTTATAGCGTTTCCAGCGCGGGATAGCCACTGACCTGGACGACGCGTCGGCTGGCCGGCTTGCCGCACGCTTGAACAAGCGCTGTGGAATGAGTCTATCAGCCCAAGACCTTCTATTGGTCTTATCGGCATCCGGGGCGAATATGGATTCGCCTCACGCCAAGGAGGACCTCCGAAGGGTGGTCGCGGCTGCCTACTATGACGTTGTTCAAAGTCTGTCGGATCGCGAAATCGTACGCTTGGCTGCCGGGGATATTGGCATTGCCTATTTTCCAGAAGTCGCAAAAGGCTTCGCTTCCGACAACTTTACGGATGGCTGTTGGCACGACGGCGCTGTGCAGCAGTATTGGTGTTCCCTCTATGGGCAAGGAGTTCGAAGCTATGCCCCGCGCGAGACACCGAAGGAATCGCTGGATTTTGACCCCTTGTTCTCGAAAGAGGCGGATGACCCCGACGCATTCGACAATTCATTCGACGAGAAACGGAGCGATCCAGACTGGGCTTCCGAACTCGCCGCAACATGGCGTACTTCCATGCTGTCTGCGACATGCATAAGCACGCGGCTCATAGCGGTACAGCCGGAATGCCCATCCGCCAACAAAGACGATCTGCTTGCGCCATGGCTCGAGCGTCATCGCCAGTCTGCTGAAATCTGCCAATTCGCTCACGTTTTTTCTCCCACGACGCTTGCCAGCGCGCCGTGCTCGAGCTCGGCTGCCTGCTCGGCACCTCGCGTCGTATCGGCGGAGACGTCAAGCCATGTCTGGATAATGTCGGACACCCAGACTCCCTCGCGCATGACGCGCCCCCGAAGCAGCGATTGAGGATAGGGATGCAGTCTCAGAATCAGATCCGGCCGTTCACCCTCGAGCGCACGCTTCAGCCCCCGCCAGCCTTCAGCTGCTGCGAGATCGGGCACCCACAGGGTCGCCAGCGCGCCATGTACGTGCCCTACGCGCAGTGCGTGCGCCGCCGCAAACTGACCCAGCGTCGCCCCCTCTTCCCGCTTGAGCGTCTTTCGTAACTGCTGCTCCTCACGCACGCCACGCACGAGAAATTTCATCGGCACGCTGACTGCCGGTTTCACGTAGGCGGCCTTCCACCGCTGCGCGAGTTTGCGTCGCTGGACGAGCCGCAGGTGCGGCACCGCCTCGACGAAGTCTTCCTCTTTCAGGGCATTGACGAGCCGCGTAGCGGTCATGACCGATACGCCCGCTTCACGTGCAAGGTCGGTCGCCGTCATGTACATCTTCTCCGGGGCATTGATCAGGTTCTCTCGCTTGATATCGGCCGCGAGCAGGAGCTTGAGCATCCATTGGACGAGATCGGAGAAAACAAGCGTCGGCGGTGCGGAATGGCTGCTGCGCCGCACACTCACCGGCCGTTTATCGGCCTCCAGACCCGGAAAGTCAACGTACAGCGGCACGTCCGACAAGATAGCGACAGGTTCACCTTTGCCGTACACACGCTGAAAATCTCGAAGCCTGGTGACGAGCGCCTGCGATGCACTTCCCACCCAGATAAGGACAGCGGGACGGGACTTGCCCGGCTTTGCATTGGCGTGGACTCGCGATTCGAGCAGCGCCTGCGAGAAAAGCGGTATCACCCGATCGGCACGCCCTTCCGCTAGCGCTTTCAATACCGCGTGATACGTCTGACCATGAGGGCTGGTCAGGACGAACTCGCCACCCTTGCCACCCTCACTGTCCTCCTGGACTTGCCAACCGTTGCTTTCGAAGAGCGAATATACGGAGCGGCGCGCGAGACGGTCGGTTGCTCCGGTCAGGAAATGCGGGTCGCTCATGATTCACTTGGCCACGTTATTTCAGTTGGCCATGTGAAATCACATGGCCGCGTTAGATCACACGGCCATGTTACTCCGCGCAGTACAGAAAACGCAAGTGAATCAGCCCGTCTTTCCCGCATGTCTTCAAGGTCCTCGACCGATCCGGTTTTGCGCCTCCCATCCTGAATGTCAGTTCGCCGACAGACTCCGGCTCCGTCTGCGCAATCAGCGCGAGGAAGGCACAGTTGTTTTCGTCCTGACCCGGGCAGCAATGCCCCTCTGCCTGCTCCGGCTTTCCAGCGGTTCCTTGGGGAGTGCCGCCAATGCAGGAAAGCGGAGGCCGCCGTCAGGCGCTTGCCGGAGTCGTCGCGCGCGGACAGTTAGTCGCGTTTATAGGCGGTTTCGCAACAAGGCTGCAGCCAGGCATCGAAAGGCGACCCCACAGAAAACGCGACGAACCGCGAGACAGGGACAAATTTTGACGGGTGCTCTTGCCCTGCGGTGAAGCGTCCCAATATGCGAACCCGAAATCCATTCGCCCGCTGTCGAACATGTCAAACAAGAACTACCGTTCCCCGCGTCGTCCGTCTACCAGTGCGCATGCAAAATCGCTCTTTCTTCCCATGCCCCGCAAGGAATCCTCGGATCTTGCGCTGCGTGCACGGATTGCGCTCGAGCGTCTGCGCAACGGGGAAGCGGACCGCTCGCTGGTTAATCTCCTCTCGCAGATCATCATCATCACGAGCTTCATTACCCGGGCGGGACATGGGCAGCTCGATATCGCGGACATCGAACGCGTTGAGCGTGGCCTCGCAGAGGTGCTCGATCAGGCAGACCGCAGTCGCGTCTGGAATGTGCCTGAATCGCTGACTGACGGCCTCACCGCCGTGGTAAATGAATACGACCGCGCGCTCAGCGTGACCCGAATGGAGATCGTACTCAGGGCGAGTGATCACCTCGGAAAGCTGGTCGGTGTGGTCGCGCGCGACACCCGCACCAACGACAGTCATCTCGAGGTTGCACGATAACGTCGTCAACGCGCCCCGTCGCGCGATCGCATATCACTCTGCTCATGTGCATTAAATGCCGCCGGTGAACAAGGACGTGCGGACGTGAGAGAGGCTCGCACAAACGTCACACAGATATTCCGGCATCAGATGGTAACCAGCTCCCATAGACGGGGACCAAACCGCCGGGCTTGCATGACAGGGAAATGGAGTCGCGGGCGGTGCAGCCTGCGATGGTCGGCACAAGCGCGCAAGCGCTCACAACAAACAACGACAGGTGTATCGCGCGCTACACTGAGTCCACAACCCTGCATAGCCCTGCGCACATTGCATGCACTCCCGGCAACCACATCTCCGAAAGATAACAGCATGGAAATCCGCGTTGCGTACGAACATAGTCTCGCCACTGCGCCGGAGGAATTCATCGTTCAGGTGCCTTCGCAGCTCGTGACCGATATCCCCGCGAACGTGCCGCGCGCACTGTTGCCTGAATTCATCGCGAACCTGATCGTCGAACGCTCACCAGCAATCGGAAAGATTCGCAATCTCAGGATTCTCTAGCGGGCTTCTTTTCAGCGGTGATGCCTGTGTGTCGACAGGCGTTGTCCCAGCCTCGTCAACACTCAGAAAAGGCTCTGTTGCCTGATATCGCGTGCTGGAGGCAATGACGGTTTCTGGCGTCGCGCGCCCGTGCGCCGGCGAATGACACGGCGTACATGGGCGATCAGCTCGAAGCTTCCGTTCGCAAAACTGAGCGTGAGCCTGAACTGCGTCAGCCCATCCGGTCCGATACCGGGCTGCACCCGCAGCGATGCACGCATGTCGAGCCGGCGAGCACGGTCCACGAGCTGCGCTCGGCTCATGCCATTCCATGCGGCCGCGATCAGCCGACCCACCGCCGGAGGAACCGACTCGGGTGGACAGTCAGCTGGCAACGCGAGAGATACGAGCGCGAAACGGTAAGCCATTGGGTTGACGGCGTGCGGCTCTGGGTCCGCATTTCCTCGCGTACAAACATGGCGCGCCGCTCTCATTAAGGCGACGCGCGAAGGGACCTGAGTAATCAGTCGTAGCGGGCCGCGAATGCGGCGCCGCCAGCATGTCGCTCCGCCAGCTACGACTGGATCGCCCGTTAGCCGTTACGCTGCTGCGACTTCAGGCGTGGCAGCAGCCTCAATTGCGGCCGGGGCCTTTTTAGTTGCAACCTTGCGCGGCGCCGATGCCTTTTTCGCGGGTGCTGCGGCCTTGCGCCCACGCACACCCTTTGCCGGAGCCGTTGCTGCCCGGCCAGCCTTTTTCGTGGCGACTGCCGTCTTCACCGCCTTTTTTGCCACGACACGCTTTGCACCTGCCTTCTTCGCAGCTACCTTCTTCGCAGCAGCCTTTTTCGCAGTTGCCTTCTTGGCAGGTGCCGCCTTGGCGCCGGCAGTCTTCGCCGTTGCCCCAGCTTCAATCAGGAATTTCGAACGATCCTTGACGTCGCGAATCCACAGCGGCGCCAGACCACGGCCCGACCACGTCGCGCCCGTTTTCGGATCCGCGTATTTCGGCGCAACGTGATGCACGGCCGCACCCGGGGCTTTTGCTGCCGCCTTTGCCAGCGTCGTCCCAGGTTTACGACCGCGTCGCTTTGCAACAAAGCCTTCGATATCAGCGACAGTCAGTCCGTGCTTTTGCATCAGGTCACGGATTTTCGTCAGGCCCACCGACGACTGCTTTTCGGCGATCGTTGCCGCCTGCTTCTGGAGTTTGGCAATTTTCGAGTTGATTGCGTCCAGGGTAACCATTTCTATTCCTCGCTGTGGTGTTTTCCGTTCATGCGATCCTGGAACTTCCCTAGCTTGTTTGCCAGGCACTTCGAAGTTCGGTCGGCCCGTCAGAATTGACGCGATCGTGATTATGACTTTATCAGTACACTCGTGCAAATTGAAAGCACAGCGCGTAACGGTTTATATGTCACTGGCGTTCAGGAATAGATGCACACCCGATGTTGCCTGTGCATCCCGCAGCGCCGCCTTTCTTTATTTCAATGCTATTGCGCCGCAAGATAGCCATCTCTCTATTGTCCAGACATGTGCCCGGCATCGTTGGTCGGGGAGGTATGGGTCTTGAGTCAGCGATGCGCCTGTTCGATTCGCACGATGAATCGCGAGCGCAATAAACGAAGACTCAACGTGCGCAAGCAAACCTGGTGTCCCGTCCGGGTTGATTTATACTGCTCTCATACCGGTCGCCAGTCGCGGCGCCTCACCTGCGCCGCTCCCAGCAAAATATGGTTTAAACATGCTCCACCCTCTTCGCTGCCCCGGCACGGGCAGCGTTGGGTCGCGTGGCATCCTGGCGGCACGCGATTTGCAATCACCTGCCCAACGACAGATTGTTGCGCGGAGAATACACCAGATGGATGAGAGAAAACGCGAAAGCATCGTGGCCTATCTGCAACGGCGGATGGCTGAATTTGGAATCGAACCGGAAGACATCGCTACTTCAATTGCAGCCGATCAGGAGCGTTTGCGGGCAGTGCGTTTCCGCGACGCTTCGGGCAACACATGGGACGGCAAAGGCGCTCCGCCACAATGGGTGGTTCAGGCAATCAGTGCCGGCCAGTCTCTTGAGCATTTCGCAATTGACTGCGCGTCGAATCGCGACCCGGACAAACGCACCGGCGCCGACTGGCGCAATGACCCGTTTGCCGGCTCGAGACTGGCCACAATCAAAACAGAGGGCGTGAGCGCCTGAGAGCCGGGACAACCCGGACCTGGAGCCGGCGTCATCTTCCTTGCTCCAGATGCCTGGACATTCACTTGATGTGACTCCCGTCCACTGAGAAATAGAGCTTCAGGCACGGAACGAACGGCTATGTGCCTCGCTTTCCGCACAAACTGGCCAGCCACTGAACGTTATGCGGTGACTAATCGAAGAGTTGCTGCTGTGACATGACGGCGCGCATAGCACCCGTTTGCTGAAGATGAGCCAGTCCAGGTGAGAGCCGGAACGAAGTTGCCAGAATCCGGCCGTTTCTCACAACCGTGTCCAGCAGACTCATCGCGACGATGCGCGTCACTGCCAGAACTTCATCGTTGGCTCGATGGCCCACGCGAGCGTGACGAAGTCGCCCAGACTGCGGCATTCATGAAGTGCCGGAGTCCAGACATGCCAATCGCAGACACAGCCATGAAATGTTATTTCCGCTCAAGTCGCGGTCGTCCCTCCCCCTTCGCCCGAGCGTGATTCACGACACATTCAGTTATCCTTCACAGCGGGCATCGATGTGCCGTACGAAAGAAAAACGATAGCCGCGCAACCACCCGGTGCACGCACGAACGGCCAGCGGAGAGCGAATTCTCCTTCGGAAACGGCTCTTCTCTCTTGTCAATGCATGAGAAAGCTGGCACAAAAGGGGCCGTTCATGTAGATGGAGTTTGACTTGGCGGCGCAAAGCCCGGCCTGGACAAAGCGACTAGACTATCTCGGTGAAAAGCTGATATGAGCGAATCCCTGAAGAAGCCCAAGCCGGATGTGGCGACCCCGCCGAGCGTCGTGGTGCGTGTTTCGCGCTCCAGCAAGAAAAAGGTCGTGGTCACTTCCGGGACGAAGGCGCAACTGCGCAAGCGGGCGAAGACATCGACACGAAGTGCATTTCCCGAGCTGCCCGAGTGGCGGCTTGAGCGCTGATCAGAGAACGGGCCGCAAGGCCCGTTGTGCTTGCTGCGTCTTCCCCGTCAGCAAGCGCAAATGTGACGCGCACCAGGGCGCGTCCTCCGCGAGACGTCATTCCTGACCGGCGTCGACCTGTTTTCCCGCCAGCCACCGACCGTTGACCGATCTGCCGGTTGCCAGAGGGCGCTGCCCGATCTGGCAGCGTCCCGGTGCCAGCGTGTGACCCGGTCGCGCCATCCGGCGACCGATCTGCCGCCCCACCGGACCGTCGGCAGCTTCATGGTCCGATACTCGTCGGCACTGGCCGAACTCCGTTTCAACCACAAGCCGCTCCACAGCTTTCTTAGGCTGCCTTGAGCGGGTGCTCTTTCAGGTAGGTTTTTAGCGCGTCATTCATGCGCGTCTGCCAGCCTGCGCCGGTCGCACGAAACGCCTCCAGAACCTCTGCGTCATAGCGCATCGTGACCTGCTCTTTCGGATTCTCCTTCGGCGGACGGCCCATGCGCTTTTGCATGACTTCAGTGAATGGACGCGCCCTGGCGAAATCCGCAGCCGTCCATTCCGGGTTGTCCGGATCGGGCTCGATTCCGCGCTGGATTGCCGCTTCCTCAGCGGCGGTGTTGCGTGTCAGCTTAGCTTTGCTCATAAGCGTCAATCTCCGTGTTACTCGCCTTGCGCAGGCTGATGATGCGCATGGTTTCGTCGCGGGGCGTGAAAACCACGCTATACAGCCTTCCCCCTAACAGGGCAATGCCCCTGTACCGATCCTCTCCGTACTCGTGCCGCATGTCCTGGACCACCAGCATCCCATCCCAGTCGAGCCACGCAGCCTCGGCGAGCGATACGCCGTGCTTGTCCTGGTTCGACGCGTCCTTCGCAAGGTCAAATGTGATTCTCATGCAACTTATTGTAGTGTCGAAAAATAGGAGCATGCAAGGACTTTTTGGAGTTACAGAAAGTGCGTCCTGGCGCAAGATCGCAATTCAACATGATTTGAATACAAAGCAGTCACACACCGACTGACCGCGCGACTTTTGCAAGCAGACCCGATACGATCACTGTATATTTATACAGTATTTATTGGGGGCACCATGGCGCTGCCGCTACTGAACGTCGAGGCGATACACCCGGATTTGTGGCGAGCCTCGCAACTGGCTTCGGCGCACGGCCGCACGGTGACGAGCGGCCATGAGGCGCTCGACGCGGAATTGCCGGGTCGCGGCTGGCCGGCCGGGGCCCTGGACCGAGGTAATCGTCCCGCAACCGGGCTGCGGTGAACTGCGTCTGCTTAAACCCGCGCTTGAAGCCGTCGCGAATGCGTGCGCCGCGCCACCATCGCCGCACTAAGAGTCGCCAGTTGTTCCCGATCCAGGCTCTCTTCGGCAAACGGCAGAACCTGGCTCTCCTCCAGGGCTATATGCGCACGGTAGGAGCCGACAAAGTTCTCTACCCAGACGCGCTCGAGCAAGGCTTCTTTCCCATCGGCGATATCGGCGAGCACGACACGCAATTGTGCCCATGCCGCCTCCAGGGATCGATGCTCGCTGGACAGGGATGCGATGCGTTCTGCCATCGACAAGCCCTGGCGTTGACCGGTTTCGATCAGCATCGGAAAAAGATCCCGCTCCTCGTCATCATGGTGATGGGGAGCCGCCACATCGAAATAGCGCATGATGTTGCTCGCCGCCTGTTGTGCCTGCGTATCCGAGCCGTGCAGTGGCAGGTGCTCCATCAGCTTCTCGAGCGTGCGACATTGCGCCGCGATGCGCTCATGACACGCCTTGAGCATCTCGATGGGTTCGTCGAACGAGGGTGCGGGCTTGCCCAGCAGGTCATTCGATTTCATTTCACATTGATCCGTCGTTGTGGGTCATCCAGAACGCCCGACACATGCCGACCCGGCCCCTTTACCAAGGTCCACGACCGCCGCACCGGCGTCATTCCATCAGTGATGACAGCACGGTACACGATGCGGCCGCCTTGACATGATGTCGTTCGCATTCACCTCGCGCTTGTCATGCACTAACCCTACATCGTTAGGAGCAGACTCACAACGCCCGGAGTATTGCCGTGGGCCACATCCCGAGTGCCAGTCCCAGGGAGCCGTACTGTGACGCTCGAGCAGATACCCCGCCCCCACGAGCGAAGCATTCCCCCTCCCCTTCAAAACTCTCCTCGTCGTGTCGATATACCGGCATCCGAAATCGTCGGCACGAAGAAAAATGAAAATTCAGGGAACGCTACTTTTGTCGCTACCGCTGTTGCATGTCTCCGCCTATGCGGCCTTAATGCAGCCGCTTGACGTCAGCGATGAAGTCCTCCGCTATCGGCACAACGCGCAAGCCATCGCGATTTTCGGCCAGGGCGTCAGCGACAACCCCGAGATCCCGCCATTCGCACGATCCTCGCTGTATTTCGCGTCTGGAAAGAGAGACTTCCAACTCAAACGGTATCTTTCGGCGATCAATAACTACAGCCGGTCGATTGCGCTAAACGCGACGGCTTCCGCGTTCAATAACCGCGGTGGAGCCTATTTCGGTGTCGGCAATCTCGACGCAGCCAAACAGGACTATGAGCAGGCATTGCGGCTCAACCCGAGCGATGTGCACGCGTGGGAAAACCTCAGCAGCCTGCTCATGAAGCGCAAGCAGTTTGACAAGGCCATTGACTGCCTGAATCAGGCGATCGCAGCCGGCGATCAACGTGCGAGCATTTACGTTTCCCGGGGCATTGCATACCAACTCAGAGGCGATGCACAGGACGCATTGTGGGACTATGACGTCGCAATTGCCATGGCGCCACGCACTGTCGCCGCGCATGTGGGAAAAGTCGGACTTCTGATTGATGCGGGTAAACTGGATGAAGCCAGGGAGGAGTCGAATACCGCGCTTGGCCTTGACCCGAACGACACGGATGCCAAACGTGCAGCCGCCCTGTTACTCAAGTTGCAGCATAGATACGCCGATGCAATTGTTGGTTACACGTCGGTATTGAATGCTCGCCCAATGGACGCCCAGGCCTTTGTGGGCCGGGCACAGGTTTTTGAAGAGACGGGCGAATGGTCAAAGGCAATTGCGGACTATTCACGGGCGATCACGCTAATGCCGGATGACGATGTGCTGTTGCGGCTACGCGGCCTCGCGTACGATAAACAAGGAGACAATGCCGACGCCGTTGCCGATTTCGAGAAGGCTGTTCGTCTGGCGCCCAGCACTGCACGCAATCACGTGCTTCTTGCTCGCGCTTTCGTGCGTTCGGGGCAAGTTCGAAGATCCATCGATGTCCTTTCGAGCGCGATCAAATTGCTGCCGAACTCGATCTCGCTGCGCCATGAACGTGCCTTCTCTTTCGAGCAACTGGGAGACTACGCATCAGCTGTTGAGGAACTTCACGCCATTCTCCAGGCGAACGCTCAAGACACACTCACCCGCCGGTACCTTGCGGACGACGAGACCACGCTTGGCCAGTACATCGCCGCGGCACACGATTACGAAATCGTGGGTCAGTCTGTCCATGATGATGGCGGCTTGCTCTACGGGCGTGCGCAGTTGAACTTCTACACTGGACAATTGCGCCAGGCCGATGCAGACCTGAGCGAATGGCAGCGGTTGTATCGCGCGCATAAAATAGACAAAGCCGACCAGTCACTTTACGCCTATGTTGTAATCTGGCGCCACATAATCGCACTCAAGCTTGCGACAGACGACCGCTTCGCACTCGCCGACCAGGTAAGTGGCCTTGACGCCAATCGTTGGCCCTATCCCATTCTCGCACTCTACATGGGAAGATCTACCGCAGCCGGGTTGCTTTCCGCAACAGGCAACGGCGGGAAAGACCACGACGACCGCTTATGCGAGGCCAACGCCTATCTCGGCGAGTGGCTGTTGGCGCGCGGCGATGTATCGGGCGCACGCCAGGATTTCGCGGCGGCCAGCACAAACTGTCCCGCCCAGTTCGTCGAAAAAGCGTTGGCAACCTGGGAACTCCAGTCGATGAGCCTGCCGAACCAGTCTGCACACCAGCGGCCAGGGCCAACCACGAACACCCCATCAAAAATGCAGTTTGTCGATCAGCACGCTACAGGACGAGACTGACCCGACATCGGCCTCTCCGACGCACGGTGACTGGAATGGTGACGTGCGTTTTCCGCTCTGACGTGCCCTGCCGCGGAAATTCATTCTTTAGCCTCATTTTCCTCGTGTCCAGAGAATGGCGCGAGACGACGAATTACCTGCGATCTGGCCGCTTCCGTTGACCCCGACAGCTTCGCTGAAGTTGTCTCCCGGAAGTGTGCCCAGGTCAGTCATTGCTCCGTGTTCAAACAGAAACGCGTGTGGCAAGTACGGACAGCATCCGGTATCCGACTCGCCAACGATCTGACCGGAATTGTTGATCCCGAAAGCATTGCTATTGTTGCGACCAGGGAGCGTGCCTAGATCGGTCATCACCCCGTTTTCAAACAGAAATCCGTGCACGTCCCCGTTTGCGACGGACGAAATGCCGATCACCTGGCCGCGCTCATTGATCCCCTGAGCATGGCTGAGCCCTCCACCGGCAAGCGTGCCCAGGTCCGTCATGACACCATGTTCGAACAGGAACGCGTGAGCATATCCGCTTGCGTTCGATGAGTAGCCGACCACCTGGCCGAGGTTGTTGATCCCTAAAGCGCCGCTATCGCTGCCACCGGCAAACGTGCCCAGGTCGATCACGACTCCGTTTTCAAACAGGGCGGCGTGCACATACCCGCGTAGATTGGTCGCGTAACCCACCACCTGGCCGCGTTCGTTGATTCCGGCAGCTGCGCTGAAGTTGCCACCGGGGAGCGTACCCAGGTCAGTCATCACCCCGTGATCGAAAAGGAAGGCGTGCTGGTCCCCTCGTGCCGTATTCGAGGTACCAGCCACCTGGCCGCGATTGTTGACCGCGGTGGCCGTGCTGGAGCTGCCGCCCGGGAGTGTGCCCAGGTCGTGAACCTCGCCGTTCTCAAACAGAACAGCGTGCGTGGCCCCGGCTGCGGTTATCGAGTAACCGACCACCTGGCCGCGTTCATTGATTCCGAGGGCGTTGCTGTAGTCTCCACCGGGGAGCGCGCCGAGATCCTTGATGGCGAAGCCCTGTCCCGCGGCAGGCTGGAATGCGGCGATCGCCAGCATGGCTAGCGCGATCAATGCACAACGAACATGGTTCGCCACGCAACCTACCTTCCATGTGGAGTACATGGCGATCCCCTTGCCGCATATCGTGAATCGTGACGGGATACCCGGTCGTAGCCGCCTCAAAATTCATTTTGAAGAAGAAACGAGTAAAAATAGAATAGCATTACTTATCATTTTATCTGTAGCGCAGAGCAAGCCGCGAGTCCATCAGTAAGCGTGCACGCCCGTGATCGACTTATGCACCAATGCCGGCATGAACGTCGACACGCATTCGATGAATGTGCGTCAGAGCGAAATCTCGACGACTGCGAAGATCGATAGAAATCTAGTCCACTGGAACGAGTTCGCGATGTCTGCCATTAGCGCATCCGTCATGGAGTGTGATCGACGACGAGAACGTCCGTTGTCCGCCATGCGTGCTGCCGATCCGTAAAATGTCTGAAGATAGAGGCTACGGACCACTCTAGTCTATGGAATGCTTTTGTTCAACTTGTTAAATGGTGGCGCAGATCGCTCGAAAGTGAGCGCGTGCCCCCCTGCGCTGAACGGGCGAAATTCCCGGGCACGACGCGTCATGCACTGACCAGGCAGTCAGAAGACAATGGCCCGGCACCGCGGCATAACAGGACAAACTGCATGGTTGGCCAGTGAACATGCATCGTCACGCCTACCTACGCTCGTGAGTGCGCACGAGACGATTTTTCGCTCCATGAGGGCAAGGTACCGGCCTGCCGATAACGGGCATTCAGTCGGGAGCTGCCGCGCATGCGGCAAGTTGCCGGCGATGTCGATCGAGCCGTGCCGGATACGCAGTCGGTGCTTCTGATGAGCGCACTGGCCGCACGACATACGACGTATGAACCGGCCGCGAGCCCCAGATGTCGACGTCACCTTTTCCTGTACCACTGTGCGCGCTGAACAGCGCATTTCAGTGATGTCGCCATCCCTTTCCTGTCACTCGCCATCTGAAATCTGGTGCGTTTGCGAGCTGGTCGACAGAAGCCGCGGTGGCTCAAGCATCATGCCCCATGTTGTCAGGAAGCTCGAAGGATGGCTGGCCTGCCTGTGTTCGGAGCGCGGGCAATCGTAGACCAGTCGGGTAGCAGCTTCCCTACTCCTCTGCCTGCCCACTATCCGAAATCTGGTGCGTGCGCGAATTAACCATTGCAAGGTGAATGGGCTTGAGCGCAATGCCCCAGGCTTCCAGCAACCCATCGAAAGTAGGTTGGACTTGCGTTCGAGGCACGGGCAATGCGATCCCAGTTGACCGGTAGCGCACCCGCTCTTTCGCACTAACGCCTGCGCGGACGACGCGCTCGAGCGCGCCATTGTGCAGAGCGTACTGGATCGCATCAGACGCCGTGCGCGAACCCATCAGTCCGGAAGCCGCGATTTCGCTCACTGTCGCGACAGTATGCTCAGCGAGCCACGCGAGCAGAATCTCGGCGTTTGCGTGCGCGCTCATGGTGCGCTCTTCCCGGGCTGAATGGTTACGCCCTTCATTGCCGACCCCAACGAAATGTTTGATCGCACGAATGTTACAGGATCCGCTGGACACCCCAAGGCAGACTCCGTGATGGCGTATGCCATTTCATCGCCCTTCCTGTCAGTTCGGATACCGGGCGTGCTCCCCAATAAACGAATCCTTTGCCACTTCAGGCAGGCAGCGGAAGGAGCATTGCGCACTCAAGTGCCGAATATTAAGTGCACCCATGGTCACGGTCAGGAAAAGCATCGCCGTGTGCGGTTGAATCCGCGGCAACAGGGGGAGCTCCGTTGTTCCCTGGGTATCGCTTCCGCGCATCCAACATGGTGCGGCTATTTGTTCCCGTTGTTGCCCTTATTGCAAATCGCCGTAACGGGTGCGGTAGCGGATCAGAGAATTGTTCAGATAGCTCCCGTCGTATCGGCACGGCGTCGCCGACCACGGAGGCGTCCATCGCCTTCGCCGCTTCCGCAGCGAGGACACCACGTTTCTGCACCTCGGGTCGTCGGTGTCGTCACGGTGATCGTACTCCTAAGCGATACCAGGCATAACTTGGACGATGGCGGTAGTCTATGTGTTGAACATCATCCGGTTTTCCGAAGAGAGGCAATTCATCGCTCAGTCTCTGGTCCGCCATCCGGCGTTTGGCCATCAGCCGGCGACTCGTTATCCTGGTCCGCACGGGGCGTATCGCCGACTACGGGCGGATGCGGTCGACGCACGATATCGCGCAGTTCGTCGCGCTCCCAGTCCGCGCGCTCGCGCTGCGCCGTCCGGCGCTCCTGTGCCTCGGCATCAAGTTCGGCGCTCCGCAACTGCCGGATACTCTCGAGCTCTGGCTGCTCGAACGTGACGTGCATTCGCAGCTCAGCTGCGGCACGCGCAGCGGCTGCCTCGAAGGCTTCGGGCCCGCTAAGTGATAGCATCGAGCCGAACTTCTGCTGTGCCAAGCGCAGTGCAAGCTCAAGCGCCTCCCGCTCGCTGTCCCACAGGCGCAGCGTACGCCCCTCGTCGACGAGAAACGCTGCACCGTCCCGGCGGTATTCGACCTCTCCGGTTGCTAGAACCTCGTAGGTAATTGAAGGGCCGCTGTAGATGATCTCGTTGCGACCGGACGTTACTGGGTCCACGTCACGCGATGGCGCACTGAAAACGACCGACCACTCATCGGCAGGACGCTGGACCCTCAGCCGCACCTGCTGCATCCGGCGCAGCTCGCGTAACGCACGTTCGTCGCCACCCTGTGCCCGCTCCTGCAGGAAATCCCTGTACTGGTCGCTGATCGGCCGGTTATCAGCCCGCTTGAGCGCGTCACGCTCATGTACGATGCGTGCGCGCAGTGCGACCTCAGCCTCGAGGCGGGTCACGCGGGCGGCCGAGAGCTGCTCCCGGCGCGCCGTCGAGCGTAGATCCGTGCGGTCCGCAAGCCCGTTGCGTACGCTGTAGAACGCTGCCTTGATCTCGCTACGCCGCGCCTTCTCGTGCTGCATCTGTTCATCCCAGGCGCGACGAAGCCCGGCGCGATAGATCGTGCGCCAATGCTGGAACCCGGCCCACAGATCCGGCTCAGGTGAACGACGTGGCGCATGTTCGGGACTGCGCCCTGTCTGTGCCCGGTACACATCGCGCAGCAGTTGCGCCGCCTCGGCCCACGAGAGATTCATCTCCTTCGTGAGGAAATCCGACACATTCAGATTGCGTGAGCCAGCCCGGATCCGGTCACCCCCGTCCGCACCTTTACCAATGCTGTACTTCTCGACAATCAGCCCGTGAGAATGCGCGAGTGCGGCAAGCAGCCGGCCAGCATCAAGCGTCATGCGGATTTCAGCAAACCCGGACCGCTCACGGGCGTTGCGAACAGCGCGCGCCTCCACGAGATCACGCGCGAACTGGTCGCGAACCGTATCGGCCTCCCGGCCAGTTGCAGCTCGCGCACGCGCATTGAAAACCGTAGCCGCGCTCGTGTCGGCAGCAACAGCGGTCTCAAAGGGCATCGATTCGATCGCATCAAGCGACTGGACATCGGCGAGACTCCGGACCTCGTCCAGCGGACCGAATTCCGCCGGCGCACGGCCACCGCCGGACGCCCGGTTCAGACCGTACGCTTCACGCTGACCGAATGGTCCGCCGTCACGCGCGAACTTGTCGCCGGCCGTTGCGGCCATCCGGGCCCGTCCCGCGTCGTCGGCCGCGTCCCACCTCTCGTACATACGCGCCGCAATGGTGCTCAGCAGCGTATGCCGTGGATCTAGCTGTTCTCCTCCCGTTCGCTCGCGATCGCCAGACCATCGCAATGCGTCAATTCGGTCGGCTTGCTGGTTTCCCAGCTCCAGTAATGCATCAGCCGGCAGAAGCATTTGAGGTCGCGTGGCGTGGCCATCCACACCGCCGCCGGGCACACCTCGCACACGGTATGGGGCTCGGGTCGGCGCGCGGGGTCGATCGAAGCCAGCGTCAAGGTCGTGATCCGCTCCACGTCGCCACCGGCCACGGAGTTCGTGCCGCGCGCGCTCCGGCTCGTGCCAGTGCGGCTGCCTCCAGTTTCGCCAGTCTCCGGGTCCACCATCGTTTCGTCGTAGTCGCTCATCAATTCCTCCTGCTGCGTCATAGAACCGCTTTTCCCGGTGCTCCAGAATTCGCCGCCGTTCTGCCGGCGACGCCGCCTGATACGTTTTGTAGAAACTGCTGCCGCTATTGAGATACTTGATCTCTCTCGCGCGCGTATCGTTCCACTCGAAAAGTGCATTGAGATAGTTCTGTGGCGTCGCGCGCGGCGTAGCGGGTTCGAAGTACTCTGCGTGAACATTCTGGTCGAGGGCTTCACGCTTGCCCGCGGCATCGAGTTCGATGAACGCACGCGAAAAGACAAACTCCTTCAGGTTCACGCCTTTCGTCGCGCCCGGCGGCTTCACGTTTTCATATTCGGCTTCACGGCCCGCATTGCGCGTGCGTGTCTCGCCGAACTCCGTGAGCAAGACGCGGAAGTCCTCAAAATGCGTCACATCGCGCGACAGTACAGCTTCGAGGATTGCGGCCTTCAGCTCGCGGTTCATCGGCGCAAACACGTCTCCCTTGTAACGGCTGATCATCTCGGACGCATCCGTGAAGTGCACCCGCCGGTTGTCCTTCGGACTGGCGAAGCCGTACATCGCGTTGATATGTTCCTGGAACGCCTCCAGAAACCGTTCGTTATGGTCAACCTTCCCGAACGGATAAAGTCGACGCCCGGTCAGCAGGTTGATTTCCGGAATCACCACGTGCACGTGTACCTTGCGCTCGACGAGCTCGCCGCTGCGTCGGTCCGCGTAGCTCTTGAGCCGGGGCACGTGCGCCTCGGCGTAGAAGTTGTATTCGTCCGGCTGGTAGGCGGCAAATGCGAATGCCTCGAACTCGCGGACAATCTCATCTAGCAGCTCGCGCGACACCTCGTCTTCCTTGAACGATAGCGTGACGTTGATATAGCGCTCCGCCTCCGTGTCGATCGACTGGATGATGCTGTTGGTCAGATCAAGGTCCCCTGCGAGTATCACGCGTTCGTCCAGCTCGTCGCGCTCGAACTCGCGGTCCTGCTTCTGGCCCTTCTCCAGATAGGCCTTGATGCCATCGTGATAACCGCGTACCCGGATCAGCATGGGTCACGCCCCTGTCCGCGGCTCTTGCCGCGTCAGCCCCGGAAGCGATACCCGGAAACCGGGTCCGATAGAGATTTGCGCCGGCGCATCGAGCATCGTACGGACCGCCTTGCAACCAGCATGCATCAGCGGGCCGTACTCGCGTGCGCGCATCGACAGGTAAAGGCGCTCCTCGAGAAACGTGATAGTCATTGCTGCCTGCATGTTCACGCAAACGCGTTGATGTCCCGCTGGCGCCGGCACCGTTGTGTGGTTCGCGGTTATATCCCTGTACCAGGCGGGCGGCGCCAGCATCGGTCTCACCTTTCCCTAGTCGACCTTCACAAGGGTAGCCTTCAGATACCGCGAGATCATCTGCATCTCGTTCAGCAACTGCTCGTAGGTTGCTTCGGATAATTTGCCGCTTGTGTGGTCTGAGTTCGCCCGGCCTGCGATCTGGCTCAGGTTTTGGCTGGTCTTGTTGAAGATATACAGCAGTCGCCTGCGATCCACGCTGTCCACTGGTCGCGCAATCACCCGCGTGCGGTTCGTGAGCACTGCCTGACGGAAAAACTCCGATTGCGTCAGCCCGCTTCGCGTCACCTTTTCCAGATAGGCTGCGCGGTCCGCCTCAGACAGCCGGAATGCGATCGGCTTGCCGAGCCCGGCCCCATCGTTACTCTTTTTTCGCGGCATCGTCTATAGCCCCGCTAGATGTGTCCAGTCCGCCGACTGCCCTGGCAACGTGAACAGCGTCTCATCGCCACTGATCGTACGCGCGCGGAATTCATAGGCCGGCCAATGCGCCTTCGGAATCGTGGATTCCTCCTTATTCACTTCGCATACCTAGCAGTGCTGAGTGTCGACGGCAATTCCGTCGACGCGATGGATGCGGCGCCGTAGTCCGCATCGGGGTTTCAAAGGGGCTTGGCCCCTTTGGCACGCAATATTTTATGGAACGCGTAGCGTTGCGTAAACATATTCGACGTGCCTCAATTCTCTACTCTATAGCAAACACTGTAGCATCCATATTGCAGGTTTCAAGCATCAATTCGCATAACTAAAGCTGGTTTAAAGCGTTTACTCATCACGCATTTTTGACTATTTAGCACGTTTGTAGCACCATCAGTCTGCGTTGACTCTCCGCGGACCTCGCCATGCCGCTCACCGACCTCACCGCCGTTGTCGAAGATCTGCTTGATGCGCCCGCAACCAGCACGGCGCGCTCTGAAACCGCGCAGCTTGCCGATTTGATCGAGCAGATTGATGCGGCCATGGCACGCGGTGTCTCCAGGCGCGAACTCCACGCTCGCTTGCAAAAGCGCGGCCTCACCATGAGTCTCCCCGTTTTTGACAACGCCCTGCATCGCATCCGCAAACGTCTGGGCCGACGCGCACCGAACCGTGCACATGCGACCCTCAACCGCGCTGCATCGCCATCGCCCACCCCAGCAGCCATTGCGCCCGTTATTCAGGGAGCCCCCGTGTCGCCCTCGTCCACGCCATCCACTTCCTCACTTCGCGCAGGCATCAGGACGCTCGATGAACTCGCTGCTGATAATCCGCACCTCTCGCGTATGCAGTTAATCAAGCTCGAAGCGCAGCAATACGACCAGCCGTCGATTTCGAGCGCCGGGATCGACGAAATAGCGCGCAAGTACGGCGAGGCGCCCAGGCGCTGAACCGAATCACCCGGCCGCGTTGGGTTGATACCGCTCCCCTGGCGTTCGACATCGGCGCGCGGCGCACACGCTTGTTCGCTTAGGCCAATCAGCATTGCAGAGAGAACCCGTCATCACCTCCTCGATGCGGGCCTTCGATAGATGATCGAAGTAGCTAGCACGCGCCGGCTTCCAGTAATGCGCCACGTCAGTGCCCAGAACATTCGTCACCTCACTGATCGCATGTGGGCTGCCCGTTCCGCTGATACCGTCGAGCGTCGCCGCCACGCAAAATGCAAACAGTCCGCCTCCTGCTGCTGCGAGGCCAGCAACTAGACGGAATGCTTCGACAACAGCCCCGCCCATTCGGCCGTGGCGTGTGTACATCAATCCGGATTGCATGCTCCGCGGACTGCCGCGAATTGATTTCCTCGAACACGACTGGGACCATGCGAGCCATCAGCACGGCCAGTGCATCAATGGCCTTCGGCTGCTTCTCGCACATTCAGCGGCGACAGGCGAAGCCTAGAACACGCAACGTATTCGATGCGCCCACCCTCCGCGCCAACCGTTCCTTTCGATGGATTTTCTACTGTCACCGGTTTGGGACCAGATGAGTTCTGGTCTCACGTTAAATATAGGACATATTGCCCTTAAATAGACAATCGGCATCAACTATATACATGATTAGACAAATTAAATATAGCGCGCGCTCATTCTGACTTTAATAAAGGGCAATTTGCCCTATAATAAAAGTGAGGCCGAAACATTTTTCGGTCACCAACCGGAGAGCTCCGATGACCATGACTCAAGACCGCATTACCTCTTCTGTTGTACCGGAAGAACTGCGCATGAACGTCCTACCTCGCTATCTGGGGAGGCATTACCTGACGGGCGAGTCCTACGTGTACGACTGGGCTGCCCGCCTCGATCGCAGTTACCAGGGCGGCCTGTGGCTCTTCTTTACGTTGTCCAATGGAGGCTTCTATATGGCTCCTGCCGAGGCCTCGCGCGTGCATGTTCACTGGCATATGAACGGTTACAGCGACATGATGGGTTCGGACGCTTTCGGCATCACAGTCACCCTGTTTGCCCTCTGCCACCTCGCGGAAAAGACACTCGATGACGCCATCATCGAGCGCTACCACCAGTTGCGCCAGTTCGCCGCGCAGCACGTGGAAGCCGCCAACATCCTACGCGCCATCGACTAATCGACCCGCTCCGGCCAGCGGGTCGGGGCCGCCCTTTTTTGTGAGGAACAGCATGATTACGCTTGCAAGCCGCTTCAGCCGTAATGCCGTCGCCCTGCGCTCGGATCGCCCACTGTCGAATAACGAGATTGCAGAAGTCGCGCCCTCCATCCTTGCTCAAGCCGCTCACGAAAGCCGCTCCGTGCGTTACAGCTACATTCCGACCGTCGATGTACTAAATGCTCTTCGTCGTGAAGGTTTTCAGCCCTTCATGGTCTGCCAGACCCGGGTACGTGACGATGACAGGCGTGCGTACACAAAGCACCTTATCCGCATGCGCCATGTTGAGGATATTGCGGGTCGCGAAGCCAACGAGATCATCCTCTTGAACAGCCACGATGGCTCCTCGTCGTTTCAACTGGTGGGGGGCTGCTTCAGGTTCGTCTGCCAGAACGGCATGGTATGCGGCGACACCATCGCCGATATCCGCATCCCGCACAAGGGCGATGTGGTCGGCGAGGTCATCGAAGGCGCGTTCAGAATGCTCGACAGCTTTGAGGCCGCGACAGAACAGCGCGAAGGCATGATGGCTTCGGTACTTGATCAGGGCGAGCAGACGGCCTTCGCCCCTGCGGCTCTTGCGCTGCGGTACGACGAGGGCAAGCTCGCCCCAGTTACCGAACGTCAATTGCTCGCCCCGCGTCGCGTCGAGGATCAGGCTCCGGATCTCTGGAGTACTTTTTCAAGGGTCCAGGAAAACATGATTCGCGGTGGGCTTCACGGGCGCAATGCAAATGGCCGCTCCACCACGACCCGCCCTGTAACCGGTATCGACCAAAACATCCGGCTCAACCGGGCCCTGTGGGTACTCGCCGACGAACTGCGCCGCCTGCGCGGCTAACCCGGATGCCTCGGCCTGCGGGCCGGGGCATCCTGAGGAGACACTTTCATGGATGCTCTGAATACCCGTCCAACGTGGCTCGCCGCGCTGCTTCCACTGCTGGCGGTCTGGCAGTATGGCGACCGCTCGATTGCGCGCAGCGAACTCTTTCGTATGGCCCTGTCCGCTGACGCGGCGGCCAATGCCGCGCGAGCCCTGGAAAGAATCGCCAACATGCGCGACCGGGACGGTCACGTGATCGAAATGCATCGCGACGAGCTTCGTGCGATCGCGCGCACTGCGCTCGCGGAGTTTGACCGCGTGACGCCTGTCGCACCGGGAGCGATGAACACGCAGCGACTGGAGCGTGCCAGATGAGTATCGTTGCACGCCGCGCCAAATTGAAAAGCGGCGACGTACAGCTGGAATCATTCGGTTCCCCTACCATTTTTGGCGTTCGGCGCTCGTTTGGGCGAATCGATTTGATCCATGGCTTCGCATGTTTCCCCTGCGCCGAAATGTCGATCATTTGACATCGTCTCTTTGAGGTTCTGTCGCCATACCACTAAACAAGAATGGACACTCGCGCCTCTTCTGCGCGAGTGTTGTCACATGCCACCGAGATGGAGATCAAAGCCTTTCTGACGCTCGCCGAGATCGAGCAGGCGATCAACCACTGGCGCGCCGCCGAAAGCCACTGGCAACGATGGGGTACGGTGCCCGAGAGATCACCAACTGGCCGACAGCGACGGGGATATGAGCTGTGAGCGCATGTACGTTATCGACGCGTCTCGGCTCGCTCCCGAACAGGTCAAGGCCGCATATACCGCGCTCCGGGGAAGTTACCGTGATGAATGCCCGCAACGGTACGGGAGCCACGGCCTATGCACCGCCTCCTTGCTGCGCCGCTCCTCCTTCTTGCAGACCGGACTTGCGATAATCACGGATGTATCGCGCGCGCCGCGCGCCTGGATCGAGGCGCCAGGGGACCCGCGCCGGCAGGCGTGGGGTTCGCGCCGGCGCGCCGCGGATCGCGGCGTGACGATCCGGCGCCTTCCTGCCGCGGGGGCTCGATACATGTTGGTGTAGTTCCTTCTGGTCCCCGTGTGAACATGAGGTACGAATGAGCGATTTTTATATACATATCCGCCAGGAATGTCTGGTGCCATGGGTCAAGGGCTGGCAACAGCCGACCGGCGTTGAGGTTCGCGAGGTCATTCGCCGCGCCGGATTAACAGGGCGCGAGGCGGCGGATCTCGTCGGGTTGAGCGAGAAAGGAGGAGGACGACAGATACGCCGATGGATCAGCGGCGAGTCTCACATCCCATTCGCCGCATGGGCAATTTTTTGCGAGGTGGCCGGCTTGGGCAAAATATGGGCTATCGATGACGATATGTCTGCATGACCGCGCGGTCTCGAGACGCGCTCGTACGCCATAGCGCGCCCCTAAACCGGGAAGACAAGCAAGACGGACGTCGACAACGCCGCGAGGTGCTACTGGAATTTCCTTAAGGAGTCGGGGTAATGGGCACGGAACGACACACCACCGCATAGGATGCCTTCGAAGCGTTCCGCCGGCAAAGGTGCTGTATGCGTCCAGCTCGAGTGTATTGGGCGTGCCCTGCGTATCGCTTGCCGAATGCATCACGAAGCGCAGGCTCGTCAGTTTGACGACGTCGCGCATCGTCCATCCCTCACTGTTGTTGTTCACATACACGTCGAATGCCATCGCGTAGTCGGCCGGCCACGTGCCGCTCTTCTGCACGATGCCTGTGCCGCTGGTGTCGATCGCTACACCCTCGGGCGATACCGGCCACGCGAGCGGGAGCGGTGCCATGGCCAAGCGGTCCATCTGCACTATATAGGCGCCCGCCGTCAAGATGCGGTTCAGAGTATTGGAGCTGGATACGAAGCTACCCCGCGTGGTGGAGGTCGGCGCGGTATTGAGCGAATGATTTTCGACGCTGTTGAGTGTCGCCTCGCACGGCGTGGAAAGCGAAAGGGTTTCATAGCGCTCGCCGCCCTGCACGACGCCAGCCTTGATCGCACCCGCAACCGCCACGGGATAGAGGCTCGTGCGCTGCGGATCCACCGTAACGGTGAGGCCTCCGCAAACGTCTCCGGACGCGGCGTTCGTGTTGCTTTCGCTCAACGTCGCGGAGAGCATCGGTTCGCCGGTCTCAGCCGCGACGCCGAAAACAGACAGGCCGCTCACTTTGTGGCTGTAGTTCAGCACGACCGTCAGCGGCGTGCCGTCCGCCGTGTATTTGAGCGTAACTGCACCGCCTGAGAGCAGTGAACCAGCGCCCGTCACGGAAACGGATACGCTCACCCCTTGGCCGGTCGCACTCGGCTACGGGGAATACATGGAAATCGATATTCTGCGTCCCCAAGGAAGCACGCCCCGGGATATCGCCGTCGAGACCGCCATGGCGGTCAACCCGGTCTGGAAGTATCTCTGGGAGCGGGGCCAGTCAGCCGGTAAGGGCAGACTCGCGCCGTTCGGGCCGTATCCGCAGGGCCGCGTGGGAGCGGCGAAGCCCATATAGCTCGCCCGTCAGCGTGGAGCGCGCTTTCACTACAAAATACGTGTCATTCATTACGGCTCCGGTATTTCGTCAGCAAGTTATCGTGCGTGAGACCGGAACGTAACTGTCCGATCCTAAATCAACGCTGCGCCGCGTGGAACATTCATTAGGGATTCCGCTGAATGGCCCGTTATTCGGGGAATTCGGCGCTTTTTAAATTTGGCCCCCAATGTTTCACGGCACGACGAACTAAAAATTCGGCGGCATAAGGCTACGCGGAGATGCGGAAATGCCTGCTGGCCCGAGAGAGAGCATTGTGAACAGAGCCAGCTTGTACCAGATTAATCTGTTAGTTGCGTTTATATACACCATTTCTGTGGCGAGTTTATATTTCTGAGTATCCAGCATTCGATACGCCTCGTGTCTCGTTGCAGACTTCCGCCCATCACGAGCGCTCGCAGTCAGCAGTGACCCAGCCCTGGTGCTGGCCGATAAATGCGATGCTCTCGCATTTCATGTTCATCGAAGGCCATCCGTCGACGATTGCTCTCGAGTTCACTTTTCCTACTCTCCTTGCCTACGCTTCTATCTCGCTATGCACCGATCGATGCAGCCGGTCTCAAAGGGCACACATGGGCAGTGTGATTGGTTGGCGACGACCAGATGTCACCCGATCTCGGTAGCGCCTCAGTTTCCGGTCCCTACAACTTGCTTGGGCCAGGGAGCGTGGACTAAGTGGAATGCTCGTTCAGTGCCATATTCAATGAACCCAACGCCAAGGTTGCCGTGAAAACAAGGAGCAAGATCAATTATTGGTGACGCACGGCGAGCAGATTGCCCACGTCAGGAAGCGAGCGTCGAGAATTAGGCGAAACCTTATTTCGAAGACGCAGACATACAGAGTGCCCGACACGACTAGCTTGTGCCCCGGCGCGGGAGTAAATGCGCTTTGGGCGATTCAGTGGATTGTCCGGATGCTTAGCGAATAGCAGTAGCAATTCAAGGCTTCAGATCCTGCTGGCTGCGCTTGCTAAACTCAGCCACGACTAAAGGACCCAGCGCGCTGTTGGACGCGAAATTGGCGCCGCTTATGCTGACGTGAAGTTTCGGCTTCATATTTCGGACTCTAGGCACCTGTTCAGCGGTGCTTCGCAAGCACCAAACAAAATTGGATTAGCGTACGACGGCCATTGCGGGCTCAAGAGAAGTCAGCGATCACTTCCCATTTTGCTTAGTCGAACGATCGGCGGTTCCGCGATGATTCGCTCAACCAACACAGACTAAGTGACGCGCAAGGCGCGTACGTCAACGGAGGGAGTGTGCGGAGCTTCCTTGCCGCCGCCGGCGGCGGTGAGACACGGCTACGCGTCAAAGGGCGTGAGTGTGTTTGGAGATGGTTGCCCGAAATGCTTGCGAGTCATATTCAGCGGCCACTTCGGGCGAAGCTAGTCGGTACGCGGACGCCGGCGGTCAGATAAGCCAAAGCCAAGGCATGGCCACACGCGGGAATCCATAGTATGGACTACGCCCTTAGGAAGCCGGACGCCAAGGACCGTGGAGTATCGTCGGGCGGTCGGATGTCCCAAGCCCTTCCCGCTCTCGGGACATCACACAGTGATCCGATCGGCGTTGGAGCCGCAGGATCCATACTATGGACTGGCACGCGACTCACTGCTTGTACGTCATCACCTTGGCAGCGCAGCGGGCCTCACGTCCCAACTGCCGGAAGTAATTGCTGAATATTCGGCAGGCGAGCAGATCCATAGTATGGACTCGATTTATCGCCTCAATGCGTTTCCGTCAGTGCCGAACGCAGGAGGATCTCGGGAGACGATCGCTTCAAATCGGCATCTCGCCCCGGGTCCATACTATGGACTGGCCAGACGCAGGACACAAAAAAACCCGCTCACGGCGGGTTTCAAGCAGGCTTGATTCGCTCATCTCGGATGATGATTGAACGTCTCGCTGATAAGTGCCCGGATCTGTGCTTCGAAGTCCTCTGTCATCACGCCCGGCTTGAACTTGATCGTAAATCCGTTCACATCCTTCGTGATCGAGCCCGCGTGTTCCTTGCCAGCGAAAAACTTGTCAATACTTCTCTCGTTCGCGGTCGCAGAGGCAGCACCGCGTGTCGCGAGCAGCTTGATTGCGCCGGCCACTTTGCCTTGCTCAAGGTCCCCCGAAATCACTTCAGGCCAGACTTCACGCGCCGCCGAAAGACCTGCTTCACCGAACTTCCGGATAGCCGACACGATTGCTTCGGCTGCGTTGGCTCCCAACAAACGCGGCTGAATATCTAGGTCCTTGAGGATGAACGCTGGGAGCTTGTCGAAGCTCAGGAACTGAAAGAGCCCGCTTCGCGAGAGCCCAAGCGCCTCCGCCAACCGCTTCCGGTCCGGAAACTCCTTTTCCGTCCGCCGAATTGACAGGCTAATCTCATAGTCCGACAGATCGTCACGGCTAACGTTTTCGACCATTGCCAGAACTGCCATGTCTGAATCGGAACAATCCGTCACCACGGCCTTGATGGAGTCCAGACCCAGAACCTTATGAGCACGCCAGCGCCGCTCACCCGCAACGATCTGATAGCCCGACTCGACACGTCGAACGACGATCGGCTGAACCTGTCCGACCTCGCGAATCGATTCCGCCAATTCGCTTAATTTGGCTTCGTTAAATATCCGCCGAGGTTGCCACGGATTGGGCGCAATCGCTGCAACCGACAACTGTGACGTAACGCCGGCCGCCTCAAGTTCCTGGACGCGCAATTGTGCGACCGCAAGCGCACCAGCAAGCCCAGGCGCAGTCTGTGTGCGTTCCGTACGCTTGACCTCGTCCTCATTGATAGAAGACGTCTTTCGAATGCCGGCCGTCTTGGCCAGCAGTTGTTCACGCATATTGCTCATTGCGCGGTTCTCCATTTTTCTTCATAAATTTCGTCGAGCCAGCGGCAGTAGTCGATAAGCGGCTGTCTAACGCGCTGCAGGGCTTTAGCCGCACTATGCGAACTGCTGATATCAAACACTGTGGAGAAGGCAAGTGCGCCCGTACTCATGACCGAACTGGCAGGCACCTCGATGGCATGGAGCCAGTTCTCGTATGCGCTCTCTGCCCACGCACGGACTATAGGCGCCGACGAGGTGCGTCCGTAGTCCACTCTCGAGAGCAACAACGAGATGAAGTCGTACTTCTTACCTTGCTCGTACTTGATAAAGCTCTTTGATACGTCTGAGAACAAACGCCAGAACGACAATGAGCTGATGAAATCCAGGTTCTCAGGAACCATCGGCATCACCAGCGCATCCGCCGCAAGGAGCGCGTTCAGATTCATGTAGGAGAGAGACGGTGATGTATCCATGAGGATGTAGTCATACTGCTTGCGAAGCGGCTCAAGCCCCTCTCGCAGTACCGTCCAGAATTTGAAGCCTGGCTTGATCTTCTGCATTGCGGGCAAATGAAATTCCGCCCCAATGAGTTCCGTATGGGCCGGGATGACGTCGAGACCATCCCAATAAGTTGACTGAACGCGTGCGCCGAGCCCCCCTTCGATTAGCTGGTCATAAATATAGGGGAGCACCGTGTCCTCAGGCGTTACATCCTTTTCCGCATACAAGCCACAGAGTTCAGACAACGAAGCCTGCGGATCAAGATCGACGACGAGGACCTTGCGTCCGCGTAGCGTAAGGCCTTGGGCAAGACACATCGTCGTCGTCGTCTTTGCGGACCCGCCTTTGAGCTGGGCTGTTATGATAATTTTCCCATCTGGCTCTTTTGTCCCCGTCACAAGGGGAGTCTGGTAAATGTCAGAGACTTTCTGCACCCAGACGCGGGCCTCCTCTAGCGTAAAGGTCCGTGTGCGGCCAGTACCCGCTGCCGTGCCAGGCGGCAATTCTCCATCCGCTTTCGTGGCCAGATATTGAACCTGTGAATGCGTGATGTTGCACATCGCGGCAATCTCGCCAGTCTTGAACACGGGCGCAGCCTTTCGGGGTCTCGGTGCGAGGATGGTTTCGCGCAATTCATCCGTAAAAATCGACACCTTCTCAGCGAACGCGCTAATCTGTTCCAGAGGCACAGTCCGGTCAACAGCTGGAAGTTGGCTTGTTTTCACCATTCTGAGGTTTTCGTGAGGTCATAGACAAACCTCATAATACAGAAGCAACTTGAAATTTTCAGCCTAAATCACTGTAAACATAGAAATTTATTGCATTTTCCCCTGCTCTGGCACATGCAAACCGTAAACTGCGTGGCGGAGCCTAGCCAAATTGAGCACAAACAGGCTCACCTTCCCCCGTATGACGCGCACAAAACAGCGCACAAAATGCCGAACCGCTGGGTATCCGTACGCCAAAAGCACAATCAACCTCACCTTCGGTCTGCTCGGCCGGCCCGAACCACGCACCTTTGATTCCCCGGGACGTCTCGATTGGCGGTGTGCACAATCGACCTCACCTTGAATCGCAAGTCTCTGCTGCGCCAGAAATGCAAAAGTACGGAGATAGCCCTGAAGATTCGATTGCAAGCCGTTCGATCTGCTGCACTGCGCGAATGATCACTCTTTTTCTGTACGCGTATGTATGTTGTTTTTGTAAACAAAAACCGAACAGACAAACTAACAGAAGACGGCTGTATTCATAATAATCATCTAGTTAGGCTCCTAAAGGTGAGGGTGGTTGTGCTGAAGGTGAGGTTTCATGTGCTTAAAAGTGAGGTTTTTGGCCTGAAAAGGTGAGATTCGACGCGCACAACAGTGAGGTTCGATGTGCAAGGATTGCACTTATCCACAATGGTGAGGTCCTTTGTGCAGCCTGAACGAAACACCTCGGGGAACCGCGCAGTACGGCCCGCATCCACAATCGCAGGATGGCTATGGTGAGGTTCGTTGTGCGTCTGGTGAGGTTCCTTGTGCAAGATTCGCGAGCAGCCCGCAGACGCTGCTTGACAGCGCTTCGTGATGGTGAGGTTCGTTGTGTTGACACCTCACCCATGAGTGATAAAGTCGCATGACTCCAATCAGGCAACTCACGCAATGGCATCGGACAACCCGGAAGAGGGCAGAACGAGAACGACACCTCGGCAAATGGCCTTGGCGTTGTTTGAGGACATGTTCGATCTCGGTTTGCCAGTGAATGAGTCGAGCCGCGAGATCGGGTATCAACGCAACAACTTCTTCACCGAAATCGTGAACATGGGGTTGCCGGCGCGACGCTTCCTGGACGCGGCGTACTTCATCGTCGCCCAGGAGTCTCAGACGCAGGACCAGTACGACGTCGAACTGAACTACTTCAAGTGGCTGATGCGCTATGACAGCCGCAATCTCAAGCACCTGCGCACGATCGCCGACGAAGCCCAGAACGCCAAGATCCGCTTGACGAATACGCCCTCAGACCGCGATCCGCATGAAGACGACTTGTGGGTTCAGGTCCAACTCATCGGGCTAGTGGCCTTTCATCGCGGGCGAATCCGGTTCGACGTTCACCCGACCTTGGTGCCACATATTCGCGACCCGCGAAAATCGCATTGGCTGAGCTTGCGCATATCGACTGCTTTCACGAGAAGTCTGGCCAGAGCGATCTACGACAAGGTACTGCCAAGCGTTCCGGCGGGGCGCACCGACTGGATTCCACTTGAGGTGATGCGGACATGGCCAGGGAAAATGGGCGCAAACGCGGCCATTTTCAAATACTTCAAGCGTGACTGGCTCGAACCCGCGGTCAAGGAGATCAATGAGGTTTCCGACATCGAACTCTCGTATGAAACGAGGACCGAGTCCACCTCTTCGAAGAAGATCGATCGTCTGCGCTTCACGCTAAAGCGAAAAGATACGGCCGACGCTGTGATGGCGAGCCTTGCTGATGCTAGCCTTGTCTACAAGGTACTCAAGGACGAGTTCAATCTGTCATCGCGGCAGTTCAGCGAGATCTCAGAGAATCGCAATACGTGGACGGACGAACGCATCCAGCAAGCGATCGAATACACACGTTTCCGGCTTCATCGCGGTCAGGTTAAGAAGAGTCCGTCTGGTTATCTGATGAAGGCATTGCGCGACAACTGGAAAATGTCGGAAGCCGAGCGAACGATGGTTGAAGTGCAGGCGAAACTGTTGAGCAACGAAGCCCAGCAGAACACCGAAACGACGGAGGTTCGTGCCTCGATTGCGCACAGCATCGCCTCGAAAGAGGAAGAATCGCGCGCGCGCATGAACGAAGAGGCGAGAATCGGTCGTGAGCACTACCTGGCTGCCGACGAGAAGAGCAAACGAGATTTCATACGTGGCTGGGTCGGCTCCCGCGAGGGCAAACTGATGCTCCGCCGCATGAAGCTCGAGGCCACCGACGTCACCGAGGGCGACATCCTCGCAAGCGGAGAACTTGGCTGGTACCTCGGCCAATTTGTTTTTGGAAGAATCAGCGCGTTGCGAGCCAGTCAATAGGAGGCGCGAAGGCACCTAAAGGTCTGTCGCACGTTTCATCGTTTCATCGGCGTTCAGCGGCAGACAAGTCCAGCAACGTGCCCCGAAGTCGGCGATGCCGCACGCGCTACAAATCTGCTATCAAGGCGATGGCGGCGGCCACGACCGAATTGCGGCAGCGCTTGCCGGATGTTGCCGTGGTGGTGCCTCAAGCTCCCAGGGAAAGGCACCCGGAAGGCAACGAGTTTGTCGTCTCTAGGCATGTGGCGTTTTTGATGGCTAACAGGTAAGCGCGTCATGAGGGACGCGGGTCCGTGGCGTCACAGGTGCAGTTCGGTGGCAGCGCTGGCAATGGCACGTCTGGCGCGGTATCAGGCTTCATACAGAGTAGCTCTTCCTGACCGGCGGCGCCTCATCGCCGCCATCCGTTTGCTGTGACGAAAACGAGGACCACACTCGGTATCGGCCTGTCGCATATGTCATCTGTTGAGCCAGAGCCTCCACAAATTCGCCAGAATAGAGGTGCGGCAAATTCTCAACGGGAAGGGCGGGTGCCCATGTATCGATTTGAAGAGTACGACCTCATCATCGACGCTCGCAGTGAGAGGGAATTTGCAGAGGATCACATCCCCGGCGCAATCAACCTCCCGGTCGTCAACAACGACGAGTACGCTGAAGTGGGAACCTTGCATCGCACCGACAAGATGCGCGCGTACCTGATCGGCGTGTCCTTTTCGCTGAGGAATATCTCGCGCCACTTGGATACAGTGATCGTGACCCGCCCTCGGCGCGACAGGATTCTCGTATATTGCTTTCGAGGGGGTAAACGCAGCCGTCTATGGTTCGATGCACTGGACACAGTTGGCTATAAAGTAGAGCGGTTGCCGGGTGGGTGGAAGGGTTACCGCCGCTGGGTCAACGAACAATTGGAAACCCGCCCACGAGAGTTTTCGTACCTCGTTCTTTCTGGACCGACCGGCTGCGGCAAAACGCGTTTGCTTGAGCAGCTTTCGGCCGAAGGGGCGCAAGTGCTCGATCTTGAGGCGATCGCTGCGCATCGTGGTTCTGTCATCGGAGCGATCCCGGGGGTTTCACAGCCGACCCAGAAATATTTTGACAGCCTGCTTCTCCAGAAGCTCTCGACCTTCGCGACAACGCGCCCGGTGTGGATTGAGGCAGAAAGCAAAAAAATCGGCAATGTCCAACTTCCGCTGGCTTTGTTCGAAACGATGCATTCAACCGGGACGCTCTTGAAAATCAGCGCACCGATGTCTGAGCGAGTCCGACTCTGGCGGGAAGATTACGCGCACTTTGAAAGCGATCCCGATTCCTTAGTTGAGCGGCTGACACATCTTCGAAGCATCGTAGGCGGGAAAGAACTCGAGCTATGGCATGAGCTGGCCGCGTCGCGAAGGATCCCAGAATTGTTCGAACGCCTAATGATCTCGCACTACGATCCGAGCTACGCGCGATCTACAAAGCGAGGCTATCAATCACTCTCCGAGTCACCTTCCATAGAGCTAGTGGATCTGCAGCCTGCTAGCCTCAACCAGATTGCTCGGAGCCTCATCAAACGCTTTGGCTGATATGCAAAAGGCATCGGCTGTCACCCGATCGCGTAGCTACGCCCCGCATTTCTTGCCACCACAACGTGCAGATCAAGATCACAAATCTGAGCTAATTACCGAATATATGCAGATCGGTTCGCATTAATGTTTCCGGATGTAACAGCGGTGGCAGACCCCGAAGTTGGAGCATTAACTTCATACGAGAAATTTTGATCCGGACAGGACAGATTGTCGGATCGGGATTATTGGGGCATGTCCGCCACAATCGCGGACCGCATCATCCTGCTCTTAAACGAGCGGGTTCGGCTTGGCTCATCTCGGTCTGCACCGTGACGTGGTGTGCTCCAGAGAGCGGTCGATTCGCTAGCCTCGGGCATTTAGGCGTCGCTGCTTGATGTCCAAATACTCTCGGGTTGGGAACTATGAGCGAGTGCATCAACATCGTTTGTCCTGCATGCGAAGCGTCATTCGGTGACGACTGCTGGGAGGTATTGCTGGAGAACGAAGTTCATCGACTCACGTGTCGGACATGTCAAACAGTCTTTTTCGCTAGGCTGTTCGAATGTGAAGCCTGCGTGGCCGACAACGTAGTTTCCGCAAGGTCCCGACAAGACTGTCTCGATCGCACGTGTAGAAAGTGCGGTCATCATCCCGACGGCACTGGTGCGGACTATGAAGAATCTTATCTTTGAGCGCGATGTCGGCGCGTCTTCTGAAAGGGTCGGCGTACGGCTATACCGAGTGACAACCGGCTTTATTGCCGAGCGGTTTCTTGTCCAGGGAAACCAAACGGTTGCCGTACAGGTACTCCCGATGTCAGTGCGTAACGATTTTGAGGACTTTGCATTGGCGGATCCGCATTACTCGACGATGCAAGCCATTTATGGAGAGGTGCGGAGGCTGGTGTGGGGCCGGCACGTTGATGACGCACATTGAGCAAGGTAGGACGCATGGATCTGAGCGTTGACGATCTGTTGAAAGCCACTGATGAACTGGAACTGATCTCGCTTGTCAGTCGCGCGATTCAAGCTCACGGAGCAGAGTGGTTTGTGTTTGCCTCTCTGCACCCTTCCGACTATTCAGATAGTCGATCGACCTACCGGTTCTTGATCGGCTGTCGTCCAGAGTGGTGCCAGCTGTATAACGCAAATCGGTGGTATCTAACCGACCCATGCCTCGAGTATGCGCGTTCCAACACGGCGCCTGTGCTAGGTTCAGCGTTGCCCGTCCACACCGCGGGACAGAAGCATATGTTGGAGGTAGCCGCGGAGAATGGATTTCGTAGCGTCTATTTGATTCCAGCTCATACGAGCGAAAACGGTCGCATCGGAATTCTATATCTCGGGTCCGATCGGCCTCCGGAGGAAGCCGAGCCGCAATTCCACGAGGCACGCCCCTTCTTTCGTGCTTTGGCGTTGGAGCTTCTCGAGTGGTCCTCCAGTGCTCTGAGGGAAGAGGCCTTGCAGACGACAGGTCTTACGCAAGACGAGGTCCGGCTCTTGGCTCTGGTAAAGACGGGCTTCACGGCGGCCGAAATCGCAACCGAACTACGTGTCTCATCGATGACGGTCTATCGCCAGTTTCAGAGGATCAACGAGAAGCTCGGCGTTGGTCGCATTACCCGAGCCGTGAAATTAGCGGAAGAGCATGGCCTCCTTGCGTGAAAATCAAGGATGGTACTGGCTTTCGGTGATGATGCCGGCTGCTGCAATTTTCGCGTTTCTTTGGGATCGTCCGTGGCGGTATCTGTTCTGCCTGATTGCTACAATCCTACTAGGTGACTTGCTCCTCGGTGAACATGTTGAAGCCGACGGCGAGCAAAAATGTGTCACAGGGATCAGCGCTGCGGTTCCCGCCGCCTTTATATGCCTCTGGTTGTTCGCGCTTCTCACGGCGGTGATCCGCTTGCGATCGGTAGCGGTACCTGAATACTCGGGGTTCACTGCCGCATGTGGTGTCTTGAGTGCGTTTGCAATGGCGCACATTCATGAGATTTTGCATCACGATGATAAACGGCTCAGAGTGGCATCTGATATCGCGCTTGCGCTGGCTGGATATCCACACTACCGGATTGTTCACGACCTGCACCACTCGCACGTAGGAGATCCCCGCTACGGCTCAACTGCTCGCCTCGGCCTTTCGCTGTGGCGACATGTCGGCAACTCCCTTCGTCTCTCGTTACTCGCTGCATTCACGCACGATCGGCTCCGGCTGGCGAAAGGTCGGAAGAGCAGGCTCATACGGGCGGCTGTAGTTTACATTGCGACCCTCGGAGTGTTTGGGTGCCTTGGTGGTGCCCGCGGCATACTGTTCTATCTCGGGCAGAGCGCTATCTCTGCGTTCGTCGTCGAGGCGATCGGCTATATCCAACACTACGGTCTGGTTGGTACTGCCCGCAATCATGAAGACGCGCTAGCGTGGGACGTGCGTTTTTGGTTGTCGAATCGGCTTTTCGTGAACAACGGGCTCCACACCCATCACCATCTCGACCAGACACGCTCATACGAGCGCCTCAGGTTAGTCGGCACGGCGACCCCAGCCGGCTATCTGCATATGTTCATCCTCGCACTCGTTCCACCGCTCTGGTTCTTCGTTATGAATCGCCATGTGGAATTGTTCAGTCGCCCAGCTAGCATGGGCGAAGATGAAAAGCAAGAATAAAAGTGGCTCTTGAAGTTGTCACCATGCTTCGACCAAAGTGTAAGTGCGCCGTCATTTCCGTGTTGCCATTCGCGGAAGGCGTGACGCATTGGAAGTGAGGCGGAAAGGCGGAATGAATAGCTTCGAGCGTTATGCGGGCGGGACTACTCCCGTGTGTGGCCGTTTGCGGTCTTGCTGGCGGGCAGCTTGTCAGCGTGGCTCACGAAATCTGTATGCATGATGACGGCGCGCACGCTTTCAACCTTGCCCGCATGCTCAGAAGTGCCTCGCGAGCGCGGACATAACGGTCGTAGTGCCTGTTCGACGAATCGCCCCACGCCACGAGGAATCGATCGCAGGTTGACTGACCAAAGAACCATGCCTATAATCAAAACGCGAATTTTGATTTTTGATATTCATAAATCAAAAAATGATTCATGATGCTTGATGAATCCTCTCGCTTGCTGCAAAAAGCCTCTTTCTGTGCAAAGAAGGGGCGATATGGGTATTACGCAAGCGGAATTGGCGAAAGGGCTGGTCACCCGGCCTCGCGTGGCGATCTTCATGGGACCGCTTGGCTCGTGGCAGATCGAATTGACGGCGGAGGGAAAAGTCCTGGCGGTTGAGACGCAGCGGGGGCATCCAAAGACGTGGCGCGTTCTGGACGACGCAATCGCCTTTGCATGCGAGCACTGCAAGGACGCGGAGGAGATCCGGATCCGCTTCAAGGATAGGGAGTTTATAGCAGGCAACATCCAATGATCGACCAGTGAAGGCGCTACCAACACCAACACCGCTCCACCGGCCTAACCATTGAATACCGTGCGAGGGAAATAATGGATAGCCCCGACTGGATCGAGTACGCCTATGCTTGATTTCAACCAGTTAGCGCAACAGTGCGCGCCATCTGTGCATCCAGTTACGATGCAAGCCATCGCTCGCACCGAATCCGGCTTCAACCCGTATGCAATCGGCGTGGTTGGCGGCCATCTGGCGCGACAACCACGCGACTCCGAAGAGGCAGTTGCCACGGCTCGCGCGCTCGATGCACGTGGAATCAATTTCAGCGTCGGGTTAGGACAGGTTAACCGGTTCAATCTTGGCCGGTATGGCCTTACGTACGAAACCGCATTCGACCCATGCGCCAATCTTCGTGCGGGCAGTGCAATCCTGCACGCCTGCTATCAGCGGGCAAGTGCCGCGTATGGTCCAGGGCAACGCGCCTTGCGGGCGGCAATCAGTTGCTATTACAGCGGTAATTTCGTTGGCGGCGAACGGGCTCAATCCAGCGGATCCAGCTACGTTCAGCGTGTTATTGCCAATGCAGCGAGCATGGCGGGACCTGTCGATATGGTTCCCGCGATACCGGTCATCATGAACCGGCCAGCCGGCCCAATAACGCAGGTTAGTGCAGGAGCGGCTAAGCCGAGCACCACGAACCACGCCGTTCGAGAGCCGCACAAGGATCGACCGCATCCGTCGTGGGATGCCTTCGGCGACTTTGGCTGCGAGAGCGATTCACGCAGGTGACTTGACTGGCCGCGCCGCGGCTCTTGGTGAAAAGGAGAGGTCATATGTTTCGGAAAATGAAACTCTATCCGATTAAATCAGGACAACTGAAAGATAATGCGAAACGCATAGCCTGCGCTGGCAGGTCAGCGCTGCTTGGCGCCGCACTGATTGCGCCCAGACTCGCCCTGGCCGGAGGCGGCCTTGATTCAGCGACGGAGGGTGCGAATACCTTCAAGATCTGGCTGTATTCGTTTCTCGGTGTCTGCGCTTCCTGCGTGCTGCTATGGAAAGGTGCGGAGTGCTGGGCAGACCGTTCTCACTGGAGCGAGTTCGTTACGCTCGGCGGCAAGGTCGCAGTGGTCGGCGCGGTGGTCGGCGTGCTCGCTCCGTATCTGTGGAACCTCTTTACCTGAGCGCGCATCATGTCGGACGAGAAAGCCCGCTATCCCGGTTTCAATGGTCTCGGACGTACGGCGGCCATCTGGGGCGTGCCCTACATGGCGATGCTGGTGGTAGTCGTCGCCTCAATGTTCTCGGGTGTGCTCGTAGCTTTCTTCGTCGGCCCGGGCGGCCTGCTGTTCGTGTTTCTCGGCTTTCCCGTGCTGCTGTGGTTCAAGCACATATGCGAAACCGATGATCAGGGACTGTGGATCATGTGGCTCCAGTTCCGCTGCCGCTTCTATTTTTGGCAGTTGCGCATCCGTGCGCGGGTAAATGCGGGACGTGCGGCGCCAAGCTTCGGAAATACATCGACGCTTGCGCCGTTGCGATACGGCCGTCAGCGTCGAGTCTTCGGCGATTTTCTCCAACCATTGGGCAAGGGCGAGCGCCGGCTGCGTGAGCTCGATCGGGAGCCGTGATGCACAGCAGACCAACCATCTCGAGCGGGATCCTCGGTGCAATCGGCGCTGTCGAAGACTGGATACCAAGGTTCAGGCACCCGGTCACAAAGCATGTACAGCACCTCGATGGAAACCGGTTCATGGTCACACTTGCACTGAGTGGCGTGCCGTTCGAGGTATTCGAAAACATGGTGCTTGAGCGCAAGTTCGACCGCGACACCGAGACCCTGAGCAAACTGGGTCGCGACCTTGGCGGGCGCCTTGCCTGGCACGGTGCTTTCTTGCGACGGCGGGTAAATGTCAGCCGCGAGTACCGTTTCGACAGCCCCTTCATGAACTGGTTTTCGACACAGTATGGCAGTCAGTTCAGTGGCGGACGCTTCTTTGAAAATCGCTATTACTTTTCGATCATCCTGAAGTACGAAGATTTCGAGGACGGGCTGAAGGAAATCGCGTCACTCGCCGGGCAGGCGCTGCATCAGCTTGCGGACTATGAGGCCGAACTGATCGAGGTGTACGAACGCACGCATCTGAACGGCACGAAGATGCTGTTCTCGCCGCTATATGGTTTCGTCAGCTATCTCGTGAATGGTGTGACGGTCGATCTGCCCGTCGCTGCGGAGCCGGGTGTTGACGTCATCCCATCAAGCTATCTTCGCTTCGGCTACGAAACGCACGCGATCGACGGGCCTGGGGTGCCGGACCACCGGAGATTCTTCACCTGCCGCGATCTGCGCAGTTTCCCGGACAAGCCTGGATTTGGCCAGCTTGATCCGTTGCTCTCGTTGCCAGTCGAATTCACGGTCGTGCATTCATTCAACTGCATGACGGGTTTCGAGTCGAACCGCACGATCGACTCGGCGATCAACAAACTGGAGTCCGCCGGCGACAAGGCGAAGCATCAGGTCAGGGAACTGCGCGATGCGCAGGGTTACATCAACTCGGGTGAGCTGTCGTTCGGTGAGTACCACGGTGCGGCCGTAGTCTACGGCGCAAGTCCACAGGAGGCGGTGGAAAACGGGATCCTGTTCGCGTCGCGCTCGCTTAACGAATGTGGTGTCGAGTGGGCGCTCGCGACCGGCTCGGCGCCCTTCACGTATTTTTCGCAGGTCCCCGGTGCGAAGGTCAAGCCACGCCCGAAGGTCCAATCTTCGCGCAACTTCGCGTCGATGTTTACCTGTCACGACTATTCGGCCGGCAAGGCAGAGGGCAATCCGATTGGCGACGGCTCGGCTGTCATTCCGTTCCGTACCGCATCGGGAATCTATCACTTCAGCCCGCATGCGAGCCGGCAGGGTGAGGTCAATGTGGCGGAGAAGCTAGCCGCGCACCTGAAGCTGCAAGGCACGACGGGTGCCGGCAAGTCGACTGTCGCCACCGCCGTCACAGGCATGCTGTCGCGGTTCGATCAACTGCTCTTCGTACTGGACAAGGGCCGTGGCTGGGAAGTGTTCATCCGCGCGATGCGCGGTGCCTACGTCCATCTGGAAAAAGGCAAGCCGACCGGCTGGGCGCCGTTCGAGCTGGCCGACACCGCCGAGAATCGCGAATTCCTGTACGGGCTGGTCGAGCTTTGCGGGCGCAGGAACGGCGTCGATCACCAGGGCAAAGCCATCAAGATCGATCTGAGCGCTGCGGAGAAGATCCAGTGCCGCAACGCCGTCGATGCAGTGATGGGCGTCGAGGACGTTCGCCTGCGGCGATTCAGCCTGCTGCTCGACAGCATCCCAGATGACGGTGACGATAGCCTGCGCCAGCGGCTGTCGCTGTGGTGCAAATCGGAGAACGGCCGCTTCTGGTGGGTGTTCGACAACTCGCCAAACCTGTCGCTGAACATGACGCAACAGCGTTGGATCGGTTTCGACGTCGAGGCATTCCTTGTCGAGAACTACGAACCCTCGGAGCCGGCGTTCGCCTGGCTTTTCCACCTCAAGAGGATGATGCGGCGAGAGGGCCGGCTCATGCAGACCGTGATGGAAGAATACTGGTTGCCCATCCGCTTCCGCACGATTCGCGAACAGATCGAGGAGACCCTCGCAAGCGGCCGGAAGGAGGGAGAGTTCATCATGCTGATTACCCAGCAGCCCGAGCAGGGTCAGAAGGCTGCCGACCTGTATCCGGCGCTGCGCAGTCTCGTAGCAACGAATCTGTATCTGGCAGATCCGGCGGCGGAAGAGGAGGCGTATGTGCGCGATGGCATGACTCGCAAGGAATTCAGCGAATTCAAGAAGCTTACGCCGTCGTCGCGCCGTTTTCTCATCAAGCAGGGCAACCAGTCGGTGTTCGCAACTTTTGACATCAGCGGCATGGATGACGCGATCGCGGTGTTCTCGGGTGACCGCGAGAACGTCCTGATCTGCGACGCCGTGCGCGCGGAGCTGGGGGACGATCCGGACGCCTGGTTGCCGGTCTACCTGGAACGTGTCTTCGAACGCAAGCTGCGCAGGCGTCTCACGGCAAAGCACGGTGCCGACGAACGACTGTGGACCGGCGAGCTGGAGCATGGTCTTGTGCGCAAGCGGGCCGAACTCGCCCGCGTCTATCTGTCGGCACGCGCTGCCGCCGCCAGTGACGAAGCTGTCACTGCCTGATGGAGGGAATCGTGAACGTCAAAGATAACGAATGCCCTACACGCCTGTTGCCGGCCGCTCGTGTGGCCGTCACCGCGCTCTGCCTTGGCGCCGCGGCCGTCGCACGTGCACAGGGCGTGCCAACCATCTCACCTGCAGAGCTTGCCCAGCAGATGGAGCAGGTCCAGCAGCTGATGCAGCAGATCGAGAACCAGGAGGCACAGTACAGGGCACTCACCGGTAACAGCAGCCTGGGCACGATCATGAACGACGCGTCCCTGCGTAATTATCTGCCGGAACAGTGGCAGGACATATACGACCAGGCAAAAAGTGGCAGCCTGTCGGGCATCAGCTCTACGATGCGTTCGATCGAGCAGCAGGAAGACATGACGGACGCCGCGACGCCGGGGCAACAGCGCTACTACGATGTTCTCTCGGCTAACAAGGCGATGAACGAGCAGGCGTACAGCGCGACGATGGAGCGGCTTAATAACATCCAGTCGCTGATGCAGCAGTCGAACCTCACGGAGGATCCCGCCGAGAAGGCGGATTTGCAGAACCGCATGGCTGCCGAAGAGGCGATGGTTACCAATGAGCAGACACGTCTGCAGCTCACTGCGCAGTTGCAGGCGACCGAGCTCAAGCTCGCGGAAAACCAGCGCGACCGCGACTTCAAAAATCAATTCCTCGGAGGTTCAAATGGCGAATAAAGCTCTCCTTTCCGCAGTCGTCAGTCTGCTGGTCGTCATTGCCGGCTATCTGGGCTATCTCGCGTGGGACCGCCATCAGCACAGAGTGCAGGAAGAAGCCGCGCACCAGCGCGAGCTCGCGTGGAAAGCCCAGTTCCTTGGAACGACACCTGAAAAGCTCCAACAGGAAGAAACGCCCGCGCAGCGCGCCGAGGAAAAGGCTGATGAAGAAACGGCGGCGAAAGCGATACAGAAGTGACCGGACGCGAATTCAGGAGCAAGCCATGTCTTATACGCCGATCACCACCACAATCTTCTCGAGGATGACTACGGACTTCGACGCCAACGTCCTTGCGACCATCAGTTCAGGCTCTGAACGCATCATCGGTCTGATATCGCCGCTGATGATGGTGTGCTTCAGCATCTATGTATTGCTGGTTCTATGGTCGTACTGGCAAGGGCACAACGACGAACCGATCAACGACTTCCTGACGCGTATGGCGGCCTGGGCGTTCATTTTGACCTGTGGCATGAACATCCAGTTTTACACCGAATACATCGTGCCTGCAGTGAATGGCTTCGGCGAGCAGCTCTCCGGTGCGATTACCGGGCAGAGCAATCCGGTTTCCGGCCTAGACAACCTGTTGAGTGCATACATAAACGCAAGCGGCCAGATTTACGATAGCGCCGAAGGCTTTCACATCATTGGGGCAGTCTGGGTAATCACGGTCATGCTCGTTTTCGCCACGCCGTTTATGGGACTAGCCGTGGCCTACATCATCCTCGCAAAGTTCGCCCTCGGATTGCTGCTCGCACTCGGGCCATTGTTCATCTCGATGGCGCTGTTTCCGCCGGTGCGGCAGTTTTTCTGGAACTGGGCGGGGCAGTGCTTCAATTACGTGCTGCTCGTTGCCCTGTTCGCCGGCGCAGGTGCGATAGAGGTAAATTTCGCACAATCGATCGCACCGAGAGGGACGACCTTCCCGTCGATGCAGCAGGTCGTGGAGATCAATGTGATGGGCGTTGTGTTCTTCGTCGTCGCCCTGAATCTTCCGGGCCTGGCATCGGCGCTGGCAAGTGGCGTGGGCATTTCAACGATGACGGGGAAGCTGGGTGGTCTGGGCCGTGCGCTTGCCGCTGCGTCGAAAACAGGTAGTGCAGGCAAGTACAGGACGGGTGGCTCGGTATCGCAAACGTAGGAGGCCACTTGCCCGACTTCTTTGCGAAGCTGATCCGCTGGTGGTTGATAGTCGTCTGCTGGGTTACGTTTGCCGGCTTCGTGGGGGTGTTGCTCAACGATATCGGTACCTTCATCTATCACCGGTTGCATCGATGACCAATGAATGGGGGCATCAGGCATGAGAATCCTGTTCTGCGCAGGCCTGCTCGCGTTTGTCCTGCAGGCGTGCAGCTCTGCACCGAAACCCCCGGAGCCAACGGGGCAATGGGTGCCGGTCAACCCACCGCTGGCCCAGCAGTCCGGTCGCACGGAACCGAAGTGAGGACCATGATGGTATCGGCAATCAGACAATGGTTCGCGGCGGGCGCGGGCTCGCGTTCCCGCAATTGCGCACGTACACCGACCGCATCCACGGCGCTCGGGGAGGCAGTCGGGAAAGTCGTTGACCAGTCACAGCGCGACGCGCTCAGTTGGTATCTGGATCAGGCACGGGAGTTCGAAAAGTCGAAGGTTGAGGCGGTCGAAGAGAAGGCGAGGATCGCTGACCGCCGATCGGTGCTCTCGGGCGGCATCGCGCTAGCGGCTGTTTTTGGCATGGCAGCTTTAGGATTCCTTAAAAGACCAAATCCACCAGCGATTCTGCGTGTCAACGACACGACCGGAAAGGTCGATGTGCTACCCACGACAGCGAATGGGCACGTGAGCTTCACTGAAAAAACCGACCGCGCGGATCTGCGCCGCTACGTCGAGATGCGCGAGAGTTATGACTGGGAGACGATCTCCGATATGCACGGTGCGGTGATGTTCATGAGCGACGATCACGAAAAGGACGCCTACGACGCGCTTGTCCGTGGACCGGCTGGCCCGCTCAAGCTGCTCAGGGACCAGGCACGCGTCATCGCCCGGGTTGGCTCGATTACTTTTGTTGCCTCAACCGCGCAGGTGTTTTTTTCACGGCAGTTGATCCCGCTTAACACGGCGGCAAAGCGCCCAGACCCGACCTACTGGATTGCAACAGTGGCCTTCACCCGCGTCGATGTGCCGGAGAAGCAGGACCAGCAGGACATTGATCCTGACGGGTTCAGGTGCACCAGTTACGAGGTGACGCGCGACTATACCCGCGCGCCAGCGGATGCGGCGCCCGATGTCGTACCGATGGGTTCGAGGCCGGCCGGGAGCGGGTCGTGAGTTGTCCTGAACTGCGTTTGCCGCAAGGTGCCGTGGCGATCGTCGCCGCCTGCGCGCTTGCGGCTGGCCGCGCCCAGGCGCTCGAAGTGCCGCGTAGCTGCGGTGCCGACCCGCACATCCAGTGCGCGACGTACAGCCCTGATCAAGCCTACCGCGTGGCGACGATGCCGGGCCGTGTGGTGATGATCCAGTTTGAGCCCGGTGAGCACATCCTGAAGGACGGGGGCGGCATTGGCGACGCGCGCGCCTGGCATGTTTCGGTCAACGACAGCGGAGCGCTGCTCAAGCCCGGAGCGTTGCAACCCGAAACCAACCTCGTGCTTGTGACCAACCGGCGCACCTATTCGCTCTCGCTTGCCGATGTAACGCGGTTGCAGCCCGCGACGTGGATCCTGCGCTTTGAGTATCCGGACACGAAAGCGAAGGCCGCGACCGAACAGCTGCGCCGCCGCGAGGCAGTCAGCTCGGCGCTGGCGGGCCAGCAGGACACTCCCGTGGTCCCGGCAGCAATCGCGGCACAGGGCGTGGCGGCGTCCCCAGACCCACCCGGGTCAGCCATGCCAGCAGCTAACACTCAGTACTTGATGCGCGGCGATCGCGTGCTTGCGCCCACCGCCTTGTGGGACGACGGACGTTTCACCTACTTCAAGTACGCGACCGCGCGTGACCTGCCGACGATCTTCACGAAGCTCCCGGATGGCAGCGAGGCGACAGCGAATTTCCATATGGAAGGCGACACTGTCGTCGTCCATGAGGTCTCAAGCGGATTTGTCATCCGCTACGGGCAGTCGGTGCTGGGGATCCGAAACGACGGCTACTCGCCGGACGGCCACTACAACCGCACCGCCTCGTCGTTGCCCGGCACGGCGCGCATCGAGCGTGCACATGTCGGCAGCGATCGACCGGAAGACTGACGGGGGAGCCGGAAAGCATGAGCGAACGTAACGAAATCGGTAGTGCAGGGCCTGCCGACACCGGAACCCGGCCGTCGCTGGACCTGCCCGGGCGTCGCCGCCCGCGTGCGGGCAGGCTAAGACTCGTGCTGGTCGCATTGATCGTGATTGCGCTGGGCGCTTCGGGCGTCACGATCTACCTGCAGCGGCTCTTCCAGCAGCATCAGGACGCGAAGCAGGCGGCGCTCGACAAGCCAAAGGATAGTGGCGCGAGCGAGACCGGCGCCGACCTCGAGACGCAGAAGGCGCGCATCAAGCGCGCCGAAGCCGAGCAGGCGCGCGCCGCATCGGAAGCGGCCGCGGCAAGACAGCAGCTTGCCACGCCGGCCGGTGCCGCGTCGCGACCCATCAGTGAAGGGAACACTTCGATCGCAAGCAACCCGCCACGGTCGCTGTCACCCGCTGAGCGGCGTCTCTCCGGCAGCGTGCTCGTGATGTCCGGCGATAGCAGGCGTGCCGACGCTCCCGAGGAAACCACTCAAGCGTCCAGTGACGCTGGCGGTGGTACTTCAGACGCCACCGGCGACGGGCCGGGTGGCGATGGTCTGCCCGGAATGGCGAAGTCCATGGGGCTCGCAGCGCTGCGGGGCAGCCCATCTAGAGCCGCCGGTTCATCAGGCACTGCGCTGGCGGACAACCATGACGTCGGCAACAGCAAGGGATCGGCTTTCGACCAGTCGCTGCAGCCCTCGAAGCTGCAACCGATGCGCGCCTCGTTCCGGCCGAACCGGCACTACATGATGGCCCGGAACACCATGATCCGTTGTGGCCAGGCCACCGCGATTCGCACCGACCGGCCGGGACTGGTTGGCTGTCCGATCGCCGATGACGTCTGGTCGGACGATGGCACGACGTTGCTTGTCCGCAAGGGCGCGTTGGCCAAGGGCGAGCAACGTGATGCGGTGATGCACGGGCAGGGCGTGATCGGAGTGATCTGGGACGAGATTGACGACGGGGATGTGCGTATCCCGCTGGACTCACCCGCAACCGATCCGCTCGGCGCTGCGGGCATTCCCGCCTACATTGATGAGCACTTCTGGACCCGCTTCGGCGGCGCACTGGTGGTGAGCCTCATTGGCGACTTCGGGCAGGCCCTCGCCAACAAGGCCACCGGCTCGGGCCAGACGATCACCTTCACGAACAGCTCGAACGCGACACAGGACGTGGCCGCAGAGACGCTGCGCAACTCGATCAATATCCCGCCGACCGCTTACTCGAACCAGGGCTCCGCGATCAACATCTTCGTTGCCCGCGATGTCGATTTGACCAGCGTGTACGAAAACGTCGGCAGCGACGGTAGCGAGATTACGCCGTCGGGGCGGCAATGACGACTGTGAGGACATGACAATGCGACTGCAGATCTACTTTCCGGACACCTTTGCGCTTCATGGCATCGAACGTGGTGCCTGCGAGGCCAGGCTGCGCGACGCGCTGCATTGCGTCCTTGAAGGGGCCGCGTGCTCACACGTGCTATCGGCGCTCGCCCCGCCCTGGAGCCGACTGCGCCCAGCATGTCGCGGACATCGTTGGTCCGGAAGAGGAGGCAACTAACTGTCTTGCCCCGAACGACCCTGCAACACAACGCCAGCGCTGCACAAGCGTCCTTGTCCTTGCGATCGCAGCAGGCACAGCGGTGCTGGTCTCGTTACAGCGACGTTGAAGATCGCCTCGCTGGACTGCGGCTGCTAGCGCGGGGATGGTAACTAAGGTTGTTTCCATGTCACATGCGCAAACATTGCGCGAGCCGGCGGTCGGCGTGCACGACGGTGGGAGACTGTACCGGGTCCCGGTTCAGGTCGAGCCGCAGGATCGCACTGACGGGCGCCGGGCAGTTATTGCTATCTCGTCTCAAACATATCGGGAAGGAGTACGTATGAATGCAGTGGTTATCGATGTCATCGAAAAGGGAACCATCGCGCGTAGCTTCCTCCGGCAGATGGGTCTCACCGGTTTCCTTGACAGCAGCCTGACCGAGGTGGCCATTAACCGGCCCGGAGAGATATGGACGCAGGGATCGGCCTCCTGGGAGCGGCATGAGGCGCCCGCTTGCACGCTTGACGCATGTTTCAAGCTCGCCAATGCCCTGACGGTGCTGAAGGGCGGCAAGTTTTCGACGAAGGAGCCGATCCACCCGGTCGTCCTTCCCGACGGCCAGCGCGCACACGTGCTGATGCAGCCGGCGTGCGAGCAGGACACGATTTCGATCACCATCCGGATTCCTTCGAACCAGCGGTTCTCGATCCGCGAATACGAGCGCAATGGCTGGTTCGCGCACTACCGGGACGTGTCACCGCGCCGGGAGGTGCCGGCGTCGCTCGACCTGCCGCCACACGAGCGGGAAATGCTCGAGGCGAAAGGGCAGCGCAATGTCGCCCGACTCCTCGAGATTGCCGTTGCGAACCGCCTGAACATCGTGCTCGCCGGCGGCACGGGCTCCGGCAAGACGACGCTCAACAAGGCGCTGTCCGATCTCGTACCGTCCGGTGAGAGGATCGGCACGATCGAGGATACGCCGGAACTGTCGCTGCCGAAGCACCCGAACCGCGTGCACATGTTTTTCAGCGATACCCTGCCCGCGAAGGAACTGGTGCGCTCCACGCTGCGCATGAAGTTTGACCGCGTGTTTCTTGCCGAACTGCGGGGCGACGAAACCTGGGACTACATGACGCTGCTCAATACGGGTACGCCCGGTGGCATTACAACCGTTCACTGCAACGACGCCAGATCGGCGCACTCCCGTATTGCGACGCTGATCAAGCAGAGCGTGGTCGGTCAGACGCTCGACTGGCAGTTCATCATGGATCAGGTCAGCGTAACGGTCGATCTCGTACTTTTCATGCGTGACAAGCGTCTGGCGGAGATCTGGTACGACCCGGTAGGCAAATGGCAGCTGCAGGGTGGCGTCGCATGAAAGGGCGCGCTGCATCGCCTACCCAGTACGACTCCCGCCTCAGCAGATGAGACGGTGACCGACCATGAAGCGATAGCGCACTGAAGGACGAACCATGCCAAAAGCTCTCCGCATTCTCATTCCGTGTCTGGTCGTGCTGGTGATCGTAGCTGCCGCCGTGACACTGGGTCAGTATCTCGGCGGGCTGCTGTTCGCGAAGATGCAGAAGCTGCCGCAGGACGCGGTCGGCGTCTTTACGTTGTACGACTACTGGCAGGGATGGGGTGACGCGCCCGCCGTCAGGCGCGCCCTGTTCGTCTGCACGCTGCTGTCGGCTGTCATTGGCGGTATGCCCGTGGTCGTGATCACGATGGCGCTGGTGAAATCGCACGGGCGTATCGCGCAGTTCGGCAATGCGCGCTTCGCGACGCGCCGGGACATCGTGAAGGCCGGGCTGCTCGAGAAGTGATCATGCATCCAGTTTCACTCTTCCTGTGCCGGCACGGCCACGTGCGTCCACATTGCTGGTGCTGCATTGACTGTCTGCATTTGCGGGTCTGGTCGTTCTGCTCATGCTATCCAGGAGGTAAGCGTCATGTCGCACATGTACCCACCGTTCATCGTCGGCAAGTACAAGGGCGAATACCTGAAGTATCGCGGCCAGGACTTCCTGATGCTCGCCGCCGGCACGCGCTCGGGCAAGGGTGTCTCGATGGTGATCCCGAATCTTCTCACCTATCCGGATTCGGTCGTCGTCGAGGACATCAAGGAAGAGAACTTCATGTACACGTCCGGCTACCGCAGCCAGTGCGGCCACGAGGTCTACCTGTGGTCGCCGTTTTCCGAAAACGGCCGGTCGCACGCGTATAACCCGCTCGAATATATCGCCGGGCGCCCGGCATATACGCGCGTCGGTGACGTGATGACGATTGGCGAGCATCTGTATCCGTCGAATGTCGATGCGCGCCTGAAGTACTGGAACGACAACGCCCGCAACCTGTTCGTCGGGATCGTGCTGTACCTCCTCGAAACGCCATCGCTGCCTTGCACATTCGGCGAAGTCTTGCGGCAGGCCTCGGGCAGGGGCCGTGCGATCCGCGAGCACGTCCTGTCGATCGTCAGCACGCGCTCGAACACGACCGGCACGCTGCCTGTCCTCAGCTTCGAGTGTCTGGATGCGCTCAACCGCTTTCTGTCCCAGTCGAAGGAAGCGTTCGCCAATATCGTGTCGACGATGACGGCGCCGCTTAACGTCTTCAGCAACCCGGTCGTCGATGCAGCGACGAGCCAGTCGAATTTTCATCTGGGCGACGTACGCAAGAAGCGTATGTCCATCTACGTCGGTATCAAGCCGGGCGACCTGAAGGCGGGGGCGTTGCTCGTCAACCTCTTCTTCTCGCAGCTAATCGACCTGAACACGCGTGAGCAGCCCGCCGAGAATCCGGATCTGAAGTACCAGTGCGCACTGCTGATGGATGAGTTCGCGGCGCCCGGCAGGATCGACATCATCGATACGGCCAACGCGTTCATCGCCGGCTTCAACCTGCGCCTCATGCTGATTTTCCACGGGATGTCGCAGCTCGAGGACCCGAAGCTCTACGGCAGACACGGTGCGGAAACGCTTGCGATCAACTGCAAGATGCGCAGCCTCTTTGCGCCGCGCACGCTCAAGGACTCGGAAGAATATTCGAAGATGCTGGGCACGTTTACGCATCTGTCGCGCTCCCGCAGCCGCAGTCGCGGCCGCAGCGCGTCGACGAGCACAAACGAAACGGAACACGGCCGGCCGCTCATGCTTCCGCAGGAACTGCGGGCCCTGTCCAGCCGCAGGCAGATCATCACGATCGACGGGTGCGAACCGATCCTGTGCGAAAAGGCGTACTTCTATGAGGATGCCGAGCTTGTCGACCGACTGGTTCAGCAGAGCCTCTACCTTCAGGGCGTCATGGCCAGTCTCGAAAAAGCCAACCGTCGCCGCGCGTGGTTTGGGTTCAGTCCGAAGTTCCCGAACGAAGAGCAGATGAAGCACGCCGCATTCGTTGCCCGCGAACTCAGTGCGCCAGTGCCGCAGATCGATGTTGAGCACTGGTGGCAGTCACAGAACGCCGCGCGTCGCGCGCAGGCGGAGCCCGCAGCGGGCGCGGCGCAGGCCGCCGGTGTGCGCGATGTCCGCGAGCACGAAATTGGCGTGCTCACCGCCGTGCACTTCGCTAACCGCGGCACGATCCGCGCCTCGCTGTTCCGGCTGATGCCATATCTGGGTGAGGTGCTGCCGGATGCGGGCGCTTCTGCACAGGCGGGCGAGGCAGATTCGCAATCCGGTTCCCACGCCGAACCGCAACCTGATTCGCAACCTGGACGAGGAGTCGTCGCATGAACGAGATCGAATTTCCAGCCGACCAGATTGACCGCCGCGAGCGCAGCGCGGCCAACGCCGACGACGCTTCGGCCATCCGGGCGCGCACCACGCCGCCGGCGAACGAACGGGAAGGGGAGGCACTGCCGCGCCGTCCGGAAATGGCCGTAGAAAATTCAATGGAAGAGCGCCTGAAGAAGATCCGGGCCGCTGATCGGGAGCGGGCCAGGAAACGGCTCGCATCCGATGTATCGCACGATGAGCAGGCCGCCGAGGGGGTGAAAACGGCTGCAGGCACCGGCCGGCTGATCGGCGCGAAAGACGAGGAGACGCAGAACAGCATCCGTCCAAAGCCGATCTTCGAGAAAACCGGTTACGACGTGCCGAAGTCCGTCAGCAACCAGTACGTTGCCCACGACGGGAAGTTTCTGGACCGCAAGAGCGAGACGGTGCACTTCGAGGACACCGGCCGCACGCTCGCGACGGCCAGCGAGGACCGCAGCGTGATCACGCACATGGTGGAAGTTGCAAAGGCGAAGAACTGGAGCGAGCTGCAGCTCAAGGGCACGGAGGAATTTCGCCGGCAGGCATGGGTCGCAGCAGAACTCGCCGGCGTGCCCACCCGAGGCTTCAGGCCGAAGCAGGTGGATCACGCGATGTTGACAGCCGCGCGCGAGGCCATGCGCATTGGTGCCGGCGAGCAGGCTGGAGATGCGCACGAGGCACGCACCAACACCGTCGAAAGCGCAGCCGCTCCGAAGTCCGACGGTGCGCAGCCCGAAACGCCCGCGCCGCGTGCACCGGCTGCACCGGCGAGCGCAGACGCTGGCCCCGTCACTGCCGCGCCGGCCGCACAACGAGCGCGGCAGTCCCAGCGCGTGCGTCCTGCATCTCAGGCACCGGCATCCGCCCCCTCGTTCGAGCAGGCGGCAACGGGTGTGACCGCGGGCGCACTCGTTGCGCACGGGCCGGCGCCGTTCAATCACGACGCCAGACAGAGTCCGAGTTACTACGCGACCGTGCGCACCGTCGAGGGCGAGCGCACGGTATGGGGCCTGGATCTCGAACGCGCGATAGGCGAAGCAGGTGTGCAGGTCGGGCAACACATCGAGCTCGTGAAGGGCGGCAGCAGGACTGTCACGTCCCGGCAACGGCAGTTCGACGCGCAGGGCAATGAGCGCGCGCCAAAGACCGTCACGAGTCGCCGTAACGAATGGCGGGTTTCCTCGCCGGACATATCGGGCGTGCCTACGCACGAGCTGCGCGAGGCGCTGGCTCGCGCACGTCGCGAAGGTGACGAGCACAGGCAGATCAATGAAGCGCGCGAGCGGTTCCTGAACGGTAACTGGCAGTATTCGAGTCAACAGCGCGCCGCGCTCGACGCGGCGCGTGAGCGCATAAAGGAACAGGCGGCGCGGGAGGTCCTGCGCGAGGAGATCAAGGGTCTGCCCGAGCCGCAGCAGGAGAAGCTTAAGGGGGAGTTCGAGAGCGCCGTGGCGGCGGCGCGGGCAGCGAACCGGCCGCTCGATGTGCCGATGCCGCAGGTCAGCGAGGCCACGATCGAGGCCGTACGTGAACAGATCGAGCGCGAACAGCGCGGGCTCCCGGACACGCAAGAGACGACCGCCCACCCGTCACAGGAAACGGGTCACGAAGCGCCGCCCTTTGAACTCGAACCGTAACTGAACGCGTCTGGCGTGGCTGCGGTGATGCGGCTACATCCATCAACCGGCAAGGAACATTGCACCATGAAGATTGCTGTTATCAATTTCTCGGGCAACGTTGGCAAGAGCACCGTCGCGCACCATCTGCTCGCGCCGCGTTTGCCCGGCGCCGAAGTGATCCCGATCGAATCGATCAATTCGGATGACCGCGAAAGGGAAGGCGCGTTGCGCGGCTCGCAGTTCGATGAGCTGCAGGATCAGCTGATGACCCTGGAAAGCGCTATCGTCGATGTGGGCGCATCGAATGTCGAAGATTTTGTCGGTCTGATGCGAAGCTATGACGGATCGCATGAAGACTTTGATCTTTTCATCGTGCCGGCTGTCTCGACTGCCAAGCAGCAGGTGGACACGATCGCAACGCTGCGTGCGCTTTCTGATCTGGGCGTGCGCGCTACGAAGATACGGTTGGTCATGAATATGGTCGATCCTAAGCAGGACCTCAACCGTGGGTTCGCGAAGCTGTTCGAGTTTCACTCGCGCAGCGAGGTTTTCTCGATGCATCGTGACGCAGTCATCTACGAGAACCCGATCTTCGAAAAGATCAAGGGTTTCGACAGGTCGATCGTTGAAATCCGCGATGACCCGCGCGACTATGTCGCGCTGAACGCCGAAGCAATGGAAAACGGGGCATCGGAAGCCGAAAAAGCGCATATCCGGCAGATGGTCGCACTCAAACGTCTTGCCAGCCGGGTGACGACAGAACTGGATGTTGTATTCAAGGTCCTGGTGCGCTGATGGGTGCCTCGGAGGATTCGATCCGCGAGGAACTGATTGGCGAAGTGCTCGGGCAGCTGTCGCACCTGCGTCGTGACGTAAACGAGCTGACCCGGCTGCTCCAGGCGAGCGGAAAACAGTTCAAGGATGACGGCGAACTGACGCTGCTGCGCTTCACTTCGCGCTACGAGCAATTCCTCAAGGACTTCAACTCAGCGACCACTGGCGTGCTCGCCGAGGCTGGTAATTTTGCTGAGGCGCGCGACCAGCTCGTCGGCGAGCTCGCACTACGCGAGTACGATGCAGCAAGCGCTCGCGTGCGGGGACAGTTGCGTGATGTGCTGCGCGAAAGTGGACATCGCTGCGGTATTGGCCGCCTTGAGCTTGCGGCTTGGGTCGTCTGTGCAGCGCTTGTTTCGGCCGCGCTCTCGGTCGGGGTGGTTGCGGTGCTGCATATGGTTGGCACATAGGAGTCGTTCCATGCAATTCCAGACATCTTTTGTGGTCGCAGCGGCAGTATGCGCGGCGCTTGCTGGCGCCACACCGGCGCGGGCTGATGATGACAACCAGAGCGCATGCGGGGCGGTGCTCTGCCTGGCCGGGCTGATGCTGGGTGGCAATGGCGGTCGCGATTGCAGCCAGTACGAGGCGAACTACTTTTCGATCGTGCGCTATCGCCACGGCCATTTCGATCTGGGCGGCACGTCGAACGCGCGCGGCGATTACCTCAACCAGTGCCATTCGGTCGGAAGCGATCAGAAGGGTGCGGTGAATTCGAAATATGGCGGCGTCGAGAATGGCCCGTGAATCGTTTCTCTCGCGACGTGAAGAATATCTCCTGCGGGACAATCGGTTTTTTTTATGCGCTGCCGTTTTTTTCAGGACGGCGGCCGGCACAGCTTCGCGCACAGTGCAGGCAGCGATCGCGACGCCGGGAGCGGGACCGTGCCGACCGCAGTACACATGCAGCCATGTTCCAGGGGGAATCCGATGAAATTCACGGCGGCAAGACTGCTGGAGAGCATGGAGTCGGACCGGGAGTATCAGGCGGTTGTACTCGCCAGACGATTCGATATGTCGATGGCGCAGATCAACGACATGCTTTGCACGCTTGTCGAAGAAGGTCTTGTGCGCATGAGTACCCATTCGTCACGCATCATCCGCTTTGTGCGACTGCCACGCGCGCCCCGATCACGGTTGTCGGGCTACGAGTGGGAACTCCAGAGCGTGCGCAGCCTCGCGATGCTCGCCCGGACTTCACGCTGAACGCATCATGCAGCTTGTAGAGCGCGATCACCCCGATACGGTCAGACGACATCTCGGCGATGAAGAAGCCGCAGCCGTGCGGCGGTTCTGCGGCGAGGGACAGCGAGTGCGGACTGGGGACGTTAGCTTCGTGGAAGCCGTGCTCGAAGAGATGCACGATGGGCGGCATGTGCGTCTGTGGCTCGAGTGTGACTGCGTCAGCGCAGCCGGTGGCCGGCCACGGTTGACCGCCCGGGTGCGTGAAGACGGTCCGCGTCATTTCGTGCGCATGCATCAATACGGCGAGCACCACTGCGCGCTGGCGTCGTTCCGGCAGACGCCGGAGCCGGAAAACGTTGGCCCGGACGGTGATTGCGCGCGGCCAGGCCAGCACAATCCGCTCAGACCGGTGGCCGACGCGCTTGACTATCTGGACGATCTGAATGAAGGCGCGGCGCGGCCGGGCGGCTCGACGGGATCAGGGGGCGGCGTTGGCGAAAGGGGCCGCCGCCTGCCGCGGCTCGGACGCATCCTGCACACGCTTCTTGAGGACGCCGACTTCGCACGGCTGCACGTCGACGCGTTAAATGACAAGTCGAGATCGTGGGAGCGGCTCGAGGCATATGCAGCCGGCCAGGCGCTGTGCCCGCAGCTATCACTCTCGCAGATACTCTATTTCAAGCCATGGGCACCTCTCAACGAGAAGATGACAGAGGTCGACGCCCTGGTATGGCCGAAAAACAAGGCACGCAGTGCGCTACTGCTGTTCGTCGCCGACGAGCTTCGCGCAGGCGCTGCAATCAAGAAAACGAGCATGGGAGAGTGCATTCTTCGCTCCGAAAAGGGTATCCGCGCCGGAGGCCGCGATCAGCGACTGACGCAGCCCCCTTACTGGGTGCTCGGCGTGGTCGACCGCGATCGCGCCGGCAACGCGCGCGTTCGGGAAGCGTTCGCGCAGCATGCGTATTCGTTTGCGCGTCCCGTACCTCTGGACAGCAGGTATGAGCGCGTCACGCTGAAATTGCTGTTCGACGTCATGGCGTGGGTCAAAAAGCACGGTGTTGAGGTGACGCTCTGGAAACCGCTCTTTGATCGGGAAGTGAGGCAGACCGACGCGCCGAGCCAGTGGTGCCGCCCCGACTTTGAACTGACGTTCCGATCGGTGGCAGCCGTTGGCGTTGCGGCACGGCTGCACCGTGTCGTCATCGAGACGATGGGTGCAGACGATCCTGACTACCTCGAACGCAAGTTGCGTACTCAGGAAATCATGACGCGCCGCGGTATTCTGATCGAGCATCGCGTCGCTGATGATGCTGCCCAGAAAGAACGGGACGACGCGTTTTTCCGCAGGGTCGCAGCAAAGATCCTGCATCTCGCCGGTGTTTCGCAGACCAGGCCAGTCTGAACGATTCACGGTGCCCCGTTACCCGCTCATCTTCCTGATGGATGCTCCGCTTCCTGCCGGCGACTCATGCGCCATCACCAGCGCGACGCCGACCACGACGCCTGAGTAGCCGCCATGCTGCGGGGGGCGTCACAGCCTGTCGACCGTTGTGAATTTCGCGGCGGGCGTGCGCAACGGTTGACGGCTGCGGGGCGCCGATCACCGGGCGCATTTTTTTCGACATTACCGGCCGACTGTCAAATCGCTGTTCGTTGCCACCCATTGTCGTTGCCCTGGGAAATGCGACTAACGGTCGTCCGGCATTTCATCCCCAAACACAGGCAGGGGCTCAAAACCTCGTCTTCAGTCATGTGGGTACCGTGCCCGTGCGCATGGCTCGCCCAGCCGGGGTCGTATTGCTCTCTGACGTCTTGCTGCCGCGCAGCGAGGCGAATTTCTTGAGCGTCTGGCGCTTGCGCTTACACCCTACGTCGGCTTCAGTTCCTAAATCTGGCCGTCGGAGGGTACCGCCTCGTGGAGGAAGTTTTCGCAAGAGGGCGCGTCGACGTACGATTTCAGCCTCTCCGAACTATCGAATTCTCGCGTGAACTTCGAGATATATATCGCACTCCAGATTAATTACACTACAAGATTTCTCGTGATTTTCGAACCGATGCCTTCATCAAGCGCGAGATAAGAAGGATTTTATCTTTATAGTCACATTGTCTGTCGATTTCTGGAGAAAACTTCAGCGTTCTTGCATCGAAATTTGAGTCTAGCGGCGTGACTGGGTGTCACGCGCGAGCTGAGCCGCTTTACCAGCGTCAAACACTTCTGCTCATGGTTGCGCCTATGCCCAGCCACGAAAATCAGCGGCGGGAAGAAGCTGGCTTTCGGCACCCGACCTTCCGCCAACCGCGCCCAGCAGGCGCTGAAAATGGCGGCCATGAGCCTGTCGCGCGGCGACTCCGCGCTCGGCGCCTTCTACCGCCGGCTGTGCGCCCGCAATGATAAGCCGCACGTCAATATGCGGTGGCCCACAAGCTCGCCCGCATGGTGTACTTTATGCTCACGCGCGGTGAAGCCTTCGTCGACCAGGGGCAGCAGCGCTACGAGGAACAACAGCGCCAGTGCAGCATCGCCGCCCTCAGGCGACGTGCTTCTGCCCTCGGATTCCAGCTCCAGCCAAACGCGCCGACTCCCTGAAAACCGATCTATATTGCGCTAGGTTTCTTGAGAGGATCTAGTGCCAACCCGACTTGCCACGTGTGCTAACGCGTCCTGCAATCGGGACACGCCGGATGCAAGGTCGCACATGCTGTCGAACAGCAATGGTTCGAGATGCTTGCTTAGCGTTTGGGCGAAGTCTTGGTAGCGAGGACACGGCACCGATGGAAAGGACGAGACTTCGCGCGTTCGCGCCAGCTCGTCCATGATGCCGCGCAGCCCGCAATGGTGCGATGGCTCGGTGTTTCTCAACCACGGCCGGCTGATGGAGCAGGCGTTCAACACGGCGCCGATTCCCGACTTCGACACCGTGCCTGTGATGTACCAGGGCGCCAGCGACGATTTCCTCGGCCCGTGTTGGGATGTGCCGCTGCCTGACGAAGCCGATAGCATTGATTTCGAGGGCGAGTTCGGCGTCGTGGTGGATCGCGTGGCGATGGGCACTTCGGTTGCGGACGCGATGGCGCACGTCCGACTGCTCGTGCAAATCAACGACTGGAGTCTGCGAGCCTTCGGACCGCGCGAGATGAAGACAGGCTTCGGGTTCCTGCAGACCAAACCCTCCACGGCCTTCGCCCCTGTCGCCATCACGCCAGACGAACTCGACGACACCTGGCGCGACGGCCGTTTGCATCTGAGTCTGCATGTCGAGTGGAATGGCTGCGACTTTGGCCGTCCGCATGGCCGCGAGATGAATTTCAGCTTCGGCGAACTCGTCGCTCATGCCGCGCGGACACGCAGTCTGGCAGCTGGTTCGATCATCGGGTCTGGCACTGTGTCGAATGTGGCACGTAGCGCGGGCTCGGCGTGCATTGCTCGAGATGATCGACGAGGGCGGGGCGCACACGGGCTTCATGCGCTTCGGAGACCGGGTAAGGATGGTGGCGCGCGACGATGCGGGCCGCGCGCCGTTCGGCGCCATCGATCAACGGGTGGTGCGGGCGCCGCGCAATGACGATCGAGCGGCGACGACGCGAGAATGCTGATGAGAGGGTCGCATTCGTTGGGACCGCGCCTGTCGAGCGGCTGCTGCGCGAGGGCATCTTGGCAACTGACGATATGTCGGAACTGGTGTTGGTCGATCAGCATGCGGGCCTGATGCATCCAAAATGTGGGCGTGACTTCGCTTGCGGGCGATTTCACTCATTTGCAGACACTTCCCGCTGTCGTGAGCTCCGGCGGGTTCGCCCCAAAAAAAGTCAACCGGTGGAATAAGACGGTACGCCAAACGTCTACCACTGTGCAGTCCATCCAATTCGATATCTCGGAGATCTCATGATCAAAAAGCTCGCACTCGCCGCTGCACTTGCGATCGCATCGACCGCCGCGCTGGCCGACGTGCCGTCGTTCGACGCTCAGCGCCATTTCGACACGATCGCGTCGGGCGACGTCGCGCTGTTGATGCGTGGCTATGCGGACAGCGCGCAATTCAATTGGGTAGGTGGTCCGCTGGACGGCACGTACACGGGGATCGACGCCATTCGCAGTGTCTGGGAAAAATTCACGAAGGCCCAGGGGCAGATGAAGGTTTCAGTCGGCAACGTCGAGGAGGCCGAGAATCCAAAGGGCGCCAGCGTGACAGCCAATGTGGTGTTCGAGGGCAAGCAGCCGATCCGAGTGCGTTATGTGCTGACCTATCGCGATGCACGGATCGTCAGCGAAACGTGGCAGATCGATGCCACACCGGCGAAGAGCGGCAACTGAACCGGCGCAGTCCTCACAGGTCTCTGAATCTCGGCATTGTTGGAACGACCGGAAATGAAGGGCTTGCGCATGTTCATTTTCGGATCGATGACCGCGTGTGCGATTGTCGATCCGAAAGAAGGAATTTCTATCAATCATCCCAAGTTCGTCTAGTTTGTTTGATAGTGAGTGATCTCAGACAATGCGCACCAGTCGGTAGAAGCGCCATCATCTTTTTCGGGCATTCCCAAGACCACGATGTGATGTTCCGATTCGCCGGTTGGCGCTCGCTATACGCCACTGGTGTCGAGCGGCTGGGCGCTTTGCATCCAGTAGGTGTATCGACCATGTCTCACCAGGAGGAGCCGCGCCGTCGCCTTCTGCGACAGATGTTGGCCGTCGTTCCCGCAGCACCGTCGCGACAGGTGTGACCCTTACGCAAAGTGCGTGCAGTGCGCATGACGATGGCGCTTTGTCCGAGCCGGTTACGGGCGCAACCAACTGCGGCGCAGCCTATCTTCCGACCTGTTTCACCGATTCCGAGTGGGCGTTCGTTCAGGCTGCGGTCGACCGCCTGATTCCCGAAGATGAACTTGGCCCCGGTGCGTTGAAGGCCGGGTGCCGGAGTACATCGATCGCCAGATGAAAACACCATCCGAGCAAGGAAAACTCTGGTACGTGCAAGGGCCGTTTCATCCGGACCAGCCGGCCGAACTGGGCTACCAGATGAATCTGACGCCGCGCGACACTTGTCGTCACGCGTCAACGAGTGCGACAACTGCTGTTCCAAACAATACGGCGACAAGATTAGGGGTGCACCACTTCTCCGCGATCCCGGTCCTCCACCCTGCCCCCCGGGATCGTTTGGGTGCCGTGCTGGCACGGCACCCTTTTTTATCCACTTCGACGCCATTGCCCGCATGTCTCGTCAGCGCTACTTCGAGAGTGGGAATATTTTATGTTCGATGCGTTTTCCGCCGCAATCAGGAGAACACTGGTCTTGTTCAGCAGCGCTTCCTGATACGCGGCGGACAGGATCAAGTCATCGCCGAACGACCGCACATCTGCCACGCCTTGGCGAAAGCGGTATGCGATCTCCCTTCGCTGCGAGACGCTCAAGTGTGGCAACGCGGCATCAATGAACGTGTATAGCACCGCGAGCCGGCCGCCAAAGCCGGATACCGCCTCGGCGTTCGACGCCAACACTTGCTTGTATGCATCCAGGTTTTCTCGGCAAGCGCCTCGCGTCGTTGGAGGCATGCCTGCGCTCTAGCAATGAAGTGAGAAGGGCGGTGTGGGATTTCGTCGAACCGGGTACGTCCCCCGGACGCAGATCGATGTAGGCTGTCGATTCGCTCGGGGGCGGCCCGTGTCGTGTCGATCTAGCGCGGTAGCTCGTCTTTGATCTTTGCTACCCCCGCCAGCGCGCAGGTTTCGTCTTTGTCCCCTCCTGGTGAACCGCCCACACCAATGCCGGCAACGATCTCATCGCCGACCCTGATGGCGACGCCGCCCGGCAACGTCGAGACATTCGGTGTGGATGCCAAGGACTGCGCAGCAAGAGGCGGGAATTTCGAGGTGAGTAGATCCAGGAACTGACTCGTGCGCTCGAATTGGAAAACTGCCCCCATCGAAGTGGCGGTATACGCCTTTCGATAAGAGGAATCCTTCGTATGGATCGCCGCGTGGTCGCCCCGCAAGACGGCTTGCGGAGTTCCGGCTACGTCGACCACAGTTGCTGTCACGGCATAGCCCTTTGCGCTGCACGTTTGCACCGCTTCGAGCGCCGCGTCCAATGCGAGGTTCATTGGCAGGACGTAGCCACTGGTCGAAACTTGGGCGTGTGCCGTCGATAGCGAAGTGAGGCTTGCGACCGCGATCGCGCCGAGCGCAATCGTATTTTTCGTTTTTAGCATCTGTTTTCTCATGAGGAACGTTGGCCAATCCGGCACTCTCGCAGTGCGAGTCGGACGTGGAAATGACTCCTTCGCCGTCGCCGATTCTGTTGTCGCTAAATGTGGGCGCGGGACCGAGCGAGCTCGCCTATTCCCCGCTAGTGTTCGACTTACAACGCTTATTCGCAAACGAGATGTTCTGTGTCCATCGAAAGATAATGTTTAAACCGATCGTGGCGGACCCGGGGCTGCGTCGCGTACGACGCTTTCCCGGTTGCACGAGCTCGCCTTGGGTGCGACGACTCAGTGCGAAGCAATGAGTTCTGAGCCCCTCTCTGCTCGCTTTAGGTCGCGCGCTTGGAGCGAACCTGCCTGCGTACCTCGTCAGCGATGGGGTGCAATAGATGAGGAGCTTCAGCGCCAACCACGCTGTAGCCAAGTCCACTAGTCGCCCAGGTGACCCCTCCGACGTTCCCCGCGGTTTGCTCCATCATGGGCGCCTCCTTTTCCCGGACCATTGGCCTGATCATGACGGCCATGCGTATCCCGTCGGCCCTGTCGTAGAAGAACAAAGCGGCGGAGCCGTGAACGGTTGAGACCAATCTACCGCCGACGAATCGGTAGCCTGCTCGGCTCAGGTCCGGGATCTCGACCGGCCGCTGCAGCTTGTCCGATACGAGCCGGAGCAATTCCACCTTGTCGGCGTCCTCGGCGGCATCGGTTGCATAGGCCATGTAGCTGCTGCGTGCCTCGCCTGCGAGTACCGCAATACCACCGTTAGGCATCAGTGCCCCGCGCATATGCCAGCCACCGACGGTCCCGGTCGCAAGTGCGAGTACAACTGCAGCGGCCATTCGCCAAACCGAAGGGCCTGATCCGCGCTGATGCTTGAGCAGTGAGTGCAATCGCAGCCGTTCCGGGATAGGTTCATCCGCAATCGGCGCAAGCGCCGACCGCAAGAGTTGCCTCTGAGCAGAGAACTTCGCGACGGTGGCTGCGGCCACCGGATCGCGATCCAGATGATCCTGCACCGCCTTGCGACGACCGGGGTCAAGCGCATGGTCGACGAAGGCATGGAGGTCTTCCTCCACGACGGGATCTAGTGTCGGCAGCTTGTCCATTTACTTCATCCTCCGCAAGAACGGCTCGCCTTGAGGGTGTGCCTCCCGCTTTCGGTCGCCGTCTAGTGCACTTTGAAGGCGCTCCCTTCCTCTGGCTAGACGGGACATCACGGTTCCAATCGGGATGTTGAGCGTCTTGGCGGCTTCCGCGTAGGTAAGGTCCTCCACGGACACCAGCAATATCACGTTGCGCTGATCCTCTGTGAGCGTCGCCAATGCTTTCATCAGTTCGCCGTGGCGGATTCGGTGTTCCTGGGGCGCGGGCATGGCGAAGGTGCCTTCGTCGACATCCTCGATATCGAGATGTACCCCACGCCGCGCACGCTGGCGTAAATTGTTGACGATGAGGTTGTGAGCGATAGCGAAAACCCATTGCCGAGTGTTTTCCGCTCGTCGCCGCGTATCCCAATTGCTAATGGCACGCTCCAAGCAATCTTGAACGAGGTCGTCGGCAAGATCGCGCTCACGAACCATCGCGCTGGCATAGCGCCGCAGCGCCGGAATCAGAGGCTCGAGTTCTGCGATGAGAGCCATGCCAGCGCTGCCGATCATTGCGCGGCGACCTGCAATTGAACTGGCTCGCCGGGTTTGCCCTCAACGATTGGCGCAACCACCAGATATCGTCGGGTGTCAGTTGTCGCCGCTTGGACGACCTGACGGATCGGACCCACTGCGTTGACGACGGCGGAACCTGCCGGGTTGGTCATGAAGTTGGCTAAAGGTTCCAGGGTGCCGGAGCCGTCGGCCTTCTTGGCCAGCGCCATGACGTAGGGCTGTTTCGGTTTCAAACCCGTGACGGAGGCTTGCATGACCTGCGACAAGCCTTGGTCGAACAGCGCAACGCTGGTTCGAGTCGGGCTACCGCCTACGTCGGCCAGCGAAAGTGAGGCCACCTTGCCCGCCACGCCTGGTTCCTGAAGATTGCTCATTCCGTCGCCGTTAGGCACTGCATTCGGAACATACACGATGGCTTGCGGCGCTTGACCGATCGGTACGTTGCCAATAACCGTGTTCGACGCCGTATCGATCGCGACGAGTGCGTCCGCGTTCTCAAGGCCGACGTAGACGCGGCTGCCGTCTCCAGAAGGCCACACACCGTGCGGGAGGTTGCCGACAGGGATGGTCGCAACCTGGGAGAGATCATCCGTGCGGAAGACCTTCACCTGGTTGAGTCCGCCCACGGTCACGTACGCGAACGTTCCGTTGCTCGTTTTAGCGAAGTTGACGTGGTTCGTGATGGGGCCGGTCTCGAACGACTTGATGACATTAAACGGGGGCCGCGCGTCGAAGACAGTCGTCCTTCCGGTGTCTTTGAGCGTGAACCAAACCTGCTTGCCGTCGGGCGAGGCGGCGATGTTCGGGCAGAACGGGCTGTCCTGCTTCACCTTTGCGATGATCTTGTGAGACGCGACCTCTACGATGGCGGTCTCGGGGTTAAAGGATGAGCAAACGTAAGCGTATTTTCCGTCGGTCGAGAAAATTTGCATCCCTGGGCCGGCGGCTGTCGTGATGCGGGTCTTCTCTTCGAAGGTTGCCGCATCGATCACCGAGACATAATTTTCGCCCCGAACGGTCACCCAGACCTCCTTGCCGTCAGGTGTGAAGAACGCCTCATGCGGAGCGCGGCCAAGGTAGGTGGTGTGCTTTACCGCGTTGGTGGCCGTGTCGATGAATGTCACCGAGTTCGATCCGATCGATACCACCGCAAGGGTTCGATGGTCGGGCGAAAAACCGAGGCCGTGAACGAGAACCTGGCCGTGATAGAGCGGACTAAAGCTGCTAGGCGAGGGATCGCCCAGGCGGATGACGCCAAGCAGTCGGTTGTCGGCCGGGTCGGTCACCGACACGGTGTTCGAAAATTGCTCGGCCGCATAGATGCGGTCTCGATGACTGATTGGGATATCCGCATCGGTCTCTCGGCCGGGTACCTGGCCAGCAACGGCAAGGGTTGAAAACAGTGCGGATGAAACGAGCGACGAAAGCAAAAGTTTCTTGAGCATGCGAAGTCCTAGTGGGCGGGATCTTGGTGTTCGGGCGCAGCGGCCCGAGGCGCGGATGCACCTACTTGAGTCGGCGCCGGTACGGAAGGTGGGAGCTGTTGGCCTAAAGCGAATCGCATGGCGGCGATCTCTTGCTGCTGTTCCACAATGATCTCCTGGGCAATACGCCGTAACTGCTCGTTGCTTCCGTAGCGCAACTCCGCGAGGGCCATGTCGATGGCGCCTTGGTGATGGGGAATCATCACGGCTGCAAAATCACGATCGATATCGCCGGAAGGCTTGACTGCCATCGCAGTCATCATCTTGTCCATCGCCGCATCGTTTTCTGCACGGAACGCTTCTTGAGGCGTCGAAGCACTCGCTGCGGTTGCCGTTGCAGCGGCAACCAGAAGCATTGGCCAACGGAACGCCCACCACCGATTCACTACGGTGGTTTGGGTTTTGATCCACGTCATCCTTACTCCGGGTAGCGGGGTTTATCCCCGTCTCTCAGTGGACACGTCAAGGCCGGGTTTATTCCATTCGACTCGCAGAATCACAAGCCAACTGCAGCACCACGTCGGCCGTCTTCGATCTGCAGCGGGTCGTGGGCATTTGTGTCTAGTGCGTTGGCTCTAACGGCAACGATCCTCTTGACATTCTCACGATGGGAAGGTGGACAGTTTTAACGGTTTATCGACAAGCCCATTAGGAGAAACTCTCGTGATTGTTTTTGAAGTAAACGACATGACCTGCGATCACTGCGTCGTCTCGGTTACAAACGCGCTGAAGTTCGTGGATAGTCACGCAAAGTTCACAGTCGATCTGGCTAGGCATCTGGTGACGATCGAGCCGACCAATACTGATCCAAACAAGTTCGGAGACGCCATTACGGATGCTGGCTACACGCCCGTGCTAGTCGAGGGTGGGACTATCAACGCGTGTACTCGAGCGAAGAGCTGTTGTGAGCAGCAGCAATAAGGCTTTCCATGGGGCAACGTCAGAGACGAAGCGCTTCATACATATGTGATGAATATAGGTTGGTTCTCAAGGCCTCCTAATCACTGATGATGGCATGGTCCCCGCCGTGCTTATCGAAGGAAGTTGGCGACTTTTACTGGACCAATGGAGTCGTTCATCTTTTCTGGCTTAACAACGTTTTTTGGTTATCAAATAAAAGGATCAAATCATGAAACTTCGGCAACTGGTTCTGAGCACCGGTCTTGCATTCGCTGCTTCTACCATGACGTACACTGCGGCGTTTGCTGTGGACGCGCCGGCGGCGGCATCGGACACCGTAAACGCGACAAGCAAGCCGGCCGCCACGAGTAAGAAGTCGATTCGTGCAGCGAACCGCGCATTTTCCAGGACCGTTCAGAAAGCGATTTTCAAAACCAAAGGCCTGGAGGCAGCGTCGATCGCCGTATTCGGTGATGCAAAGACGGGGCATGTGACGCTGTCCGGCGAGATTGCCAGTGAGGAGCAGGATGGCTTGGCTGTCGAAGCGGCGCAGAAAGTGCCAGGCGTCACGTCAGTTAGCAGCAAGCTGACGGTGCGCCAAGGCGGAGGCTAAGGCCGTCGGCGCGGTGGCTAGATTAGGCCATCGCGCACAAGGATGCGATTCTCGCAGTTTTTCGCACTATGTCCGCGCAAGCTACTGGAGATGGATCGATGACAGCACTATCGGAAGAAGATATCGTGACGCGCACTTTGTTGAACGTCCTTGATCCGTCTGACGAGCAGCTCAACGCGGGCGCGAAGAAGCAAGTGGTAGCACTCAAGAATCGTCGCATCACCGTATGTTCGCCCGTGGCGGGAGCTGACCAGAGCTTGGCGAAGCGACCTTACAACATCATGGTTGTGGCCCAGTTGTCATCGTACAGTATCAGCGTTTCATGGAGCGATCCGTGTGTGGGTCGATACACAGAGCAGATCTGGTGCAGCGCTTGTGCCCGTGTCGCCGCGATCTGCGCACTTACGGGACGCGCCATCAATCGCGGCGACCGAGTATTTCTTCCCCGTAAACGACGCGGATTGCGCGCGCCTCCGAATTTCCATCAGATGATTCTTGCGGAAGCGATTACAGACTCGACGGATTTGGCGATCGCTGGCACTTGACACTCTGGTGGTGTTATTCGGTGGACCGCTGAGGAAGTTTGCGACGACAGTGCGGTTGGCAACGTCCTGTATCTGGTCCCGGAGATTCGTGCCGAGGAGCAGCGGGAGGGCTGAGATATGGATCTGGAAGACGGTGCTCAACGAGCTAAAGACGCACGATGGCAAGTCAGCTGCCTCATGAATCCCTCAACGGCTTTGCGGAGGAAAAGTGGAGCGTCGGGTAAGGCAACCCGAAACATGGTCACTACTGTCCCGACAGGCGCAGGCCATCGGGGTAGGAGGCAAGCCGTTGCGTTGGGCCTCGTGCTCGCGTTGATGTGGTGTTGGAGGCACGGGTTGATTCTCTCGCCGTGGCAACATCAATAACGTGGTGCAGCACTGTAATGCGATGAGGATTGTTGAATGCATTCCCCTTGATCTTTCAACGAGGGGAATGATGAAGCCACCTTGGTGGCGGACGGACCAATCAGTTGGAGCTTCTGTGAACATAGTCGCGGCAATGACTCTATTCCGGAGAGGCAACCTTCCTGTTGAAGATTCGACCTGCAGCGAGCCGCATCCCGCCCACCGGGAAGACCTCGTACGCGTTGCTACCGATGCGCTGGTCTTCGCCGTCCGCAAAGCGGGAACGACGTTCGCACTTGTCGGCTAGAGGAAAATTGCTGTAATGGAAACCCTACAAAACATGCGGGCGTTCGTGCGTATCATCGAGGTTGGCAGCTTCACGGCAGCCGCTGAATCGATGAACACGACAACCGGTGTTATGTCACGCGCGATAACAGAGCTTGAGGCGCGGTTGCGTACGCGGTTAATGAATCGCTCCACCCGTCGCCTTGCGCTGACGTCGGCCGGTGAGAGCTATCTGCGACGCTGTCGCCAGATCCTCGCCGATATCGACCACGCGGAAGAAGAGGCCAGCAGCGCTCACAAGCGGCCTGCCGGCGTGCTGCGCATACGCAGTCTACCGAGTGTGGGCCATCACTATGTGTTGCCCGCGCTGACGTGCTATCACACTCAATATCCGAACGTGTCAATCGAACTGTCGCTATCTCAGCAGATGCCCGACCTGTTTGACGGTACGAGCGACATGGCCGTGGTGGCCGCGTGGTTACTACCCGATTCGGACCTCGTGTCGCACTTCCTCGGCTCGACCTTCAGCATCCTTTGCGCGTCGCCGGACTACGTGAAGCGGCACAGCGAGCCTGTGTGTCCACGTGATCTCGTTGCGCACGCGTGCCTGACGCTCCGTACGCCCGCATTCCCGACGCACGAGTGGGTGCTGGAAGGGCCCAGTGGCGTCGATCGGATTCACGTATTGGGACCAGTACAGACTAATACTGCGGAATCACTTGCGCTCGCGATCCGAGACGGTATCGGGATCGGCATACTACCGGTGTACTCAGCGCTCGACGCGCTTCGCGACGGTACGCTCGTGCGGGTATTGCCCGACCACATTCTGCAAAGGATGAACGTGTATGCATTGCATCCATCGCGCAAATTTATCGATGCGAAGGTGCGGACTTGGGTTGAGATGCTGCGCGCACGGGTGCCGGAGATGATCTCGCGAGACGTCGAGGCTTTGAACTCGATTGCCCGCGCACCGCAGGCGCCCTGACCATGACTACATGGAATGTCGATCACGATTTACCTTGCGGCGATTTTGCGTCATGTGTTGACATAAATGCTTACTATCGTTGGGGGCCACAGAAGGCGATGCCCTGTGACGAAGGATTCAAACTGCAACGTCGGCTACGAAGAGACAAAGTTTGGAAGTTTGCGAAGCGATGCAGATGGGGCATCAATATTGTGAGCACTACCATGCATTGGTCCCGCTTGGAAACGTCAGTAGAGACGGGCCGTAGGATAGTCCTCGGGCCGCTTACCCTTTCACTCCCGACGAAGTCTAACTTTCCATGAAGGGTCCGGTACATCTCAATGCGCTTCGTGCGTTTGAAGTGAGCGCACGGCACCAAAGCTTCTCGTCTGCGGCAGCGGAGCTGAACGTGACGCCGGCGGCAGTAGGCCAGTTGGTTCGCTCACTCGAAGAGTGGCTCGGTACACCACTATTTCATCGAGGAACGAGCGGCCGTTCCCGCCTCATTCCGACCGACGCGGCCAAACGTGCGTTGCCGGATCTGCGAGCAGGGTTTGACCGACTTGCTCTCGGATTGAGCCGCTTGCGCGAGGGTTCCAGAAATGGCGTGCTAACGGTCACGGTGAGCCCTGCGTTTGCAGCGAAGTGGCTGCTGCCGCGGATGGAGCGGTTTCACGAACGGTGGCCCGAGACCGACGTGCGGCTGGATACGAGTCTCAAGCTGGTCGACTTTACTGCTCAAGGTGTTGATATCGGTGTGCGGTATGGTCGGGGATCATGGTCGGGCCTCGTATCCGAGAAGTTGATGGACGAACAAATCTTTCCCGTTTGCTCGCCCGCGTGGATCGCCAGGAATGACAGGCTCAAGGCTCCAAATGACCTGTCCGGCAAAGCGCTAATACATGATCTGTCCGTGGACGGTCACTTGGGATTTGCATCCTGGAGCGACTGGCTTCGGCGGGCCGGGACGGAGAGCGTCGATGCAAGGCGCGGCATGCGGATCAACAATTCGGCTGCCGTGCTGCAAGCGGCGGTGGACGGTTATGGCGTAGCGCTAGCGCGGAGTGTCATGGCCTGCGACGACCTGGCCGCCGGTCGGCTCGTCCAATTGTTCCCCAATGTGAAGTGGACCTCTGAACTGGCCTACTACATCGTTTACCGAGGAGAGTCCGTGTCTCTGCCGAAGCTTGTTGCGTTTCGCGAATGGTTGATCGAGGAGGCGGCATTGGCACAGTAATCGGTCACTACCTCGCCCTCGTAGAGCCGGTCAACTGACGATGCCGCGCCGGCGTACCGTCGCCAAATATGAGGCGCCCACAAGTTCATGATTTAGGTGGCGAGCTGAGGCACCAATCACGCCTGCGAATACGCCGTCCGCCATGACGAACGATTGCGCACGTGGCCATCGCTCCGACTGGACGCAATCCGCGGCCGCGAAGCGGAAGGACAAGGTCACCGCAGCGTAAGCGCCGCCGAATAGGGCTGCTGCTCAAGAGAGCCGGAACGGGCTTACTACCACCGTCAAAGCTGCCAGCAGGCCAGCAGGCCAGCAGGCCGGCAGGCCGGCAAGCATGCCGCATCCTGAGCCGATCAGAAAGCTTGTTAGGCAGCCGTAGTGTTGTGCAATGGCGCAACTGGGTAGCGAGCAAGCCGCCATCCCCACCACAAAAATGAAGATAGAAAGTGTCGCCAGCGGGTGACTTGGGGAAAGCGCGTTCCCGGCGATTGCGCCTGTCGATCATATGATCGCCCAGTTTGCGCGGGCGAACGCCTGCGCGACGGTGAGCCTTGTGATATTACTTTTCGCGTGAACGTAGGAGGACGGGAATGGCGCTGCGGTGGGGACGGAGGATTGGAGGACTGGCATAGGTTCGGCCTAGAGTGTCCTGACTGAAGAGCGCTGCGAAGCGATGCAACATCGGCGACCGCTGGGCTGGAACCTCGACTCAGCGGTCGGCATGACGATTCGTGGGTAGTGCCCACTAGTAAGCTTTATTCCTTTCGAATGACTAAGACCATCCTGAACTTGACATCGCCGCTCTTTACTTTCTCATAGGCGGCGAGCGCGTTTTCCAGTGGCATGGTTTCGATCATCGGCCGAATGTCGGTCAGCGCGCTGAAATTCAGCGCTTTTTCGTTCTCGTACGGAGTGCCTGTCATTGACCCGACGATGCTCTTTTCTCCGGAGACCAGTTGGCCGCTTGCGATAGGTAGCGGATCTTTGCCCACGCCCAGCACAATCAATTTGCCCTGTGGCGCGAGGCCCCCAATGCACGCGGATACGGTGGCGGCGTGGCCTATCGTGGTGACGATAGCTTGCGCGCCTCCCATCTCCTTGAGCTTGGCCGCGGCGTTGTCTTCATTCGTGTCGATGTAGACATGCGCCCCCAGTGCCAATGCATCGTCGACAATCTCCCGCCCGCGCCCGATGGCCACCACCTTGAAGCCCATTTTGCGCGCGTATTGCAACGCCATGTGCCCAAGTCCGCCGATCCCCAACACGGCAACGAGATCACCCGCTTCGGCTCCTGACTTCTTGAGTGCATTGAAGGTGGCAAGGCCCGCGCACAAGATCGGCGCGGCCTCCTCAGAGTCGAGTTCTTCGGGGATCGAAACCAGGCCGGTGCTGCGTGCGATCATCACTTCGGCGTAGCCGCCATCGGTCGTTACGCCAACGACCGGCTGATTCCGACAAAGCTGAAATTCCCCGCGTCGGCATTGGTCGCATTCGTTGCAGTGGCCGCCGAGGCGGCCGACACCAACGCGCTGACCCACCTTCCAGATCGCGGGTACTGCCGCCCCGATGGCAGCGATTCGTCCGATCACCTCATGCCCGGGTACGCGCGGCTGCGATGTGGGATCGGCTCGATCGATCTGGCCGATGTCGGCGCCGCAAATTCCGCACACCTCCACCTCGATCAAAACCTCGCCGTTCCCCGGCGTCGGTCTCGGTCGTTCGACCAGTTCAAGGACTCCAGGCCGGCTCAACTGCATTGCTCGATATGTGCTGTTCATGTTCGTGACTCAAAGAGTAGGGGAGTAGACGATTCGTGGTTGCGGCGCCAGGCTATTGCACCCCGACGCCCAACCGTCCGCTGCGGTCGCTTGGATTGCCTCGCGTACATCGATGGTTGCGGCATCGATGGTGCCCGCCAGATAGCCCGGAAATCGGGCAGACCATTCGCTGGCGATTCCCGCCAGACGCCCGTGCGACCGCCCTGACGCGACGGTCGCCAGTGGCGCCGAGCCGTGTGTTGCTGTGCCGTCGAGGTCGAAAGCCGTCGCTGTCAGAGGGATCGGTGGCCCAATCTTTGATCAGCTCCGTGTTAGATCGGCCAGCCTCTGCGCCAAACATCCGCTTGAACTGCGCTCGGCAGGGGAGCAGCAATTCTTGCTCCGGCACACGCTTGCGTGTGTGTGCGGGAATGCCGAAGAAGCCGAACAGCGCTGCACTGCCGCCCGGCATGCAGGCATCGTGGATCTCCTCGAGCGGGCCCAAGGCACTTCGGGCTTCGCCGGAAAGTCCCCGAGCACGCCAGAATGGCTTGTCGTCGTAGACAACGACGTATTTTGCGTGCGATGGCATCCGCGTGGCTGTATTGCGCCAGGCGTTGTCGAAGGTGTCGGATGCATCTTGGCTTGATTCATCCATTCCGGCGGGGGGACGGAAAGAATGCGACCGCCAAACGTCGAGCAGGCCTCCAACAATACGTAGTCTTCGATGCCCTGTTGCTCCAGAAGGAGGGCCGCGTACAGATCGCTCAGCCAACTCCCGATAATGGCGATCCGCGCTGCTCTCATGCCAATGCTTCCGTCACCCAATGAGCCACGTGACCGGTCTTGAGGTAGCAGGTCGCTCCCTGTGGGCCGGAGACGATCTCGGGATACTCACCGACGGGGAGTCGAACCCAACTGCCCCGAGCGCAGGACCGATTCCCGACCACTAGATTCCCGGCCAATACCAGCAATTCGGCACCGTCTATCTGGCCTTCAAATAATGCTTCGCCTGACGATAAGCGTTGCAGACAAACTTGTTCAGTATCCGATGAGAACAGAGGGCATACTTCGCGCCGACCTTGGCGGTGCCAGAATGCGGGATCGCGCGTGTCGATGCGCACTCGGTTGTGGTCTCCTGGGTGCATTTGCCGAAGCTTGACGAAAATGATCGCGCCGTCGGCGCTGGACGGCTGATGGATGGATCCTGGCGGATTGCGCAGATACCAGCCGGCCGGATAGTGCTCGTCGCGCTCGGAGAACGTGCCGGACAGGACGAAGATCTCCTCACCTCGCGGGTGCGCATGGCCAGGGAAGTGTGAACCGGCTGCATACCGCACGATGCTGGTCGCCCGCGCTTGCTCCTCGCCAATCCTGTCGAGTATCACGCGCTCAACGCCGCTCTGCGGGGAGGCGACCCAGTCGTAACTGTCTGGTGTGACAACGGTTGGGCGCGAAAAGTCTGCATTTACAAGCATGGATGTCCTACCACAAACGCTGATAATGAGCGGCTGGCTTACCCGCCATCGGCAGCCGACCGCGCACAGAGTTGACTCACGAACTCGAATTGAGCAGTTGTGCGTGGGCTTCGAGCACGTGCGCCGTGTAGACTAGAGCAGGTCCGGCGTTCATTGCGATGGCCACGCTCAGCGCTTCGGCAATTTCCTCGCGTGTCGCGCCCAGCTCGACGGCCTTCTTCGTATGTACCGACATGCAACCGTCGCAGCGTGTCGTGACGGCCAGCGAGATCAGTTCGTGAATCTTGGGGCCGAGAGTGCCAATTTTTGCGGGCGAACTTTCGATGATGTGGAGGCCCTTCATCATGTCCGGGTTAAGCTCCGCATACTCAGCGACGCGTGCGAGCAAAGAAGCACGGTAGGCGTTCCAGTCGTTCATCATGTCCGGTACCCTCTCCAAAAGCAATAAGAAGTTCGGTGCGAGTGCAGCGCCTTGCTGTGTCGGGATCAGGCGACTTCGTAAATACGCACGTCCGGCGCTGCATCGAGCAGCGGTTTGAGCCCGCCGACCACGTCCGCGGTGAACAACTCGCTCTGCAGGTAGGCAGTCGCGTTCGCTTCACTATCAAAACCGTGCAGTACCTGCACGTCCTCATCGCGCACCAGCAGTTCCTTTGACTTCGCGCCGGCGATGGTGTTGAGGAAGGGGGCCTTGTATTTCTCGTAGACGCCCGCGGCTGTGGCCCGGTTGGCATTTGCGACCTTGAGAATAATCTGCAGATAGACCATTTCGTTTGCTCCTGTCCTGTTTGCGCAATAGGTGACCTTCGTGTTCCGCAATCGCAGTGTGATGAATCGGTAACACGACGCCGACTAAGTCAGTGTACCGAGAAACTATCCATACCCATTCGTATCAAATCGATGCTGGTGTGTTCCTTTCCGTGACGCTGCATGTCGGTGGATGAATTCTTCGCTGATTTGTGCGTCCCCGCAAACGAGATTTAATATCGCAGATAGAAATAAAAAGTTTGTATCCGGTAGATCTGCCATTTGCGGGGCGCTATCAGTCCATGTTGGACGATGTTTTTCTTGTAGTGACGGATAGAAATGGTGCCGTGTGTGGCGATGGTTCGGCGGCGACGCATGCGGTTATTCAGGGCGATCGAGTTGCTTGGCAGGGGGAGTGCGCAGTCCGCAATGGAAATCGGATACGGTTCAACGCCAGACTTTGCGTGCTTATTTCGCGACGAGATAGGCACCGGTCCGCACGCATACATGCGGTGGCGCGGATAGCGCGCGAGTGTTCGGTTGCCACCGAAGGCTTGCGCAAAACCTTTTGGGGCCAGCGAGCGGAGATAGACCCGGCCGGCGCTGAATCAGTCGTGCAGGGGAGGGGTCACCGCTGAGGGGAGGTCCACGTTTTGACGAGCAGGCGGACCGTCCGTAGCGCAAGGTAGCCAATGAACAGGTTGGCGCCGACAAATATGGGTATAGCCAGCAATTGCGCTGACCGCACGCCCGACTGCGCTAGCTTGATGCTGCAGACTGTCGCGGCGGCGATACCGAACGTATAGGCCCAGTAGGCAGGGATAAAGGACTGCACGCCGAGCCACAATCCGAGGCGTAGGCCAAGCAGCAACTGGAAAAGTCCGTAACCCCAGAGCATGAGAAGCCAGTGGTCCGTGCTACCCGGAGACAACGCCAGCCACGCCATGGCGCAAACGACAGGCGGGGCGAACTGAATGCCGATCAAGGGGCGCTGACGCGCGGGTATCGCTGTGGAATGCCATAGCCGATGGATCACCAGCGACTCGAGGGCTAACCATGAAAACAACCCGGCACCTAAAAATAGCCAGCCCCAGTCCGGGCACCCTAACGAACCGAGAGCCGCTGCGCTGGTGAAATTGCCGGCAACAGTCGGCAGGTATAGGGTCGGCACCATGTCCTCCGAGTTCCTCCCGCCTTGCCATAGTGTGCCTGTGTGCCAGAGGGAGAAGCCCACGTGCCATGCGATGCCGCTCATGGCCAGAAGCCACGCAGCGGAAGTCGAGTATGGAAGGACTGCCATGGCAACGAGCAAAGTGGAAACCGCCAACAACGCGGGCGTGCCGCCCTGAACAGGATGCAGGAACTCGGCTTTGACGGCTTCGAAGTTCCGGATGGCTTGCCACAAGTAGCCGATGGCGAGTATGGCCCAGACCAATCCCGCGATGGCCAGAAGCGCTTCGGCAATGGTGGGCGGCAGGCCCCATAGCCGTGCCGCCATGCGCCACGCCTGTCCGAGCCCGGAGACGCCCAGGACTGTGCCGAAGTGGGACGCCGGAATGTGAGTCCGGCATATCTGCATGAGGCGTGTCGTCGTCGGCGTCGCCGTCTCGCAATGATGGTGTTCATCGCGAGCGGGCGACGCTGTGAGCGAGCAATCCTTATTGCTCTTGTCCACGGCAGTTCTTCGCTGGAGTGCATGCGTTGGCGGTCGCGTCTTTGACTCGCACGGGCGTGTAACCGGCATCCGCGATGGTATCCCGCAGCTCGTTTGGATCCGCGTCGGTCGATTCGATCGTCACCCGGTGTCTGGCGAGGTCGACGGTGAACCTGGCATCGTTGTCCACGGCCTTCAGCGCTTTCGTGATCAAGCTGACGCAGTGGCCGCACGTCATGTCATTGACTTCAAAGGCGATCATGAGATTTCTCCTAAATGGGTTTGTCGATGAGACGTTGGAACTATCCGGTTTCCCATCGCCTCAATGTCAAGAGGCACTTAGCAACTAATACCAAATGCGAATGCCGGCGACCCACTGTTGATCGAAGACAGCTTGATGATCGTCACGGGCGAAATCGGCGGTGCCGCCGAAGCGGCGCTTCCACTCGACCCCGATGTAGGGCGCGACGCGCCGATTAATCTCATAACGCAAACGCAATCCGAACTTGGCGTCGGAGATTCCAGCGCCGATGCGCCTGGCAGGATCCGACCGGCCATACGCGTTGACCTCGAGGTCCGGTTGCAGGATCAGTCGCTGGGTGAAGCGCATGTCGTACTCCGCGCGCACGCGGGCAGCGGTTCGCCCTGTTGGATCCACGTAGCCGGTGGCCTCGATATCGAAGTTGTACGGCACTACGCCTTGGACGCCGAATGCGGCCCATTGGCGAGGCGGTCCATCGCCGAAGTCCAGCCGTATCCCGAGCACTGTGTCCCAGTAAGCCGCGACCGCATGACTCCAGAGCGCCTCGACATCGGCATCTTCAAAGTGGCCGCCGCTACGTTCACCTTCGCTGCGGACCCACAGCTTGTTGCTGTCGTTGCCGTACCATCCGTGCATTTCCCACGCCAATCCATTGGTGTCCTTGTCGTGGAATGCTTCCAGCTGGTCGAATTGCAACATGCCCAGTGACGCGGCGTCGTCCATGTCCATACCCGGCTCGGAACTGGCGCTGACACCTTCGGAGTAGTCAGGGCTGCGCGCGTTGGGTGGTGCGCTGCCGCCCTGCATGGACCCCATTCGCATGGCCATCGGATTCTTGCCGTGCGGCTCAGCGTTGCCGTTTTGCATGGAGCCCATCATGGGGCGCATCTGCATGCCGGGCATGGAATGCTCGTCGTGCGGCGCTGCGTCGCCGTTTTGCATGGAGTTCATCTTGGGGGGCATCTGCATGCCGCCCATCGAATTGTCATCATGCGACGAAGCGTTCGTCGAAGGCATCGAACCGCCGGCGGGGGGCTGAGCCACCTGGGCGATGGACAGGGCCGGTGCGGCCAGCAGTCCCGCCGCGAGCCACAGAAAGCGTTGCGGGACCATGGCGGTAGTTTGTCGGGTTTTATTCATGACACGACCACCTCGCGGAACATGCCCGCAAACATGTGATAGAGCATATGGCAGTGGTAGGCCCAGTGTCCCGGCGTATCGGCTGTCACACCATAGGCGATACGTTGCGCAGGCTGCACGTTGATGGTGTGCTTGCGCACCTGGAAACCACCGGCTTGATTTTCCAGCTCGCTCCACATGCCATGCAGGTGGAGCGGATGATTCATCATGGTGTCGTTGACAAGCACGACGCGCACGCGCTCCCCGGTTCTTAGGTGAACCGGCTTTGCATCCGAATACTTCACGCCGTCGAACGACCACATGAATCGCTCCATGTTGCCGGTAAGGTGCAGTTCGATTTCGCGGTTCGGCTCGCGCGGGTCCAGAGACCCGCCGATCGTATGCAGATCGGCATAGGTGAGGACGCGGCGGCCGTTGCCGCGCAGGCCTGCGCCCGGGTCGTCGAGATTGATGCGTGGCATATCGACACGCATGTCGACACCGGGGCCATATTCGGTGCGAGCATGATGCGCAGGCGGCGTCGTGGCCATCATCCCCATCCCGGGTTTCCCCGACATTCCCCCTTGCCCATGCATCCCGCTCATCATCATCGCGCCCATCATGTCTGCCTTGTCCAACCAGCCGACCGGGTCCATTTTCGGGACGTCCGCCTGCATGCCGAGGCGCGGCGCGAGCGTGCCGCGCGCGTAGCCGCTGCGGTCGATCGATTGGGCGAACACCGTGTAGGCGCGGTCGTCTTCGGGCTGGACGATCACGTCGTAAGTTTCAGCAATGGAAATGCGGAACTCATCCACGCTCACTGGCTCTACGTCCTGTCCGTCGGCGCTGACCACGGTCATCTTCAGGCCCGGAATGCGCACGTCGAAGATCGACATCGACGAGCCGTTGATAAAGCGCAGTCGCACCTTTTCGCCGGGCTTGAATATTCCCGTCCAATTGTCGGCCGGTGAGTGTCCGTTCGTCAGATAGGTATAGATCTGTCCCGACACATCGCTGTAGTCGGTCGGATTCATGCGCATCTGCTCCCACATCTTGCGCCTCGCCAGAGCACTACTCAGCCCGTGCTCTCGCACGTCGCGGAAGAAGTCCGGCGCTGTGGGCATGGCGTAGTTGTAGTAGTCGCCCGACTTCTTCAGCGTTGCGTAGATGTGCTCGGGGTCATCGTCGGACCAGTCGTTTAGCATGACGACATAGTCGCGCTCGACTGCAATGCGATCTTGCCCAGCCGGTTCGATGACCAGCGGACCGAACACTCCCGTTTGTTCCTGAAAGCGTGAATGCGAGTGATACCAATAGGTGCCGGCCTGCCGAACGGGGAAGCGATAGACGAAGGTCTCGCCCGGCGCGATTCCTGGAAAGCTGAGGCCAGGCACCCCGTCCATCTCGGTTGGAACAAGAATGCCGTGCCAATGAATGGAAGTCGGCACGCGTAGCCGATTGGTCACGCGCAGCGTCACCGTGGTCCCCTCCTTCCAGCGCAGCGTAGGCCCCGGGAGGCTGCCATTGACGGTGGTGGCCAGACGTGAATGGCCAGTGTAGTTGACGGGGGTCTCGGCGATATCCAGCGCGAAATCGGTACCGCTCAGCACGGTCGGCTGGTCGGGGCTGTTCAGCGCCCATGTGCGTGAGGACGGGAGCAGGCCAAGTGTGGCAGCGGTACCGCCCAAGGCCACGCCCTGAACGAAGCGCCGCCGCGACGTACTGGTTGGTGGATTACGACTTTGCATGGAATTCTCCGTGATCTACGGCAGTCGGTGAGCCATGAGATTTCTCGACTGGATTCTTCGATGAGACGGCGGGACTGTAGAGCTTCCTATCGTTGGAATGTCAATAGAGCTGTTGCAAACGCTGGGATGTAGTCGAAAATCTTTTTTTCATGCCCCGCTTGACCTTCTGATGATAGGAAGGATGAAGCTGCTCTCCATCGAAACACCAACGAACGGAGATCACCTTCATGAGTACGACCGCTTCAACATCCGAATCCCAGGAATTCAAGCTGCCCATCGAAGGTATGACGTGCGCGAGCTGCGTCTCACGCATAGAGAAGGCGCTGGAGGCGCTACCGGGGGTCGAAAGCACGACAATCAACCTCGCGACCGAGGAAGCCACGGTTCGGGCGTCTGCCGATGTGGACGTCGGGGCGCTGGCCGACGCCGTCCGCAAGGCCGGATACGATGTCCGCTCCAGCCCGATCGAGCTCGGTATCGAAGGCATGACCTGCGCATCGTGCGTGGGCCGGGTGGAAAAGGCGTTGCTGAAGGTCCCCGGCGTCTCGGCCGCATCGGTGAACCTTGCGACCGAAAAGGCGACGATTGCGGCGCATGGCGGCGTGTCGTTCGCAACGTTGGCCGCGGCTATCGAAAAAGCCGGTTACGTCGCTAAACCGGTCGAGGCGGCATCGGCCGCACCGACTGCGGCAAGTCTTCCGCAATGGTGGCCTGTGCTCGCCGGTACGCTGCTGACGCTCCCGCTGCTGCTGCCGATGCTGCTGCAGTTGTTCAGCATCGAGTGGGAGTTGGGGGGCTGGGTGCAATTGGCGCTGGCCACCCCGGTGCAGTTCTGGCTCGGCGCTCGTTTCTACCGCGCTGGCTGGAAAGCCGTGAAGGCGGGCAGTGGCAACATGGACTTGCTGGTTGCGCTGGGCACGAGTGCGGCGTACGGGCTTTCGGTTTTCCTGTTGTGGCAGCACCGCAACGGCGATACGCCGGATCTGTATTTCGAGGCATCAGCCGCGGTCATTACTCTGGTGTTGCTCGGCAAATGGCTTGAATCCCGTGCCAAGCGGCAGACGGCCGATGCGATCCGCTCGCTGAATGCGTTGAGGCCGACCGTTGCCCGGGTCCTGGTGGATGGCGTCGAAGTCTCCACGCCGGTTGAGCAGGTGGCCGTAGGTGACGTCGTGGTTATCCGTCCCGGCGAACGCGTACCGGTAGATGGTGAAGTCATCGACGGCCGCAGCCACATCAATGAGTCGCTCATCACGGGCGAGAGCCTGCCGGTCGCGAAGGCCGTCGGCGACAAGGTGACCGGCGGTTCCGTCAATGAGGAAGGTGTATTGCAGGTCCGCACGCTGGCCATCGGCACGGAGACCACGCTCGCCAGAATCATCCGCATGGTGGAGTCGGCTCAGGCGGCGAAGGCTCCGATTCAGCGCATCGTCGACCGCGTGAGCGCGGTCTTCGTCCCCGTCGTGCTCGGGCTGGCGCTGTTGACCTTCGTCGGCTGGCTCATTTACAACGGCGATGTGCAGCATGCTGTGATCAGTGCGGTCGCAGTACTCGTGATCGCCTGCCCCTGTGCGCTCGGCCTCGCTACGCCGACGGCCATCATGGCAGGTACCGGTGTGGCTGCACGTCAGGGCATTTTGATCAAGGATGCGGAGGCGCTCGAAGTGGCACACTCGGTGACCGTCGTGGCGTTCGACAAGACGGGTACGCTGACCGAAGGCAAGCCGTCGCTGGTTGCAATTGAGGCGGCCGACGGGGAGGACCCAGACGAGGTATTGCGGCTCGCCGCCGCGCTGCAGAAGACCAGTGACCACCCCCTCGCGCATGCAGTGCTCGACAAGGTCCGGGAGCAGCGCATTGCCGTGCCAGCGACGCAGGAGGCCAAAGCCTTGCCGGGCCGCGGAGTACAGGGCGTCGTGCGCGGCCTGCCGATCCTGTTGGGCAGCACGCGGTTGATGAACGAGTCTGATGCGGCTCCGGGAGCGCTTCTGTCCGAGGCCGGGCGTCTCGAGGGCGAGGGACGGACTATCTCCTGGTTGCTGGCGCAAGAGGAGAGTCAGACTCGCGTGTTAGGGCTGCTGGCCTTTGGCGACACCGTCAAGCCTGCATCGTATGCGGCCGTCAAGCGGCTGCGTGAGCTGGGCATCAGGACGGTGATGCTGACAGGCGATAACCAGGGGAGTGCCAATGCCGTGGCGCGGGACCTGGGCATCGATGAAGTCCATGCCGAATTGTTGCCTGGCGACAAGGCGTCGATCGTTGAGGGCCTGCGCAAGCAAGGCGACATCGTGGCAATGGTCGGAGACGGATTGAACGATGCGCCGTCGTTGGTGGCGGCGGACGTCGGCTTGTCGATGTCGACGGGCACCGACGTCGCGATGGAAGCGGCGGGCATCACGTTGATGCGCGGCGATCCCCGCCTGGTGGCGGATTCGTTCGATGTCTCGCGTCGTACTTACTCAAAGATCAAACAGGGCTTGTTCTGGGCGTTCGCTTATAACGTGCTGGGCATCCCGCTGGCGGCACTGGGCTTGCTGAACCCGGTCGTTGCCGGGGCTGCCATGGCCTTCAGCAGTGTCAGCGTCGTCAGCAATGCCCTGATGCTTCGTCGTTGGCAGGGTGCGGCGACGGCCGCCGGCGCGCGTGGCCCGACGCAAGGAGCTCGACCATGAATATAGGCGAAGTAGCGGCGGCATCCGGCGTCTCGACCAAGATGATTCGGCACTACGAGGGTCTCGGGCTGTTGCCGCCGGCGAGCCGCTCAATGAGCGGTTACCGGCAATACAGTGAAAAGGATGTGAGCAGGCTGCGGTTTATCCGCCATTGCCGGGACCTCGGTTTTTCACTGGAGCGCATCGGAGAACTGCTCGACCTATGGCAGAACCGCGAGCGCTCCAGTCGGCAGGCCAGGGCATTGGCGCAGGCGCACATCGCGGAACTCGAGGAAAAACTGAGGGAGCTTCAGGAGATGAAGACCGCGCTCGAAGACCTGATACACGGCTGCCAAGGCGACGATCGGTCGGACTGCCCGATCATCGAGTCGCTCGCGACCACAGCAGCCATGCGAGACGGCTCCGTCAATAGCCCTGTCCGGAAAACCTTGCCCGACAAGCGACGGAAGATCATCCGTTGAATACGAAATTTCCGTGTATCGAATGTTGTAATGCTCAAGCGACTGCCCGTGGAAAAATTCGGTTCGAATTCAATCCACGGGCTCCCTGAGCAACTTTGCCAAAAGCCTCTTGACATTACAACGATGGGAAGCTTGATAGTCCCAACATCTCATCAACGATGACCCATCAGGAGAAAGTTCATGATTGCCTTTGAAGTCAATGATATGACGTGTGGCCACTGCGCCGGTGCGATTACCGAAGCGCTGAAAGCTGTGGACGGTGGTGCGCAGATCACTGTCGATCCGGCCAGGCATCGGGTGACGATCGAGTCGACCGATGTCGATCCGAACAAGCTGCGCGACGCCATTGCGGATGCCGGCTACACGCCCGTGCAAGTCGAGAGCGACAGTTCCAACGCATGTACTACGCAAACGAAGAGCTGTTGCGGACAGCAGCACTAAGGGTTGCTCGCTCGTGGCGTCGGCCGCTCGCGATGAGCACCCGCATTGCACGGCGGCGTCTAACGGCGCTTCCTGCAAACATTGATTCACCCATTTATTAAATCTGAAACGTTCTTCCCAAATAGAAAATAACAGGATCAATCATGAAACTTCGACAACTTGTTCTGGGCAGCTGTCTTGCATTTTCTGTTGCGGCTATGACTTATACTCCGGTGTTCGCTGAAGACGCGGCGGCGCCCTCGCCGGACGCCACCAGCGTCACGACGACCACGCAGACAGCCACGACAAAGAAGGCGGTTCGCGCAGCCAACCGCACATTCTCCAGGACTGTTCATAAGGCGCTCTCCAAAACGACGGGCCTCGACGCAACGTCGATCACCGTGTTCGGTGATGCAAAGACGGGGCGCGTGACGCTGGCTGGCTACACCAGGGAAGAGCAGCAGAACGACCTTGCTGTCGATGCGGCGCAGAAAGTGCAGGGCGTCACGTCAGTTAGCAGCAAGCTGACGGTGCGCCAGGAAGGCCGCTAAAGCCGTCAGCGCGGCAGCCAGATTTGGCCGCCGCGCAAATGAACGAGCTTCTGTTTCGCACATGTCCGCGGAAGCTACTGGAAACGGATCGATGACGGAACTATCCGAAGACAATCGCGTGCTTCGCACGATGTTGCATGTTCCTGGTCCGTCGGTCGGGCAACTCAGTGCGTGTGCGAAGGAGCAATTGGTGGCGCTCGAGACGCGTCGCGGTAGCGTATGTCCATCTGTCACTGGAGATCGTCGGCATCTAGCGAAGCGGCCTTTCAACATCATGGTCGCGGACCGGTTGTTGCCATACACGATCAACGTTTCGCGGAGCGATTCGTGTCTCAGTCGGTACACCGAGCAGATCTGGTGCAGCGGCCGCGCCCCCATCGCCGCGATCTGCGCACTGACGGGGCGCACCATCAATCGCGGCGACCAGGTGCTTCGCCCCCGAACACGCGGGATGCCCGTCCCGGCTGGCTGTTATCGGATGATACTTGCGGAAATGATCGTAGATTGCTCCGACCTGGCGATCACTGGCGCATCAGATACCGCTTCGTACCTGCTCTGTGACCATCGTGGCGTTCGACAAGACGGGCACGCTTGCCGAAGGCAAGATCGACAGCAATGGGCCGATGCCGCGTCGTCGGCGGGGCACGGAGAGAGCCGCTGGCACGTTTGATGCGATTAAAGGAGCTTGACTATGAACATCGGCGAAGTGGCGTCCGCATCCGGCGTCTCGACCAAGATGATTCGGCACTACGAGGGTCTGGGGCTATTGCCTCAAGCGAGCCGCTCGATGAGCGGTTATCGACAATACAGCGACAAGGATGTGAGCAGACTGCGCTTTATCCGCCACAGCCGGGACCTCGGTTTTTCGCTGGAGCGGATCGGAGAACTGCTCGACCTTTGGCAGAACCGCGAGCGCTCCAGCCGTCAGGTGAAGACACTGGCGCAGACACACATCGCGGAGCTCGATGAGAAACTGAAAGAGCTTCAGGAGATGAGGGCCGCGCTCGAACACCTGGTGCATGGCTGCCACGGCGACGACAGGCCCGACTGTCCGATCATCGAGTCCCTAGCATCCGAAGCGGCGGTACGCGACGGTGTTGCCAATGCGCCCGCCAAAGGGACGCTTCCCGACAAGCGGCGATCGCCCTCCCGTTGAGTTCGAAGTTCGCGAACGGACCGCAGGGCGAGAATCACCTGGGCGCAAATGAAGTGTCGTTTCCACATTGCACCCCAACAGTTGGGCGACGTTCCAACTGCTGGTGTTTTTTCCTCAGGCGGACCGACGACGCTCAGCGACGCCGCCCCTGACTCTGCTCCGCTCAAAATTCGTAGCCTTGTCCATCGGCTGGAATGAGCACGCGATTGGGGTCGAGCTTCTTCTCGGAAATGAATTCGGCCAACTCCTTTCTCGTCTGCGTGGCATGGCCCAATGCCTCCATGTGGCTGGCGACGACATAGGCGTTCGGAGCCGCCTCGCTCGCGCGGTACAGATCCTCTTTGCCCATAATTATTGCGCCTTCGATGTCCCTGAAGCGCACGTAGCCGGTATTCAAGACGACGACGTCCGGTTTGTACGTGGTAATGGCTGCCTCGACATCCTTATTCCACACCGTGTCGCCAGCCACGTACACCGATTTGAAGTGAGGACGCTGGAACACGATACCATGGACCGTACCCAGCATTTTCCCGCGCACCTCCATCGCTTCGTCGCTGCCGTGTTGCCCATTCGTTCTGGTCAATAGAAACCCTCTGAACTCGGTAGGCGCATTGAGGGCATGCACGTCGCGAAAGCCTGCGCTTCGGATCCTTTCCGCATCCTGATCGTTTTGCGCAAAGATCGGGATGTCTTTCGGCAAACGTTCCTTGGCGACCTGGTCCCAGTGATCGAGGTGCAAGTGGGTAACGATGACCGCATCGGCTTTCATCACTTCGTCGATCGGAATCGGCAAATCGACAGTGGGGTTTCGAATCTGTTCATTGAATGCGCCGGGTGCGGCCGTGTAAGAACCTTTGGGGCCTAGCATCGGGTCGACCAGGAAGGTCGTGTCTCCGTATCTCAGCTTGATCGTCGCATTGCGGATCTGTTGAAACGAAACGATGTGTGCGCTCGTGTCGGAGTCGCGCGTCGAGTCCGCAGGCGAGGCCGACGCACTCGCGGAAATCACGGCGGCGGAAAACAAGGATGCGGCCTTTTGTGCCAGGGTCTGTATAGACATGGATGCGATTCTCCTGATGAGATTGTCTCGGGTGCAGTAGGGTTGGCCCGAGAGCCGCTAAATTATTTTTCAAGTTGAGAGAGCAACTACGCCGCAACGGTTTTTGTCGCGGCGTAGCTGCCTCCTTTTGCAATTTCGCACTCGGTTGGATTAGCCCATGGCTGCGGATCGGCGTGGCTTCATGCCCTCACCACGCCCGCCACTCGCGTTTCGCGTCTTGCCGAATCGCAGCAGACGCAAGGCGTTGAGCGTGACGAGTGCCGTTGCACCTGTGTCGGCCAGGACCGCAACCCAAAGGCCGGTCATACCCAGCACGGTGGTGATGAGAAACAGCGCTTTCAGGCCGAGCGCGAAGGTCACGTTCTGTCGAATATTCGTCATTGTTGCGCGCGAGACTGCGACAAGGTGAGCGACATCGGTGACTCGGCTCTTGAGCAACGCGGCGTCAGCCGTCTCGATTGCGACGTCAGTGCCGCCCCCCATGGCGATGCCGACGTCTGCGGTTGCCAGTGCCGGTGCATCGTTGATCCCGTCGCCGACCATGGCCACCTTGGCGTCGTGCTTCATCTGGCTAATGTGGCGCAACTTGTCCTCAGGCAGCAATTCGGCTTGCCATTCGATACCCAGCTGAGAAGCGATGGCACGTGCAGTTCTGCTGTTGTCGCCCGTCAGCATGACGGACCGTATTCCCAATTGCCTCAGGCGTGCCACGCCTTCGCGTGCGTCGCGTCGTGGCTCGTCGCGCAGGGAAAGCAGACCAATGAGTTCGCTGGTCTGTTCGTCGAGCAATACGGCGACAGTATTTCCACCATCTTCCAATGCTTCGATGTGCCGGCGCGATTCGGCTGAAAGGTCCGCTGCCTTGGCCGCGTACGAAGGCGATGCTACCGCCAACTTCCGGCCATTCACGGTTGCATGGACAGCCTTGCCTGGCGTGGCCGAGGCGTTCAATGCGGAGGGGATGGCAATGTCAGCCGCTTCGGCGTGCGAGACGATCGCCTTGGCGAGCGGATGGCTGGAGCCCGATTCGACCGCAGCCGCGAGAGCCAGAACTTCGCTTTCACCGCCCGCGCGGAAGGACACAACCTTGGTCACACGAGGCTTGCCTTCGGTCAGCGTACCGGTCTTGTCGAATGCAACGGCGCGCACGCGTCCGATCGTTTCCAGCGCATTGCCGCCCTTGATCAACAGGCCCCGGCGCGTTGCAACGGCCAGCCCGGAGGCGATAGCGGCGGGAGTCGACAGGACGAGTGCGCATGGGCAGGCGATGAGCAGCAGAGACAAGCCGCGATAGAGCCACGTTTCCCAATTGCCGCCCATCACGAGCGGGGGGAGGACGACAACGGCGGCTGCGATCGCCATCACTGCCGGCGTGTAGTACCGGCTGAACTTCTCGATGAATCGGGCGGTGGGGGCCTTGGATGATTGCGCCTGTTCCACCAGCTGAATGATTCTCGAGATGGTATTGTCGGCGGTCGCTTTATCGACTCGCACCTGGAGTGCACCTTCAACGTTGATCGATCCGGCAAAGACGCTTTCACCTGACGTCCTGGGACGCGGGACTGATTCTCCCGTCACAGGAGACTCGTCGACACTCGACGCTCCGTGGAGAACGACGCCATCGGCGGGAATACGATCGCCTGGGCGTACCAGGACAATGTCACCAATCTGCAGATCCGCTGCCGTCACGGTACGCTGCTTTCCCCGCGGATCAAGCAGGACGGCGGTCTTCGGCACCAGCGTCGCCAGCGCCTTGATTCCTGCGCGTGCACGGCCGGCCGCCACGCTTTCGAGCAACTCGCCGATTGCGAACAGGAACACGACCGCAGCGGCTTCCTCCGATTGCCCAATCGCGAGTGCGCCCAGCGAAGCCACAGTCATCAGCATCTCAATCGAGAAAGGCGAGCCGGAGGTCGCCAGCGCCCAAGCCTTGCGCGCGAAAGGAAAAACGCCGACCACTACCGCGGCCGTGAAAATCCAGCCTGCGTATTCCGGGATCAGCTGGGCTATGGTGTAGGCCGCTCCCATCAACACGCCGTTGCCGACAACCACTTTCCCTTTCTTTGTTTGCCACCAGCGATGAGTGCGGGAGGGGGCCTCTTCTTTACGCGGTGTATCGGCGGCCGTGCTGTCGTGCCGGGCGTCCGAGACGCCAAAGCCCATGCTCTTGATCGTCTTCTCGATGTCTGCGACCTGCGTGAAAGCGCCAGAGGCGAGGGAAAGCCCCAACGTTTCCATACTGAAATTAATCTTTACATCAGAGACGCCAGGCATGCGCGAAAGGGCCGTCTCGATCTTACCTATGCAACTTGCGCAGTCCATGCCCTCGATGCGCATCGTGACATTCGGCATGACCGATGGGAGTTCCGATGGTTTTTGGTTGGACGCTGGTTGGATGTCACACGACTTGCGCTCGTGGTTATGGTCATGCGCTCGGCCTTCACCGCGAGGTCCATCGCAGGTTTGTCCGTGGTCATGTTTGTGGTCGTGTGCCTCTTTATGATCATGTGTGCCGTGATCGTGTGCACCGCTGGACGTCCCGGCCTGGTGCGTGCCGGCATCGTGACCGTGTGCTCGAGCGTCGTTCGATTGCGCAGTAATGACGGCAACCGAACTCGAAACTGCACTCGCCGGTAGCGCCGTCGCATCGAAACCAAGCGCGCGGATCTTCTTTACGATGTCCGGAGCCGTCGTTTTGCCCGACCGGCTTCGCCTAACAGACAAAGTTTCGCTGTTGAATTGGACGCTGATGTCGGATACCCCGTCCATACGACCCAACGCGGTCTCGATCTTGCCCACGCAACTTGCGCAGTCCATTCCTTCGATGCGAAAGACGAACTGTTCGTCATCCGAAGAGGTGTTGCAAACCGATTTTAAAGACATGTGGACCTCCTGAATTGATATTGCAGCCAACGCGGGCAAGTACGTTCGAATTGAAGCGCTCGTTCTCTGCCAACTGATGGCAACTTGATCACCGTGTTGAGTAGGCTAGACATTGCTATCGTGGCAAAGTCAAGTGCAGAGGATTCCGGTCAGCGGAAAGATTTCCTTTTGATGAGAGACACTTTCTCTCATTTGCACATAGCGACTAATCAGAGAAGAATCTCGATTAGCAGGAGGAGAATGGATTGGAAGCCAGCACGTGATTGGAAGCTGCGATGTGAGCGTCTGCACGATCGCGAGCATCAATAGCCTTCCTTCCTGCGGTTACTGGCTTTCGGGACAATCCTTCTCACCGTAACGAGATGCGGCAGTCCGCCGAGCGACGGTGACGTCATCCTGCTTTCCTTCAACCGGATCCTGCTAGCTAGCAGGTGGAGAGACTAAAATGAGCAATCAATTCAAAGGCAGGAAGCTGCTGGTCATCGGCGGTACCAGCGGAATCGGCCTGCAAACGGCACGGATGGTTCTTGCCGAAGGCGGCAGTGCGGTCATCGTCGGGCATCGTGCCGATAAGGCCGAGGAGGCGCGCAAGGAACTGGCCGCGGTGGGCCCGGTTGAAGCGCTGGCTGCGGATCTGTCCAACGATGAAGGACTGGTGGCGCTGCTCAAGACTATCGATGAGCGGCATCCGGATATCGACCTGTTGGTCAACGCGGCTGGTGTGTTCTTCCCGAAGCCGTTCCTTGAGCATCAGCCCGCGGATTACGACCAGTATCTGACGCTGAACAAATCATTCTTCTTTATCACGCAGAAGGTAGCCGCGAATCTCGTCACGAACGGTCGTCCTGGCGCGATCGTCAACATCGGTTCGGTCGGTGCCCAGCACGCCATCGCCGCGATGCCGGCGTCGGCATACGCAATGGCGAAGGCCGGCCTGCATTCGCTCACCCAGCACTTGGCCATGGAGTTGGCGCCGAAGCACATTCGCGTCAACACGGTGTCGCCAGCGGTAGTGCAAACGCCGATCTACGAGAAATTCATACCGAAGGATCAGGTCAATGGTGCACTGCACGGCTTCGACAGCTTCCACCCGATCGGCCGAATCGGTACCCCTCAGGACGTCGCCGAAGCCGTCGCCTTTTTACTCTCGGACAAGGCGAGCTGGGTTACCGGAGCGACCTGGAACGTGGACGGCGGCGTAATGGCCGGCCGCAACTGATCCTGGCGGGCAAGCGTCACGCGCTTGCCTTTATCCAGCGCTCGTTCCGTCATCGCATATCGCTTTCGAATCCGGGGATGCTTCGAGATCCAGCAATGTCGGAGTCGACAATGCTGGGCCGACTCTCGAATTTCCGGTGATCCGCCTTACTCTCCAGTGATCCAGCCCCAGCGTGCGAAAATTGATGCACCCCCTTTGGAACGAAGGAAATCCACGAACTGTTGGGCAGCGGTATTCGCCGTGCCGCGTTTGGTCACCGCCACGCCTGTATCGCGATAGATCGCGTAGCGCGGCTCGATTGGCACCGTCTCGGCGAGCGAGGGGTTCGATACCTGCCAGATGTTCCAAATAAGCCAGGCGTCGATGTCGGGCTGTGCCATCCAGGTCTGTCGTGCGGTCGCGCTATTGCCTGCGTAGCTCACGATGTTGGCACGCAACGTCGTGACGGTGCGAATATCTCCAAGCCGACCTGCAACGTCTTCCCATACGCCATTCTGCCCAGCACCATTTACCACCAGAATCTTTATGCCGGGTTTGAGCAGGTCCGCCAGGCCGTGGATATGGCGAGGATTGCCAGGGCGAACCAGTATCGACATTGGGCGAAGATACAGCGGAATCGGTGCTTGAGGCGTGAGTTGATCACCCATTGCGACGACAAAATCCGACATCATTGTTTCCGAACCGCTGTAGACCAGATCAGCGTCGGCGCGTGCCCGCTCGATCCATGAGGGCGTGGGTCCAGCCGTGACATCTACGTGTGTACCTGTTTGCTTCTCGAACGCTGCGGCCGCTTCCTTCATTGCTGGTGCCGGACCGCCGGGTCCATAGACATGCAGCGTGGATTGAGCCGACGCGTGGACTGACGAGATGGACAAGGCCAGCGCAGCGGCAAGGCGCGTGCAAGCTCGCAGGGCGAACTTCGGATAGGAACTATTCATAAATACTCCTGAAATACAGGTTCCGGGTGCAGGTGGCTGATTGATCCGCATATCTTTTCGTTTGCGCCGACATTGTTTGACGACTTCGCACGCTGTCGAAATGAGATGTTTTGCTGATAATCAAGGGAGAGCTCTGCCCGCGTGCGATGGTGTGGAAGTGGTGTTTGGGTATACCCGTTCACCTGGCATCTACTTCAATCAAAAGAAGTGCCGTGCTAGCACGGCACTCAAACGATCCCGGAAACAGGTTGGAGGATGACCCGGGATCCAAACGAGGTACCGCGGCAGGCCGGAAGAAGCCACCCCAGCATCGCGCCTTGTATCTCCAGAGCAATCAGAGGCCGTTGGTCTGACTCAGCAGCGCCTCCTGGCGCTCGGAGGCCAGTGCCAAGTTGTCTCCGAGTGACAACACGACTTCAATGCCATGCCGCAAGCCGTGCGCGAATTCACTTCGTTGCTCGACGCTCATCCGCGGCGACGCGGTATCGGCGAATTTGTAGAGCATTGCAAGCCGCCCGCCAAGGCAGGCAATCGCGTGCGCGTTCGACGTCGGGCTTGTTGCTATGCCATCAGGTCTACTCAGCAACCGTTTGACGTCATTGACAGCATCAAAGCGGCCCCTATCCTTACGTGTCCAACCTTTCTCCGTGCGGGAGTGTCGGCCGCGTGTGTTGTCTCTAACTAGTGCGGTAGCTTTTCTTTGATCTTTGCTACGGCCGCCAGTGCGCAAGCTTCGTCTTTGTCTCCTCCCGGCGAACCACCCACGCCAATGCCGGCGATGATTTCATCCCCGACCTTGATGGCAACGCCGCCTGGCAACGTAGTCACATTTGGCGTGGATGCCAGGGATTGCGCAGCAAGTGGTGGATATTTCGTCGTAAGCAGATCCAGGAATTGACTGGTGCGGTCGAAATGGAAAACCGATCCCATAGAAGCTGCGGTATATGCCTTGCGATAAGAGGAGTCCCTCGTATGGATCGCGGCGTGATCGCCCCGCAAAACAGCCTGGGGCGTTCCCGCTACATCGACCACGGTAGCTGTCACGGCATAGCCCTTCGCGCTGCACGATTGCACAGCTTCGAGCGCCGCTTCCAATGCGAGACTCATTGGTAGGACGTATTCGCTAGTCGAAACTTGAGCGTGCGCCGCCGACAGCGAAGTTAGGCTTGCGACCGCGATCGCACCGAGCGTGATCGCATGTTTTGCTTTTGGCATCTGATTTCTCATGAGGAGTGTGTTTGCCGGTCCAGCACTCTCGCAGTGTGAGCCGGGGAAATCATAATTTCTCTGTGGGAGCAGATTTCGACGTCGCTAAACGTGCGCGTCGTGTAGGACCGACTGCTTCCCCAAACTGAGCCATTGTTCAACCTAGAGCGCCCGCCCGCAAACGAGAAATTCTGTCTTTGGTTAGAAGAAAATGTTTTTAATTAGGCGCGCGCGATGCGGCACATCGCGCCGCACGCTTTGTCGCTGCTGGGAGACTCGCGTTGGCTGGCGATGAATCTGTGCGAAACGTTGAGAAACCGCCTGCACTATGTTGAGGGCTTGGAGCTGACCTCCCGATGCACCTCGTCAGTGATGGGGAAGCAAGCGATGAGATACTTTAGAACCGGCCACGCTGTGGCGTGGTCCGCGCGCCGCGCAAGTGACCTCTCCGGCGTTCCCCGGAGCCTGCTCCGTCATGGTGCCACCGTTCTCATAGATCATCGACCGAATCACGACGGCCGTGCGGGTCTCATCGGCCTGTCGCAGAACATCAAACTGGCGGAACCCGGTCTACCGCCGACGTACTGGGAGCCAGACGGACTTAGGTCCGATTTCTTGATCGGCCGCTGCAGCCTGACACTGACCTGAGCAATACCGCCGTGAAGCGTCAGGGCCTCTTGCATACGCTGGCCAGCTAATGGTTCCGGGCCCGACTGCGAGCGCGACTGCAGTGGCCGTTCGCCACGCGGAACGGCCTGAGCTGCCGTCGATGCTCGAGTCGCGAGTGGACTCAGTCGTTGCGGGGGGGGGGCTATTTGGTTCGTCAAGCGGTTGGGGCTGACTTGGGTTCGTAAAAGGTGCCGTCTCGCAGCATGGCGAATAGGACGTCGCAGGGTCGCCGTGCCAATGCGATGAGCGCCTGGTTAGGCCGCTTGCCCTGCTGGACCTTGCGTGCGTAGTAAGCCCGTGAGACGAGGTCTCTCAAGGCGGCGAAGGCCGATAGAAACAAGGCCCGCTTGACCACCTTGTTGCCGCGCCTGGACGGATGCTCGCCACGGATGGATGAGCCAGAGCGCCGGGTAACTGGTGCGAGGCAAGCGTAGGCCGCCAGGTGACCTGCCGAAGCGAATCCTTGTGCGCGACCTCGGTGAGGAGTCTGGCGGCTGTCCTGACGCCGACGCTTGGCCTGCTGGTCAGGACCGGCCAAAGCGCTGGCCGAAGTACCGTCGGCCGATGCCAGCCAACCATTTCAGGCCATCGCGTCCGGCGACGTCGCGCTGGCGATGCGCGGCTATGCCGACAATGCTCAATTCAATTGGGTTGGTGGCCCGCTGGACGGCACGTGCACGGGAGTCGATGCGATTCGCGGCGTCTGGGAATACTCATGAAGGCCTAGGGGCCGATGAGGGTCTCAGTCGATGGGAAAGTTGAACAATGTCCATTTTTTGTCGCGAACGATCGTTCGTAATATTCGTCTACATGGGTTCCGAAGAGGGGCAGTTGGTTGTCGCTCCGATGTCCGCGTCCACTTATGTTATGGCCACAGTTGTTCTGCGTTGGCTTACCCAGCACTTGGCAATGGATGGCGCCGAACACAACCGTGTCAACACAGTGTTGCCGGCGATAGTAAAAACGCCGAGCTACGAGATGTTCATTCCGAAGGCCGAAGTGAACAGCGCTCTGCACGGCTTTCGACTTCCACCCAATCTGATGTATCAGCACCGCGGAGGACGTCGCCGAAGTAGTGGATCAGGCGAGATGGCCGGCCGCAACTCATCCCGGCGGGCAGGCGTCGCACGCCTGCCCTTGCGCGGCGAATGCTTCTTGTCACATACGGCTTCGGGGCCCAGAGGCATTGCGAGACACGGCAATGTAGCGCTCGAACGTGCAGGATAAATACGCCCGAATCTCCTGATTACCAACTTACTCTCTCCGCTCATCCACCTCAACTGGAGAAATGTAGCTCGCGCAGTTTGATCCGCTCTCGCGCGTTTGCCTAAGAATCCCTACGCGGACGAAACGGTCTACGTCGAACCACGGCTAAAGCTTTTCTTTAAGAGAAGAAAAGAACATCTGCCTTGTGAGCGAGTACTTGCCACTTTACTGTGTTTATGCGCTCTCGTATGCGCTAGCTGTAAAACTTGTCGTTCAACATAGAGGGATTGAGATATGAGCTATCAAGAGAGAAGCGACCTGAACCTGTCGGAAGAACTGTTTCGACTTGCAGGTCCGGATGGACAGACGTTCAAAGCTTTTCATCACGACGCAATCGCGCGCACCGATGGCCAGATTCCCAACAAGTATCGGGAGCTCGTCGCACTGGGTGTCGCGTTCACCACCCAGTGTCCGCTCTGCGTGGACCTGCATACTGCAGGTGCCAAACGGCATGGTGCCACCCGCGAGGAAATCGCAGAGGTATGCATGATCGCAGCCGCCATGCGTGCCGGAGCGGCATATGGTCAAGGACTGCTTGCACTGAAGTTATACGACCAGCGGTAACCTACATTTAGGTCGCGATCTGGCCGGCAGTCTACGGAGCACAGCGTCGCTCTGCGGGCTGCCTCTCGACGGTTCGGGCGATCACCCCGCATCTTGAAGACGAATTACTTATGCGTCGATATCCCGCCCCGATGCAATGGCCGAACGACAGGTTGACTCGGGCGTGCTTCACAACTCATCGGAAATAGGTGTGGTATGGAAGATCAGGTGGAGATTTTGATCATAGGGAGCGGTTTTGGCGGGGCTGTCGCCGCAAAAAGACTAGCGGAGGCAGGAAGAAATGTATTGATGCTGGAGCGCGGTCCGTGGCGAAACACGGTGCCCATGCAGTCGACTGGCATCGGAGACCTCGCGCCTCTACCACAAGGCCGACACGCATTTACTTATGGAGTCAGATCTATTAGATCTCGATTTCTTAAAAACGAGATCGTGTTAAATAGGAAGGGATTTGTCGAGGCATATCTTGGCGACGGCGTCAATGTGATATGTTCGTCAAATGTTGGGGGAGGCAGCCATATCTATGCTGCCGTGCTAGGCAGGCCATCTGATCCAAATTATTGGAATGGTCGTCATCCCGATATTTCTCAAGATCAAATGGGAAGATATTATGACGAGATGCTTACACTGCTCGGTGCCCGGCCCATATCTCCTGATGACATGGTTCCAAACAGCATTGATCAAACCAACTACAACGGCGAACTGTCGAATGCCGGTCTGAAAAATGCACCTATCGGCATTCTTTTTCCTAGAGAGCCTGGTCGAGCTGCTAAAGTGACATCTGAGAACGGGGTGGAGCGGTGGGAGTGCGACATGAAAAATAATAGCTTTCTCGGATCTCCGTCTGGTGCAAAGACAACATTAGATTTCTCGCTTATTTGGCCCGCAATGCAGCACGGCCTAGTTGTGAGGGATCTGTGTGAAGTAAAGTCGATTCGAAAACTGCGAAGAAACGAAGGGAGCTCGATGCGATATGAAGTTAGATATCGAAATCATCGGAGCGGGCTTGAAGGGCGAGTGCTCTCGGAAAAAGTCATCCTGGCGGCGGGGGGGGTGAATACCGTCCGCCTTCTGATGGAGAGCCGCGACGTCGATAATGGCTTAGATGGCATGCCACGTTTAGGCTATCGATTTGGGACGAACGGTGGCTTTTTTGGGTTTTGGAAGGAGAATAGCGATAGAGATCTCACTGTTGGCACGCCGCTCTGTGGGCCGTTCAAGATCAAACATTCGCCAAGCAAGTCAGCACAAATGCTTCGTGCGAGTATTCAGGGAATTGATGAAATACCGATTCCGAGATTGCTGAAAAAATGGTTACGCAAGAATTCTTTTATTGTCGCTATCGGTGGCGATGATGGAAACGGTTTGATGACCATGAGGTATGGAAGATTTAACATTCGGTACAACAAGAATGAAAATAGTGTTTATCGAGAGATTTCCGAGGAAATAAAGGGCATAGAAGCTTTAACAAAAACAAGAGTGTACGCTCCGGGTGCTCCCGTAACAGTTCAGCCGATCGGAGGCGCTTGCTTGGGTACCTCGACCTTTGATGGTGTCGTCGACGCGAATGGAGAGGTTTTTGACAATCCGGGACTCTATGTAGCAGATGCCGCTGCACTTCCGGAACCTCCCGGAGCGCCGCCGAGTCTATCAATCGCGGTATGGTCAGCTCATGTTGCTGATAGGTTGTTAGAATCGAAGTGATTTTTCCCAGCAAGTTGTGTTGGAAAAGCGCAGAAGCCCTTACAGCGTAGAATTCTAGCTTTCGGTGACGCACCACATGCGGGAGGTAGAGCTTTCCTATCCTCAAGCCGCCGCTTGCTTCGATATTCGAAACTTCAACATCATCCGGGAGTGGGAGAGCGCGCTCGACGAAGGAGGATACCGCGTTGTCGCAGAACCGCACGCGGCGCCGCATAAGAATGACAACGCAGTCGTTCACCGAATCTCAACAGCTGGCGCACGAGGACGACGCGCACACTCGACAGGAACTGCTAGACGAGCTGAATCATCTTCGCATTGAGAACGCTTAGCGAAACAAATTGAACGCCTTGGTCCAAGCGAGCAACCTGCAAGTACAAGGGACAGAGCCTGAATCGTGCTTGAGCTAAGGCAACAATATTCGCTCGCTGGGTTACTCAGGGTTGCGGGCCTTGCGGATGGCCGACAAGTACGCGAACCTGAAGGTCGAGATCCGCGCTATCTTCGATCACCACAAAGACCAAAATGGCTACCGGACTAGATTGTCGAATTGCTGGCGCGCAGACTGTGGACGCTGCGCTCATTCATTGACTTCGCTTCTACTTGTAATCAGGAATTCTCCTTTCATGACCGTTTACGACTACGATCTTTTCGTCATTGGTGCAGGTTCGGGAGGTGTGCGAGCTGCGCGAGTGGCCGCCTCCCTTGGAAAGCGCGTGGCTATTGCGGAGGAATATCGCTTCGGTGGCACTTGCGTTATTCGAGGCTGCGTGCCCAAAAAACTGTTTGTCTACGCCTCGCAATACAGCGAGCATTTCGAGGACGCTGCTGGCTACGGCTGGAGGGTTGCGCCGCCGAGCTTCGACTGGCCGACGCTGCTCGCGAACAAGGACGGTGAGATTGCGCGTCTGGAGGGCTTGTACCGTCGTAATGTCGAAGGCTCGGGGACTGCAATTTTTAACACGAGGGCGGAGCTTGTCGATTGTCACACTGTAATGCTCGTGAGCGAGGGACGGACGGTGACAGCTGATCAGATACTGATTGCTACTGGCGGAAGGCCATCAGCACATCCGGCGCTGCCCGGTCACGAACATTGCATCACATCCAATGAGGCCTTTCACCTACCGACTTTGCCGAGGTCGATCATAATTGGTGGCGGTGGCTACATTGCGGTGGAGTTCGCGAATATTTTCCACGGGCTAGGTGTTGAGACCACACTTGTCTATCGCGGGGTAGAGATCCTGAATCGCTTTGACACGGATTTACGGACGGGCTTGCATGAAGCTATGGCACGTAAGGGGATTGAGATCGTCTGCCATACCGTTGCCGAGGAAGTGGTACGTCGCGACGATAGTCGTCTGGATGTACGGCTTAGCAACGGAGAGACTCGCACGGCCGACCAGTTCATGTTGGCTGTCGGGCGCTTGCCGAACACGGAAGGGTTAGGGCTTGAAACTGCCGGTGTCGAAACCTCTGCGACCGGCGCCATACTGGTTGACCGCTATTCGAGGACAAATGTCGGCAACATCTGGGCGATCGGTGATGTGACAGATCGGGTTCAACTTACCCCGGTGGCAATTCATGAGGCCATGTGCTTTGCGCAGACCGCATTCAACGGGAACCCCACAGCCCCCGACCACGATTTAATCGCAACGGCGGTCTTCTCTCACCCGGAAATCGGTACAGTTGGCTTGTCTGAGCACGACGCCGCGGCAAAATTCGACGAGCTGGAAATCTATCGTGCCTCATTTCGTCCTATGCGAAATATGCTTTCGGGGCGCGACGAGAGGGTGCTGATGAAGTTGATCGTCGATGCCGCGTCGCGCAAGGTCGTCGGAGCCCACGTCATGGGCCCCGACGCAGGCGAGATGGCGCAACTGCTCGCTATTCCGCTTAAGGCCGGCGCTACCAAGGATGACTTCGACCGCACCATGGCTGTGCATCCGACGGCGGCAGAGGAACTCGTAACTATGTACAGACCGACATATCGGGTGAGAAAAGGTGAGCGGATTGGCTGATTTGTCTGGCGCCGCTTCGAGATGGGTCTTCGACACGTGTCGAGCGTTTGCGCAACGGCGCAGACTTAGTTGAGTATCGCGACGTCGCTTATCGGGCTGGCGGCTATGCGTCGGCCATCGAACGCGTATTCTCGCCGCCCCTGTGTAAGAAGAACTGCATGAGGCAGCGCCGTATCCCGACGCATTTCCGGCAGATATCAGGTCACTGCCGCGCCGAGAGCGCTCGCAGTGCCTCGCCTTACCCGATTCAGAAACACCCGGCGAACTCGAACTAAGACTATGAAGACCCAGCAAGGTGTGACGCATCCGGCGAGCAAACGAGAGCGTGCCAAAGTCATTGCGGCCGGTCTTTGCGCGCTGATCCTTACGGTGGGCCTCGCTCGCTTTGCCTATACACCGATGCTGCCTATCATGCGCAGCGAGACAGGGTTGAGCATGGTGTCTGGCGGCTGGCTGGCGACCTGGAACTACGCCGGCTACATGGCTGGCGCGCTGATTGCCGCTAACCTCTCGCGGCTCGAGTCGAAATATGTTTTCTATCGCGTCGGCTTGGTGCTCGGCGTAATCACAACGCTTGCTATGGGGTTCACGCAGTCCCTCGTGTTGTGGGATGTACTGCGCTTCTTCTCGGGTATAGCGGCGGTTTCGGGGTCGCTGCTTGCGTCCGGGTTAGTGCTAGATTGGCAGATTCGAAAGGGACACAAGCCTGAACTCGGCCTGCACTTCATGGGCATGGGGGCGGGCATCCTGCTTTCTGGCGTTGCCGTTCAATTCCTATCGGCGCATTGGACGTGGGATGCCGACTGGATTGGCTTGGGCTTACTCGGCTCGCTCTTCTTCTTCTTCGCTTGGACGTGGATGCCGGCACCGGTCAGCCACGATGGAAGGACGTCGCGCGATGCGCACGACGTGCCCAGTCGATCCTGGACGAGACTGCTTTCCTTGTCCTACCTCTGCGCAGGGTACGGGTACGTCGTCAGTGCTACGTTTATCGTCGATATCGTCGACCGACTGCCAGCATTTGCCGGACGCGGAAACTGGGTCTGGGTGGTGGTCGGGTTGGCGGCAATTCCGGCGAGTTTTATATGGGACGGCGTTGCTCGTCGTTGGGGCATTGTCGAGGCGCTAATCGCGGCGTTCCTTCTTCAGGCGCTCTCGATCATTCTGCCGGTGCTTACCCGTGAAGCGGCATGGATTGCATTGAGCGCGATTCTTTTCGGTGCCACATTTATTGGTATCGTCAGTCTCACACTTGCCCTGGTGGGACGTCATTATCCGGGTAATCCGGCTAAGGCGATGGCACGGATGACGCTGAGCTATTGTGTCGCGCAAATCGTCGCTCCAGTCGTCACCGGCTACCTTAGCGCACATTTTGGAAATTACAACGCTGCACTGATTTTCGTCGCCGGGGTGATGATGGTGGGTATCGTGTTTCTCGGCCGCCTCGTCAGAACCCCCGTGTTCTTGTCGAACGGCGCTGGGACACCAACGAAATGACGCAAGCTCAAGGCCCCGTTGCCAAGGGTAGACGTTCGGGCCGAGGTCTGCTCAGTGGGGCGGTGAAACAACGTCGGCGCAATTCAGCGCCCATGTTGCTCATACGTGCTAGCTGCAGCGCGTACATGTTGGGGTAACGCTCCAGTCGGCGGGTGACACAGGCGAAAACTCAACGAACCGCTGGATGCTCTTGGGCTCGGCCGGTTGCATGTGCGGGCATCCTGCGGCGCGGTTGCGCGCAAACCTCCGTCTTTTGTGAGTCTGCTCGGTCGTTAGCGGCGCGAATAATGCCGTGCCTGTGTGAGCGCCGGGGCGTTGCCCGTACTCAAGATGATGTGCCCGCTCAAAGATTTTCTTTAGCGGTGGAGAAGAATATCACTGTTGTGCATAGCTTCTTCGTGGACCAGAATCGTTGTTCGATAGTTGCCGATTCTACGTTTTGCCTAGGCGGCAAGACGGGGCCGCTGTCAGGGTCCAGAAGGAGAGCATTCATGTCTGAAGTTCGTGTTACGCCGTGGAAAGATGGGGACGAAGCGCCAGAGGATTTGCTTGACGCGATGCGTGCCAGACGGCCAAACGGCGAACTCATCGGTATCGACCGCGTGCTTTTGAAGAGCTTTCCCTTGGCGACAGGGTGGAACGAATTGCTGCGCCGAGTGCGCGCAGACTTCAGTCTCGAACTGGAGTATCGCGAGCTCATTATGCTGCGAGTCGCTGTGCTCAATGAAGCCGCGTTTGAGTGGGGTGTTCACTATCCCGCTTATCTTGCAGCTGGCGGGACCGAGCAGAAAGCTGCTGCTGTTAAGAGCGTCGAGGTCAGTCGCGGGCTGTTTAACGAGCAGGAAGAGGCGCTCATTCAGTTGGCCGACCAGTCGACGAAGCGCGTGGCAGTGGATGCCGCCGTTGTCGAGAAGGTGAAACGCCTGTTCGGCGAAGTGAAGGCCGTCGAGGCTGTCGCGACGGTAGCTGCATACAACATGGTGTCTCGTTTTCTCGTAGCGCTTTCGATCTGATGAACTGACAGCGATCCCGACTTGCGTTCAGGCCACGTGGTTGCAGCGAGTTTGCGGTTCGCGTGCAGGCTAATCGTTGAGCGTCGAGACGTGTTTGCAGCAACACTCAGTGATGCAAGGTGCTTCCGACGGCCGGTGGCGTCACGTATTCGCGCAGGATCCGTGCGCCTCGTAGAACGGCGTCAAACATCGGTGCAGAAACACATTGAACTTAACCGCAGGAATATGCATGAAGACTGCGCGTGTCGCCATCGTCGGCGGTGGGCTGAGCGGGGTTTATGCTGCATGGCAATTGGAGCAGCATGGAATCCGTGACTATGTATTGCTAGAGGCGCGCCCCGCGTTGGGTGGCCGTATTTTGTCGACGGCAACAAAGGTAGAGGGTGCGACCGCAACGGGGCGGGAAGAGCACACGGTGAATCGTTTTGATTTGGGGCCGACATGGTTTTGGCCGTCAATGCAACCTGAGTTTGGGCGTCTAATCACCGACTTGGGACTGACGGCGTTCGAGCAGTATGCTGACGGAGACATGGTATTCGAGCAGTCGGCCACCGAGCGACCGGTTCGTATGCGAGGGTACATCCAGCCTGACTCGATGCGCTTGGTCGGTGGGATGCGTACGCTCGTTGAGACACTTTACGAGCGGTTAGAACCCGCAAATGTGTTGACTGAACGGCGAGTAAGCAAGCTGCAAGCGTTGGACGGAGCGGTGCAGGTGACGGCGGAAGACTTTACTGGGGCGGTTCAAACGTGGAGCGTCGAACACGTGTTGTTGGCGCTACCACCACGGCTGGCTGAAGCAACGATCAAGTTCGACCCTGTGTTGCCCCGAGAGCTGGCTCGTCAATGGCAGAGCACCGCGACGTGGATGGCGCCGCACGCGAAGTACATCGCGATCTACGAAACGCCATTCTGGCGCGAACTCGGCCTATCTGGAGAAGCCCGAAGTGCACGGGGGCCGCTAGCAGAAATTCACGATGCATCTATGCCTGGCGGAAGGGGAGCATTGTTTGGTTTTCTCGGAGTTCCCGCGCAGGTCCGTTCTCGTGTCTCGTCTGATGTGCTTCGAACGCATTGCCGCGCACAGCTCGTACGGATTTTCGGCGAGGAAGCTGCGAACACGATCGGCGACCGTGTCAAGGACTGGGCTATTGACCCGTTCACAGCAACAGAATCGGACTTGAGCGCTGAGCTGGGACATCCGCGTACTCCGGAGGTCGCTGCCAAGTCGGGCGCATGGTTCGGCCTCCTGCACGGCATCGCAAGTGAGTGGTCTCGGGAATATCCCGGTTACCTTGCCGGTGCTATTGAGGCTGCAGACAGTGGCGTGCGCTCGTTATTGCGAGTGCAGGGGTAGTGCCGGCCCTCTGCTGCGACACGATCGCAGTACATGGATCGTTGCACCGATATGGAGTGATAGAACGGATGCCCCCAACTAACGATTCGAATGGAGTGGTGAAGACGACCTGTCGCGCTATGGAAGTTGGGCAATCTGGCGTTCTGGGGCTAGTTTAGCGCGCTGCTCCTACGTCATGGCCGGGAGAGGTGCTGATCGCCATTGAAGCTCGTGGCGTATGCAGCGCGGACGCCGTCGATGTTCAGCGCGAAAATCCTGGTCGGGTCCCTGGTCATGAGGTGGTGGGGCGGATCGACGCGATCGGTTCCAGCGCGCCAGCCATCTGTAAGATCGGTCAGCGCGTAGGTGTGGGGGCGTCCCCGGGGGGGCATTGCAACGAATGCGTCCAGTGTCGTCAAGGACGATTCCAGATTTGCCTTAACCAAACCGTTGAAGGGGCGACGTGTGACGGCGGCCATGCAGAGATGATGATCGCTCGAGCGACGGGGCTAGTGGCTGTGCCTGACGAGTTGGCCTCGAAAGAGGCTGCGCCCATTTTGTGCGCTGGCATTTCAACATTTGACGCACTGAAAAAAAGAAGTCGGGAGGCGGAAGCGGAGACCTCGTTGCAATTCTTGGTGTTGGTGGCTTGGAGCATATGGTCTTTCAATACGCTAAGCGCATGGGTTTCAAAGTTGTGGCGCTGGGTCGGGGCGCCGAAATTGAGAACGATGCTCTGGCGCTTGGCGCGCACGTCTACGTAGATTGCAATGCTGAGTCGGCTGCGTCCAAATTGCAGGACATGGGCGGAGCAGTCGGCATCATATCGACGATCACGCAGGGTGACGCAGTCGATGCGGTTGCTGGAGGTTTGGCCCCCGAGGGAACGACACACGGTGGTTCGTGAAGCCGGTGCGCGATGAATTGGGATCTCACCGGCAAATTCTAAAGTAAGGCAACAAAAGGCACTAGCTGGGCACAGGTAAGCATGACGATGATGACCTCGGGCACGATCGGCGAAGCTCGCCGGCGTTCTCTCAGCAATGCCAGTCGCAAGAGACAAAATAAGCGCGGAGGTCACGCGTGGCCGACGGTATCGCACCGCTTGCGTTGCGCCAATCAGACGCGTGGAGATGTGCTATGGACAATCCTTTGAGATGCTGGCCGACGCTTGCTGTGTTGGCGCTCCTGCTTGCTGGATGTGTCACCGGTGGCCTGCCACAAAGCAGGCCGCATCTGAGCCCAACGGAGTGCTGTGACTTGGCCGCGCTTAGAAGCAACGCGCATCCGACGAAGGCACAGAACCAAAGCGAGCTTTCGGCCTTGAGAAAAGCGGGCTACGACCCGTCACCTTGGAACGACGACCCAAACTACCCAGAGGATCTACACGCGGCGCAGCGCCTGGTCGACCATTGGTTCGAAACAGAGTGCCAGTAATTTCAAACCAGGTGAGAAGCAGCGGAACCACTACGGATCTCGTCAGACCTCATGCACAAAACCGCGCGTCGCATTGCAGCATAGAGCAGAGCTAACCCTTTGTGGCGCACTCGGCGCCCCGATGACACGTTTCGCTACCTACCGACGAGAATTGGTCGATAGGTAAGCGTCCGTTACTTGGACGAACTATCGGCTGGTTGGCTTCTGCCGCTGATGTACGGAGACGGATTGTGTGCATATCGAAGCGGAGCTTGCGTCAATGTGACGACTTACTCCGGTGTTGCCCTGGTTGCGAACTGCCTGCTCGATGGCGCGACAATCTAACAAGGACATACCACTTCAGTACGCTGTGCGTCGTTGGTCACGCTTAACCTAAAAGGAAAGAGAACATGCGTAAATACATCTACCTTGCGGCATTGCCCGCAGCCTTCATTGCTGGGATGTTTACATCCCATCTGACCACACCGGCTCGAGCGCAAACGTCAAATGTGCCGCTGACGGCGCAGATTATCGACTTAGCGGCCATGACAGATGCCGATCTCGGCCCGCAGATTCCGAACATGGGCACCTTGCACTCGAAGGGCCTAGTAGTGACGCCGAGCGGGACCGTCGCTGTGCAAACCGGCAATGTACCCAAGCATACGCATAAAGGTTCCGACGAGATCCAGTATGTGATCTCAGGAAGCGGTACATTCTGGCTGGGTAACGAACAGCATCAGATTCACCCTGGTGACCTGATCATTATCCCGAAGGGGACCGTACATGCAGGATCGGAGCCTTCCAGCGGCGAATTCAAAGTCCTCGCTATCAAGCTGCCCCCGCAAGCTCCGGGCGACATGCAGATGGTTCCGTGAAGTCAATATTCTGTTACCTAATGGTGCTTGCCGCGCGAGCGCACGCTGAAAATTGGGCAGTACGCTATCGACCTCATTTATAGGTCTGCGCCGATCATTCACGACATTGGGGTAGATTGGTCTGGGTTGGCGATGAAGCGGATTGCTGATAGCCCGTATCGCGCAGCCAACGTCGGCTTTCATCATAAGGGAACTTACAGTCCCGACACTCATCTGCCGACTAGTGTCGGCGGGGAGCCAATTACCGTTATCAAGACGATGGCGTCACTCGGAAAATAGCAGTAACCATGACAGGGGTACGGAGGGGATGCGTCTACGCCACTCAACGTTGCCGCTGCAATGGAGAGACTCCAACGAGCGGAAAGTCCCGCACGCTGTGTGGTGCTTCCATCGCTTATGGGTCGACAATTGGCGGATACAACGCAGTGTAGATACCGGTCACGGATCTCGCCAAGCGGATTCTCGAACCATTTGTTGGCGCGAACGAAGGGGGCGGAACCTTCGTCGAGTTCGCGTTCGAGCTGCTCGTCCAAACACTTGCCATTTGCGTCCGCTGCCCCACGAAGAGGGCATCGATATTCACAACGCGGTCGGCGACTAGACGCAGCCTATGATGTTGGGCGCGTCGTTTGGCACTTCAATAGCCAGTGTCCGCTCCGGATGCTATCGGCACGTCCGACACTGTTCCTTCTGGGACGAACCACGTAAGGTGTGGCCATACCCCAACAGGCCGATCAGCGGACCTGGGACTAAGGCCCACGTGGCATCGAGGCCGGCGTAGCTAAGTAGTGCCGTTGTCAACGCTATCGATACGACTGTTACCGCGAAACCTATGGAGTTCATTATCGCTAGCGCGCTTCCAACGTTGCTGGCCGGGCATGCTTTGGCTGCGAGTGCTGAGAACTGCGGCGAGTCGGCGACGACTGCCGCGCCCCATACAAGAAGTAGAGCACCGACCGCGCAGGGCGGCAGACCTCGCCATGCGACTGAGAACACCAGCGCACTTAACCCCGAGATAGTCAGTGCGCCGAGGGCAACCTTCGCGCTTCCGATCACGCGCGAAAGGTAGCCACCGATAAGCGAGCCCACTGCTCCCACGCCTATGACGACAAAGGACAACCCGGCGACACCGAGTGCAGGAAAGTGCTCTGCGATGTGGGTCCGCGATATCAGCAAAGGTACTGCGGTCCAGAATGTGTACAGTTCCCACATGTGGCCGAAATAACCTATGCTTGCTGCGCGGAACGGGCGAATACGAAAGATGCCAAGCGCGGTCGTGGGTTCATCGGGTGCCTGAGAGTCAGCGGTGGAAATGCGGCGGGTATGCGGACCATCACCGAGACAACCAATGAGGCACGCACCGAAGATCGCGAGCACGGAAGAAGCAGTAATGATGAGCTGCCATTGGAACCCCGAGCCCAGCAATTTCAATGCATGCGGTAGGGCTGTGCCGAGAGTAAGCATCGCGACGAGCTGCGCTAGTGCCTGCCCAGTTCGGTTTGGTGCCCAGCTTACAATTAGCTTCATGCCCATGGGGTAGATGCCGGCAAGGCACACGCCGACGCAGAAGCGAAAAGCAGCGCCGCTCACGATACCGGTCGCGAGCCATGCAAAGCACACGTTGAATACCGCGCCGGCAATCGCACTGAGCACGAAAATCTTGCTCGCCTGGATTTTGTCGGCGACTCCGCTCATCGATATGAGGAGCGTTCCAAGAATGAAGCCAAGCTGGACGGCGTTGGTCAGCCAGCCGATGTCCGCGGGCGTAGCGCTCCAGACCCGAGCCAGGTCGGCGGCCGTGCTGTTAGCACTGAACCATAGTGATGTGCCGAATAGCTGCGCGATTGAGATAATCGCGGCAGGGCTCGCAATGCGAAGGAGTAGCTGTTGTAGCCCTCCCTTTTTCTCTACAACGTTTGAGTCCATGCAATTCAACTGTCATTGGTGTCCAGGCTTCCGACACAGGCAGGCGCGTAGAGTAAACACAGCGCAAGTCAGGTGACGGCAGGAGGGACGAGGTTCAAGCCCTCGGGCGGGCGATCGGCTTAACTTCGCGTTGTAAGTGCTGGCGCGGACCCGCCTGAAGTATCAAAGGAGCTTTTCGAATGCGGATGTTTAGTCAAGTGGTGACGAGTTGGCTAAGCCAACGCGTGTCCCTCGGAGACGGTCTGCGATGCAGCCGCCTATCGAGCAAGGCGCGGGCCTGATGTACATCGCCACTTCGCATTAGCGCGACGAGAAGTGTGTCCTCGACGACCTCGCGTTGGGCACCGCTACCGCCGATACGAGCGACCTCCATGGCTACCGGCTCGAGAATCTGGGCGCAGCGGGCATACTCTTCCTCGACGAAGGCGCGAGCTGCATCGCAAAGTGCAGGCACGACAGGCCCAGCTGGCAGCTTGCCTGCCTCAACTAGCTTGACTAGTGCATCGCTGCGACGCTGAAGCCCTTCCTTGTCGCCAGTGGCGGCGGAGATCATCGCCATATGCAAATCTGCAAAAGGAAAGCCCGCCTGCTGAAAGTAAGCGGCAGAATATTTCGCGACATCTTCCCACATCCCTTTCGGCACGGAATGCCCGTATGCCTGCAAGCGCCAGAGGAACGAAGACGTGTCGCTGACCACATTAACCGGGACTGCGGTGGTTACAGCAGGGGCGACGTTGGCGTTATATATATTCAATGCACCTTCGATGTCGTCTCGCTCGAGCGAGATAAGTGCGATATGCCAGGCAATGTGGTTGTGCAGCACACCGCTGCGGGGATATTCAGGAAGCCAACCGTCCAGGAACCGCTCGGCACTGTCACTCGCTCCTGCTTCGTACATTACGTGCGCGAACGCATGTGCTGCGTTGACGTTGTGCCGCCGCAGTTCAAGCGCACGCTCCGTAAAGCAAAGGCCACGCTGAATGTTGCCGTTCTCTCCATGGGCCCAGCCGCGATAGGTCAAAAACCACCAGTCGCTGTCGTCAAAGTGTCGGGCGTGCCGCTCGCATAGGTCGACGCGGGCTTGGTCATGATCTGCCATTCCGGAGAATGCAAAGAGACCGAACGCGCCGAGCGGGAGTGACAGGATTAGAATATCCCGAGGCCAGCGATCTGCATGAGTGAGAGCCGCTGCAAGTGCTTTGGCGGACTGACCGGTAATCGCGAGGCTGAGGACCTCCACATGACTGCGCTCTCGCTCCGTCCCGTTGACGCTAACCAGCGTTTGGGCCTTGCTGACTAGCGCGCGCGCTATTGTCGTTTCAGAGCGAATGGCATGCAATCGAGCGCGAGCAGCCACGGGGAGGGCGAAAGCAGGGTCGAGTGCAATCGCGGCCTCGAGAGCCTCCTCGGCCCCTGGCCACAATGACAGCAGCAGATCGACGCCTGTCTGGTATCGTTCCGCAGCGACGCCGGAGCTGGTCGATAGCGGAAAGTCGTAGCGGTCAGTATGTGCCATAAGTCTTGTTGCTCCTCCGATGCCAACGTCAAACTGACGGAATGCGGTGCCGTCGCTGACGGCGACCGCTGATTGCGTCAATTAGAGCAAACTTGCCTATGGCTGTATCTCGATTAGACGCCGAGCGATGTGGAATAACTGCCAATTTTTGGAGATTCCTGTGGGTTGGACACCAGTCGAGTCAATCGATAAGGCCGCGGCACCTCGGCCGATCAAGGTACGGGCGCAATCAGTACCTGCCCGTCACTATTTCCCAGAGCACGCTCACGACTGGAACCAACTTGTCTACGCGGTCTCCGGGGCCCTGATGGTGAACACTGAAGGTAGCTCCGTTGTCATTTCATCTGCGGAGGCTGTTTGGCTTCCGACGAGGTTGCGACACAGGGTTGGATCGTTGCTGGGGGCTGAATTTCGAAGCTTATGGGTCGCAAACAATGCTGCCGTCGGTCTCCCTTCGAAAGAGCCAGCCGTATTTAGCGTTTCTCCGCTCCTAAAGGCACTCATCGTTGAAGCTACGGCGATCCAGGGCGAAGAGTGTTCAGACGGTTACTCTGGGCGAGTAACGCAACTGCTCCTCGACCAATTGCGCCGCTCGAAGCCGCTTCCCTCTGCGGTTCCATGGCCGCGAGACGTGGGTCTCGCATCGCTTTGCGAGACTCTATACGTGGAGCCGGCGGATACGCGGAGTCCGGCGGAATGGGGCCGGCTTCTGGGTATATCCGAGCGCACACTTGCGCGCCGATTCGCAGCGGAAACAGGAATGAGTCTGCGCTCTTGGAAGAGGCGGATGCGGCTGTTCAGAGCCGTCGAGCTACTGGCTGGCGGAATGGGGGTCACACGTTCTGCAATGGAACTCGGCTACGGCTCGACCTCCGCATTCGTATATGCGTTTCGGCGAGAGATGGGGCGCAGTCCGCAGGCGTATATGCGTGGGCGTGACGTCGACGACTCTCACGGGTTCGCCGACACGAGCACCGAATAAGCCATCTACTGCTCTTCCTGTGCGTAGCAGTCTCGCTTGTCCATCCCAGATGGGCGCTGCGGAACTGGCCCCCCACCATCGCAATCAAAAAGCCTCGACCGGAGCAATCCAAATTTCTCCGATTTGTGAAGAAAAGTGAAAAGTCCGCGCCGGCGAGGAAATAATAACTTGGGTACCCTATGTGCGATGCGAAGAATTGACGTCAGCGGAATGTTGCCCACGAGTTGTATGGCGTTGATCTGAATGGCGCAAGGCTAAGCAAGGAATTCTTGAGGCGAAGTTTTTCTTTCAGCGTCTCACAGTTTATATGCTTTGCAGGCGCGTTCGCGAAGGGCAACAATGGCGATGCCAGAGGAAGATGTTGTTGTGACACGGAGAGAAATGGCCGAAATGCGGAGCAGTTTTCAAGTGAATAGAAAGGAGAGCGAATTGTTTTACCTTCAAATTACGTTGAAAGTTTCGGCAGAGAATAGACCTGCTGCGGCGCAAGTGTATGCCAAGTACAAAGAGCCGTTCTTGAGCACGATAAAGGGAGCTAAGACGAAGGAACTCCTGATTCGTGAAGAGGACGTGCAGGTTCTCCACGGCTTTGATGGCCGCGAAGCGGTGGACGGCTATCTCGAAAGCTCGCTTTTTAACATGGATGTCGTCGAGAGCCTCAAGCCGCTGCTGGGCGACGCTCCAGAAGTCCGGATTTATCAGGTCGGTTGAACTTTTTTTGATCATGGACGGCACTACTGCTAAGCGCCGTCCGAACTGGAGAGCAAATCATGATGCAAGACTGGAATAAGTACCGCGATGCACTCGTTGTTCGTGCTGCCGAGTTCGGCAAGGAAAACCCGGAAGTTCCTCGCGGTATGGCAGCACTGCAGGGAGCCGCGGAAAAAAGCGGCACGCTTGAGCCAAAGATTCATGAACTGATCGCACTTGCTGTTGCGGTCACTACCCGTTGCGATGGCTGCATCTCGGTTCACGTCAAGAAGGCCGTCGAGTTCGGCGCGACCAAGCAGGAAATCACGGAAGCACTGAGCGTTGCCATTGCGCTGAACGCTGGCGCTGCAATGGTCTACTCATCGCGCGTTCTCGAGGCGCGCGCACAGCTGGAAAACCTGTAAAAGAAACGGGTTACACGGCCTTGCAGGGCACGAGGAACGTTTGTGCTCTGCAGGGGCCGTTCATCCGCGCAACCCACAGATCGTATGATGTTGCGCAACATCGGCTTCGTAGACTCAGCTCCTTTCCGGTGACCGTTCAGGGCGCTTCGCCGTACCATGCGGCGGTACACGGTTACGGTTGTCATTGCCTGTCGGGATGAAGGTAGACGGCCTCGAAGCCTCGCTTTCATCTGTCATGACACCTGGTAGTTTCCCTTTCCTCCAGATTCATTTATTCGTCGCGGTGCGGCGCCGCAATTCTTCGCTCGACGCAGAATTCGAGATCAACGGTAGCGCCAGGCCCCGATGGCGTGGGTTCGTAGCGACAGTTGATGCCGTTATTCGGTACGATTTCGCCGCGCAAATAAAGTTGGCGGCAAAGATTTTCTATCCGGCGCCAAAGAAAATCTCGCGTGGCGTGATGCGTAGCACGTGGGATAGTACGAACCGAGCAGTTGCAGGGTGATGTAATGAGTGTCTCATCTTCCGCACGCTCGTTCAGATGACTTTTCCATCTGTCATGTCGGGAGGCAAAACGAGCCAACAGGCGCGACTTGCTTCGGAGCGTGGCGGAGTTCGGCGGAGTCGGCACCTCGCTTGTTGTATCTGTCTTAAATGGCAGGCTGCTCTATGAAAAGCTTCGCGTCCCTCACACAGATTACCGTCTTTGTCCGAATCGCGGAATTGGGGAGTCTGTCCGCGGCGGGACGGGAACTCGAACTGTCGCCTTCCGCAATCAGCAAGAATCTTTCCCAGTTGGAGGAGCACCTCGGCGTTCTACTCGTCAAACGAACGACCAGAAGTTTGACGCTCACCGACAGTGGCCGCGTAATTTTTGAGCGCGCGAGTGGAATTCTGGCTGATCTCGAAACTACCCTCGACGCTGCTCGACACTCAAAAAACCTGCAAGGGAATCTACGATTGACGTGCTCCATGGCTTTTGGAGCGAAACAGTTGACTCCGGTTTTGGGGCGTTATCTTGACGCCCACTCTGAAGTCAGTGCCTCGATCTCACTCGACGACCGTCTGACAAACCTGGTCGAAGAAAATTTCGACGTGGCGGTTCGCATAACTAGCAGAACAGACTCAAGCTATGCGGCGAGAAAGTTAGCCACGATACATTGGGTCTATTGTGCGGCGCCCGGATACCTTGATGCAAATGAGTCTATTCACAAGCCGGCTGATATTCGGCGGCACAGGTGTCTGACGCATCCCGCAATGACGACCGAAGGGGCGTGGACGTTTCGTGGCAAAAACGACTCACAGACAGTCACGATTCGCTCAGTGCTTGATTCGAACTCCAGCCTCGCATTGCATGAAGCTGCGCTGCAAGGAAAGGGGGTCGCTTGCCTTCCGACGTATGTGGTCGCCTCGGACATTCTTAAGGGCGCGTTACAGATAGTCTTGCCGGAATATTGTCCGGCGGAAACGCATACTCTTTACGCGATGTACTACCGGACGAAGTACGCAAACGCTTTGGTGCGTAGTTTCATTGATTTTGTTGTTGACGATATCGGACGGATTCCTCCATGGGATAGAGAGCTCGGAGAAGTGGTGGATTTCTCGGTTTCGGATTGTCCTGCCTAGTCCCGCATCTTTGCGGCATATTGGAACGATTGGAAGCGCTGAAATACGCCTCCGCCGCAAGAACGTTCATCAACGACCAATGGAAGTGCTGTGAACAATTTTCAGGAATCACCGACCTTTAGCATGTCGAGCACGACGGGTGCGTATTCATTTGACAAGGTTTTGGACCGAGAGGATACGAACTCACTGAAGTGGGACTCTGGCCGAAGACTTCTTGAGCCAGACGAAGTGGAGGCAAAGCCGTTACCCATGTGGGTAGCGGATATGGACTTCAAAGCGCCGCCGCCGGTAATCGAGGCGCTCGAGGATGCTGTCAAATTCGGAGTCTTTGGCTATCCCGCGGGCGCGACCGACAGTTATGTCGAGGCGGTCATCCGCTGGCAGCAAAAGAGGTTTGGATGGGACGTAGATAAGAAGTGGGTGCTTCAGACCAGTGGGATCATCACCGCAATCAAGGTGGCGATACAGGCGTTCTCTGCGCCGGGTGATTCGATACTCATCCAACCACCGGTCTACGCGCATTTTCACGATGATGTGACAATGAACGGGCGACGTCTCGCCTTGGCGCCTCTCGAACGGACCGAAAGCGGATACCGCTTGAACGTGGAAACGTTCGAGAAGGCCATTCGCACTGGTACAAAGCTCTTTATTCTGAGTAACCCCCACAATCCAACGGGAAATGTGTGGTCGAAGGAAGAGCTGACGGCAATGGGAGAGATCTGCCGCCGCCATGGCGTGATCGTCATCTCAGACGAAATTCACCAGGATTTGATCCTCAATCCGACGAAGAAGCACGTACCCTTTGCTTCGCTAGGACCGGCTTTCGCCGATAACTGCATTACCTGCACCGCGCCAAGCAAAACCTTCAATCTGCCGGGTCTTCAGAGCGCAAACCTCTTTGTTTCCAACGTTCGGATCAGAGAAGAGTTCCGGCGACAGTATGACCGAAACATGTACCTCGCAGTGAACTCGCTGGGCATGGTAGCGGCCGAAGCAGCCTATGCGCATTGCGAATCGTGGCTCGAAGATCTGCTGGTATACGTTCGCGGAAATCATGCACACTTCCGAAAGGCCGTGCAGGGCGTTACCTCGAAGATCGAAGTACTGGAAACCGACTCGCTTTATCTCTCCTGGATGGACTGTCGAGGACTTGGGATGAGCGCCGACGAGTTGAACAGTTTCATGCTGAAAAAGGCTCGGCTCTGGCTTGATAAGGGGCAGAAGTTTGGCATCGTTGGCCATGGCTACATGCGTGCAAACTTGGGGTGTCCGCGGGCTACGGTCGATAAAGCGATCCAACGCCTCACCACCGCTTTGTCGGAACTCTGAGCGCCTTCGGTCGCGGATTGCATAGGCGTAAATCCAGTAGTTGGGCGGCAGAACGCGAGAACTGACGGCCGACCTTTGATGCAAATAGGGCTTCTGAGTCGCGCCCGTTCGTGTCGCACAATTTGGCGTGGCTACGCCTTTGATGGTGCGGTCAATATCGTGCTATGCGATCGAATCTCTTGCCGCATGCATTTGCGCGACTCCTGTGAGGATATAAGTTGAGAAGTTTTTCTTTTCATCGAAGTAGAATAACTAACTTGCAAGCGTGATTTGCGATCGGCACGATTGAAGCTATTCAAGTGGTTTTCGAGATTGAACGTTGAGCGTGCGTTGACAGCGCCAAAGCTCACCGCGCCACGCTTTTGGTGCTTTAAAAATTCAAGGAGGCAGAGCATGAAAGTTACACGTATCGAAGTACTCCAAGCTGATCTTTCCGGCCGGGACAGCATGGCGTCCTGGAACGTGGTGCTGGCGCGTGTGCACACAGACGAGGGTATCAGCGGGTTGGGCGAGGCGGGAATGGCGTATGGAACTGGCGCTCCCGCGGTCGGGCCGATGATCCTCACGCTTGGAGAGCGGTTCGTGCTCGGAGCTGACCCGTTCCATACGGACACGATTTGGGAAAACCTGCTTCGGCGCTCGGTGTGGGCTGAAGGCGGTGGCCCGGTGGTATTCGCTGCCATCAGCGCGATCGACGCCGCGCTTTGGGACATCAAGGGCCGAGCTCTTGGCCAACCGGTGCATAGGCTCCTCGGTCGGAGTACACCCGAGCCGCTGCGCTGTTATGCAAGTCAGTTGCATTTGGGTTGGGGCGAAGATGGCCAATGGGTTGGTGAGCCCGCGCAGTTCAGGGATGTCGCGGCGCAAGTGCGCGGCCTTGGGTTCGACTGCGTGAAGGTGAATCCGATCATGACGGATCATGACGGCAAGAAGGTAACTGCTGGGCTCCGAGGGCTTTTGACCCCGATGCAACGTGGTCTGTTCCGTAAGCGCATGGAGGCCGTTCGGGAGGGCTTGGGGCCAAACGTCGACATTATTCTTGAGCTGAATTCGATGACTTCCACGGTCGGCGCACTGCAGATCGCCGAAGTTGTCCGTGATTTGAACATTCTGTTCATCGAAGAGCCTACCCACCCGAACAGTGAGCACGCACACCTCAAGGTCGCACGCAAGTCTCCGATTCCGCTTGCAACCGGTGAGCGACTCTACACGCGTTGGGGCTTCATGCCGTACCTCGAGGCTGGGGCAGTTGACATGATCCAACCGGACGTTTGCTTGGTTGGCGGGATCAGCGAAGCGTACCGAGTCGCACATATGGCTCATGCATATGATGTCGGGGTGCAAGCACACGTGTGCGGCTCGCCACTGGCAACCGCAATTGCACTGCAGTTTGAGGCAGGAATCCCGAATTTCGCCATTCACGAGCACCATTCCTACGCGACGCGCCCAGCGAACCGCGAGCTGTTTGAGGAGGACCTTCAGCCCGAGAATGGGAAGTTCACTGTGCCGACTCGTCCCGGCTTTGGTATGACGTTGAGACGCGATGCCGAGGAGCGCATGACCAAAGCAGGAGTCGAACTGCGCACGTGATTCGGCAGCGCTCGTGTATGTGCCGAGTCGCTGGCGGCAATGTGCAAACGAGGAGGGAAGACTCGCGGAACGAACGGTTGGCGCTGTGCGGTATATCGGCGGAGCGAGGCAGGTTAGCCGTCTCGGCAGATGATTACCTACGGCAGGACGCAAGTCATCAGGTTTGATGCCGGAATGACGCGTCTTGACGCGTCACACAAGCGAGCTTTCCTCTAGCTTAGGTAGGAGAGAGACAAAGAATGAAGTTAGTTTTTTTTGGCAAGTTCGCGCGTGAAACGGTTGGTGGCGCGATTGCGGCGGTGCCGGACGTCCTGTTGAGCTACGCAGAAGAGGTAAGCGAGCTTGCCGAGGCAGTGGTTGACGCAGAGGGGCTTATCCTCGTCGGACCTGCATTTTCAGCGGAGGTAGCGGCTGCGGTGTCTGGCGCTCCCAAACTTCGATGGATACAAACGCTCTCCGCCGGCTATGAGAACCTGCAGCGTTTTGGAATACCACGTGAAGTGACCGTCACCAACGCAGGCGACTCGTGGGCGATCCCAGTAGCCGAGCATGCAATGGGACTCTTGCTTGCTCTCGTAAAGCATTTGCCGGAAGCGGTTAAGCAACAGGAACGCCGGGAATGGGGGCGCCATTTTGCACCCCAAATGAGCTCGCTTCAGGGCCGAACTATGGCATTGGTGGGCTTCGGCGCGATCGGGAAGGCTGTTGCGCAGAGGGCCAGGGCTTTCGGCATGGACATCATTGCGGTAACACGTAGTGGCAAGCCATCTGAACTTGCGAGTCGTGTCTACCCGACCTCCGAGTTGAAGTCGGCGCTAAAAATTGCCGACGTGGTGGTCGTCGCCGTCCCGTCACATGGCGACACAATGAACTTGATGAATGCGGAGACGCTTCGGGCGTGCAAAGCCGGGAGCATCCTCATCAATGTTGCTCGCGGAGATGTCGTTGATCAGGACGCTCTTGGAGATGCGCTGCATTCCGGACACCTTTCCGGCGCCGGGCTGGATGTCACGAACCCCGAGCCCTTGCCGGAGACGAGCAGCCTTTGGGATGCGCCGAATTTGCTCATTACTCCGCACGTCGCTGGAGGCGGGAATTTCGTGACAAACCGGCTTGCTGAACTTGCCGTCGAGAACGTATCGCGCCAACTGCGCGGTCAGGAGTTACGCTGCGTTGTGATAGCGGGGAAGTCTAAAGATGCGGGCCGTGAGTCTGCCCACCATACACGAAGTGCGCTTGCAAGCTAGCGCGACAGAGAAACTGCGTGAGTGGAGATCCTGTTCGGAAACAGGCAAGACTGCCGGGAGATTGATCCCTCTCTGCAATCGGACCGGGCAAACAGAAGCTTCCTGGCATTGCACATTCCTAGTGAGATTACCGGTCCGCGAGGGCTCGGTCACCCGGAGCTTTGCAGCATCGGTAGCGGACTGTGCGTTGATGTTTCCCACTTGAGGAGATCGCCACGCATCGTCGGCGTTCTTCGGTGCGTACCTCGGGTTCCACGACGCAATGAAGGGCATCGTTGAACATCGTGGACCGGTTCATCAAGCGAGGGACGGCATTCGATCGCACCCTTCCGATCTTTATTGCCCTCGCTACGGTGGTGCTCCTCACTGGATGGTTCTCGGCCGACATTTCCTCGATGGCCCTTTTGCAGTGGACAGCTCCGAATCGTGCCTTGCCTGATTCCTTGCTACCTCGTGTGGCGAGTCCCAGCGTTGCAAAAATTTCGTTCGGCAAGCGTTATTTTTGTGGCCCCCGCGGGATTGCTGCTGATCACCACAACATTCTTTAAGTTGCTTGAGCACTAAGACATAGAAGTGCTGGACGAGATGCCTGGAAGTACGGCGACGCCTCTGCTTGAGCAGGGGCGTTTCCTTTTCAGCAAGTAACCCGCATCGTGGAGTTGGAGTCGGTGGGGAAAGTTGAGTTCGGCCGAATTGTGTCAAAAGTTTTGCTTTCAATAGCACAAACTTTTTCTAGCTTGCCGCAGCGAATATCACCGCAGAGAATGCGACGAGATTGAAGGTATGCGCGCAATCAACACTCGATCGCGCTGATTCCTTAAGAGCGGCCTGCGGTGTGGTAAGTGACGCCGGGCATGATGATTCTTGGCTGACGTTGCTATCACGGCAGGTCACCGCGCAGGAACCCTATGAACGACCGGGCGGCTATTTTGCCACCGGCGATCCACTGCGTGGCGCTCTGTCAGTTTCGAAAAAAGTCCAATGAAGGAAAGCTATGAGTCACCAGGAGGAGCCGCGCCGTCGTTTCCTACGACAAGTGCTGGCCATAGTGCCCGCAGCAACCGTTGCTACCGGCGCGACGATCACGCAGTCCGCGTGTGACAGCAACAGTGGGCACCGGGAGGCGAGGGAAGATGCCGCTGACAACAGCGCGCGACACCACCCTACGTTCTTTACGGATGTCGAGTGGATTTTCATACACGCGGCGGTAGACCGGCTGATCCCCGAAGATTCCCTTGGGCCAGGCGCGGTCAAAGCGGGTGTCCCAGAGTACATAGATCGCCAGATGGAGATGCCATACGGTCATGGCAAGCTCTGGTATATGCAAGGTCCCTTCCACACGGATCAGGCTCCGGAGATGGGCTATCAACTGAATCTCACGCCTCGCGACATCTACCGCAACGGTATCAAGGAATGTGACGAGTACTGCGCGAAGCAGTACAGCGGCAAGGCATTTTCCAAACTCGACGTGGCGACGCAAGAAACGGTTCTGCACGCGGTCGAGAAAGGCCAGGTGCACTTCGAATCTGTTCCGGCGAAAGTCTTCTTTTCGTATTTGCTCGCCAATACAAAGGAAGGGTTCCTTGCGGACCCGATCTATGGCGGGAACAAGAACATGGTCGGCTGGAAGATGGTGGGCTTTCCGGGCGCAAGAGCAGACTACATGGATTGGATCGACCAGCCCGGGGTTAAGTACCCGTACGGGCCGGTTTCGATCGACGGAAGGCGGGGGTAAGCGGGCGTGGCAATCAAGAAAGACAAAGTCGACTGCGTGATCGTGGGGCTGGGATGGACAGGCGCGATCCTAGGTCAGGAGCTTACGGACGCGGGCCTTAACGTCGTCGCCCTGGAGCGTGGTGCGATGCAGGACACTGCGACCGATGCGCAATATCCGAAGGTTATCGACGAACTCAAGTACAGCGTTCGTGGAGCGCTGTTTCAGGATCTCTCAAGTGAAACGGTAACGGTCCGACACGGGATTAACGATCTGGCAGTTCCATATCGGCAGCATGGTTCATTTCTTCTCGGTAACGGAGTGGGCGGTGCAGGGTTTCATTGGAATGGGATGCACTATCGGATGCTTCCCGAAGAGCTGCAGCTGAGAACACGCTACGAAGAGCGCTACGGAAAGAAGTTCATTCCCGAAGGCATGCAAGTTCAGGATTTCGCCGTGACCTACGACGAAATGGAACCGTTCTTTGATTACGCAGAGAAGGTATTTGGAACTTCAGGGAAGGCCGGTAATCTGAACGGCAAAATCGACCGCCGTGGTAATGCGCTCGAGGCCAAAAGAAGCAGTGAATATCCGACGCCTCCGTTGAAGAATGTGCTTGGCGCCTCGCTGTTCGAAAAGGCTGCGCGCGAAGTGGGGTTCAATCCTTACCCTGCGCCAGCTGCGAATGCGTCGCAACCATATACCAATCCATACGGTGTGCGTCTCGGACCTTGCAATTTTTGTGGGTTCTGCGAGGGCTATGGTTGTTACATGTATTCGAAGGCTTCGCCGCAGACGACGATTCTCCCCGTCCTACTGAAGAAGCCAAACTTTGAGTTGCGCACGCGTTCGTACGTAACGAAAGTTCTGCTTTCCCCAGATGGGAAGCACGCTACGGGCGTAACCTACTTTGATGCGCAGGGCCGAGAGGTCGAGCAACCTGCGGATCTCGTCATTCTGGCTGCATTTCAGATGCATAACGTCCGATTGCTGCTGCTCTCGGGCATCGGTAAGCCGTACGATCCCATTACCGGCGAAGGCGTTGTCGGCCGCAACTACGCATACCAGATGAATGGAGGTATCAGTGTCCTTCTGCCGAAAGGTACTGAACTGAACCCATTTGTCGGGTCGGGTGCCGGTGGCGTTGCGATGGATGATCTCAATGGAGACCAGTTCGATCATGGTCCTCTCGGGTTTGTCGGAGGTGCATGTGTGCGGCACGTTCGCACGGGCGGTCGTCCAATCAAACAGGCGTCGCCCGTTCCCGGTACGCCGTCGTGGGGTAGCGGCTGGAAAGCTGGCGTCAAGGATTCTTACCAACGCTCTATGACGATTGGGGTAGCGGGCTCGGTGATGCCGTACCGCGACGCCTACCTTGATCTCGATCCAACTTATCGGGACAAATTCGGCCAGCCCCTGCTGCGTATGACGTTCGACTGGCACGACAATGAATACGCCATGTTGGACTACATCGGAACGCGTGTAGAAGAGGTCGCGAAGGCTATGAAGCCCGAAAAGACATTCCGACACATTCGTACTAAGGCCCAACGATACGACACTCGCATTTATCAGTCGACGCATACGACTGGCGGTGCCGTGATGGGAAGTTCGCCGGAAACCAGCGTTGTAAATAAGTATCTGCAAAGCTGGGATGTGCCAAACGTATTCGTGACAGGTGCTTGCGCCTTCCCGCAAAACATGGGGTACAACCCGACGGGAATCGTCGTTGCGCTCGCCTACCACGCGGCGAAGGCGATTCGGGAGCAATATTTGAAGAATCCGGCCGAACCGCTGGTTCAAGCTTGAGGTCGGGCAATGAAAAAATCAACCATAGCAATTGCCTTGTGGATATCTGCAATGTTTGTGTGCGCGACGTGGGTCGCGCGCGCTGGGGCGCAGGAGGCCGGCGCGACGGCGACAACGGGCAACAACGGAGCGTCGCGCAGCGCGATGGCCGGCAGTGTCGCTGACAAGGCGTTGATCGAGAGGGGGCGGTACCTCGCCGCCGCCGCGGACTGCATTGCCTGCCATACAGCGAAAGCTGGTAAGCCCTTTGCGGGTGGCTTCCCGATCGACTCACCAATTGGGAAGATCTATTCGACGAACATCACGCCGGAAAAAGAGACGGGTATTGGCGAATATACCTTTGAAGATTTCGACAAGGCGGTGCGTCATGGTATCGGTCGGGATGGCTCGAGCCTATACCCCGCCATGCCCTACGTGTCGTATGCGAGAGTAAGCCCATCGGACGTCAAGGCGCTCTACGCCTACTTCATGAATGGCGTCGCACCGGTTTCGCAGGTGAACAAGGCGCCGGATATTCCTTGGCCGCTGTCGATGCGTTGGCCGCTGCGGTTTTGGCGCCTCGCTTTCGCGCCTGAAGTGACGAACGAAGAGGCACCGATTTCGTCTGCCCAGGTCGCACGGGGCCGTTATCTTGTCGAAGGTCTTGAGCACTGTGGCGCTTGTCATACGCCGCGCGGTGCCGGGCTTCAGGAGAAGGCACTAACCGACGACGGAAAGCAATTCTTGTCGGGTGGTGTCATTGACGGCTATTTGGCAAAGAACCTTCGAGGCGACAAGAAGGACGGGCTGGGTAACTGGAGCGAATCCGATATCGTCGCTTTCCTGAAGAGCGGCCGGTCGGCCCATGCCGCTGCATTCGCAGGGATGACGGAGGTCGTAAGTGATAGTACCCAGCACCTGAGCGACGCTGATCTGAGTGCAATAGCCGCCTATCTCAAGACACTTGCGCCAGTCGTCACGTCAAACACCACGCTTTCCGCGAACGCTACGGCGGCTACAGCGCTTCGCGCGGGAACGGATCACGGTAATGGTGCGCTTAGTTTCGTGGACAACTGTGCGGCTTGCCACCGTACGGCAGGATCGGGATACGACAGTACGTTCCCCACGCTGGCACTGGCGAGCGTTGTCAATACGGAAGACCCCAGCTCGCTCATTCGCATTGTGCTGCAAGGTGGCGAAATGCCGTCAACGAAATCTGCGCCAACCCACTATGCGATGCCGGGCTTTTCCGACCGGCTGACGGACCGCGATGTTGCAGACGTTCTAACGTTTGTTCGCTCGAGTTGGGGCAATCACGCGCCAGCGGTAACGGCCGAACAGGTGGCGAAAGGACGCAAAGCTGCTGGCTTAGGCTCTCAGCCTGCAAGACCGGAGAACAATTGATGAGCTAAGCGAGGCGCCGCTGCAAAGAGCAGCGCGTCTCGCTGGCGGCAAACACCGAAAAACATAACGGGGAAAATGCTCGAAGCAATTGGAGCGGATCCTTAATGTCTGTATCAAGGAAATGCACTTTTTATCGGCTCATCCATTTTGTTTCGGGAGTCGCTGCTCAGCTTATGAGGACGCTTCTTTAAATAGCCATTCACGAAATGTAGCGAGCCTCGCGACTGACGCCATTTCGGGGCGGTAGACAATGTAGTAAGCCAGGTCCGATGTAAATGAGATATCCGGGAATAAGCGTATGAGTCGACCGGCCGCCAGATCGTCTTTCGCCATAACTCCGCGGGCGAGAGCGACACCGCGTCCTTCTGCTGCGGCTTGAAGTACAGCCGCCGAATTATTGATGCTCATTCCTCGAATGTTCGCCGTTATGTCCTCAAGGCCGACCTTGCGCATCCATGCAGACCACGTGGGAAATCCTGGATGCCCTTCCATGGACAGGTCATGAATGAGCGTTTCGCGACGCAGATCTGCGGGCGTCTGCAACCGGCCGGGACGTGCCAATAACTCCGGAGAGCAGACGGGATAGGCCTCTTCCTCCATTAATTTGTCTGCGGTGAGATCGGGCCAGCTGCCAGCACCATATCGAACTCCGATGTCGATTCGCTGCGCGACAAAATCAACGGGTTTGAGGGACGTATCGAGTCTGACGTCTGTGTCGGGACAAGCATCCTGGAAACGATGAATTCGCGGGAGCAGCCACTTGGCTGCAAAAGCTGGGCTCACGGCTACGGTAAGCATTCCGGTGGCCGCACCTTCCCGAAGTCGTTCTACGCCGAGCGTCAGACGCTCGAAGCCGGCCCTGATGTCGGGTAGGGCGCGCTCCGCCGCTTCGGTTGGAACCAAGCGCGCTCGACCGCTCGTCGTTCTATGGAATAACGGAATGCCCAACCACTCTTCAAGGGTTCGAACGAGTTGGCCGACAGCTGCAGGGGTGACATGAAGCTCCGCTGCTGCTGCCGAAAAGCTCTGGTGACGAGCGCTGGCTTCGAATGCCCGCAACGCGTTGATGTGTAGGGGAGCTTTCATCGAATAAGTTTTTCTTTCAGTTAGAGACATAATATCTCGTTTGCCCGCTATGCGGAAACAAGCAACAATGAATCAGAAGGGGTTCTGGGTGGACGCATCACGGGTAGTTTTGCTTTGTATGAGGTAAAGACTTCACAGTCCACGTTCCGTTGGACTAGTTGACACTGCGCTGGGTAGTGGTTTGGTCCCGTTTGTTGTGAGCCAGCTTTTCCAGGGACCAGCATCCGCCGATTGACCAGATTTGTTGTCATCCGTGCGGGTTAGGCGCAGTTTTCGAACTCGCAGCCCGTGCAGTTGACGCGATAGTCATCGACGCATACGGCGGCCTTCATGTTTCTGGTGACAAGCGCTCGATCGTATGAGCGAGGGAAGAGCAAAGAGGCATAGCTACGCAGTATAGACAATGGCCGTGTTCGTCACGGCGCACTGCGTACGCCGGCATATTGAGTTTAAGCACTTCACATTTATGAAATTCAATCCGTCAGTCGCTCGTCTGGCTTTTGCGCAAGCACTTTCTGGTGCCAATTCCACAGTCGTTTACGCGACCGGCGCGATCATTGGCAATATGTTGTCGCCACGACCTGAGCTGGCAACGCTTCCCATTTCGCTTTTCGTTGTTGGGATGGCGTTATCCACTCTGCCAGTTGGTTCATTGACGCGCCGTTACGGGCGGCAAGCGGCTTTTCGAACAGGTAACATCTGCGGCGTGCTGGTCGGGCTGCTTGCGTGTGCAGCGCTTGTAGTTCATTCATTCGCGCTGTATTGCATAGCAATGCTGTTCGGAGGAGCGTATGCCGCAGTCGTGCTGACGTTTCGATTTGCAGCAGCTGAGTGTGTTTCACCCACGGAGAAACCGCGTGCGCTGTCGATGGTGATGGCAGGGGGGGTCGCGGCCGGGGTGGTCGGACCGCAACTGGTGTCATCGACTATGAACCTGTGGTCGCCTCATGCCTACGCGGTCACCTACGCGGCTGCCGCTGGTGTCGCTGTCTTGTCGGCAATTGTTCTGCGTGGCGTCAAGTTCCAGCGGGAAGTCGCGGGTGAAAGCACTCGTGGTGGGCGCTCAGCGAAGGAAATTCTCCGTCAACCTCAGTTGTTGATAGCAATGGTGTGCGGCGTCGTAAGTTACATGACGATGAACTTCATGATGACGTCGGCGCCGTTGGCGATGGAACTGTGCGGTATTTCGCGCCTCTATGCGAACTATGGCATCGAGATGCATGTGATCGCGATGTATGCGCCGAGCTTTTTCACGGGGCGGCTGATTGAGCGATTCGGAGCGTTCGCGGTCGTCCTCTCGGGGCTGGCTCTGACGGCGCTGGCCGCCATAGCAGGGTTTAGCGGAGTAACCGCGCATCATTTTTGGGTGGCGCTCGTATTGCTCGGCCTCGGTTGGAACTTCGGCTTTCTCGGGGCGTCCGCGATGGTGCTCGCGAGTCACACTCCTGAAGAGGCCCCACGCGTTCAGTCGATTAACGATTTCGTTGTCTTTGGCGCGATGGTGATCGGCTCGTTCGTCTCCGGAAGCCTTCTCATGAGCTTCGGGTGGGCAACTGTTACGTCGCTAATGCTTCCCCCAATCATCGTCTCTGCACTCGCTTTGGTCTGGTTGTTGTGGGGGAGGGTCGGGGCAGTGCAACATCGCTAACGCGACTTTGGGCGTGTAATTCGCGGTTGTTCAATATCCAGGCAATCTCCGAGCTTCGCGGTTGAGAATTGCTGATAAGTCGGACGCTTGTTCCTGCTATCAGGTACGCGGTCCGACTTTTGTCTTTTGTCGGCGCTCTATCGCTGATGAGTCAGCCACCAGAGTTGGCCATTTCTTGCAGCTGGAGATGCTTGGGAGAACTTTGGCGCATAAATTTCCTATGACGGTCGGGCCGCATTCGTTGGATGGCATGGCGCTGGCGGGGCTCGGATCGACCTCGACTTGCGGCATAGATTTTCTTTTAGCTTGGTACATTTAATCTCGTTTGTCTGTGGGCCGGAAGGGGACAATAATTGGCACAGATTCAGGTGCCTTGTAGCTGTACTTGCAATGAAGGTACAGTAAGCCGGCCCCCGAATAAGGATAGTTAACCTACTAGGTACGCGCCTTTAGCGGTGGTGTCCGCCGTCTCATCACGGGTCACTGGAAAGCGATGTGTCGCACCGTTTGGTAGCTGTTGGTCTTAACCCTGTGGCTTGTCAGAAAGGATATCAACATGAGTAACGAGTTCAACGGTAAGAAGTTGCTGGTCATTGGTGGTACCAGCGGTATGGGCTTTGAAACGGCACGGATGGTTATGGCATCGGGTGGCCGTGCTGTGGTCGTTGGGAATCGCGCCGAGAAAGCCGAGCAAGCGCAAAAGGAGCTGAGCGCGTACGGGGACGTGACGGCGTTGATCGCGGATCTCTCCAGCGAGGCGGGACTGGCTGCGCTTCTGAAGACGATCGATGAAAATCACAAAGACGTCGATCTGCTCGTTAACGCAGCAGGCGTATTTTTCCCGAAGCCGTTCCTTGAGCACCAGGAGGCGGACTACGACCAGTACATGAAATTGAACAAGGCGTTCTTCTTCATCACGCAAAAGGTCGCTGCGAACATGGTGAGCGCCAATCGATCCGGTTCAATCGTCAACATTGGTTCGATGTGGGCGAAGCAGGCGATTGCAGCAACGCCGTCGTCCGCATACTCGATGGCGAAGGCGGGCTTGCACTCACTAACGCAACATCTTGCGATGGAGCTTGCCTCCAAGCACATTCGCGTCAACGCGGTCTCGCCGGCAGTTGTATCTACACCGATTTACGAAGGCTTTATCCCGAAGGCTGAAGTGCACGGTGCACTCCAGGGCTTCAACAGCTTCCACCCCATTGGTCGCGTTGGTACTCCGCAAGATGTAGCGGAAACGGTGACGTTCCTGCTGTCGGAAAAGGCAAGCTGGGTTACGGGCGCAGTATGGGATGTGGATGGTGGCGTCATGGCAGGCCGCAACTAAGGCGCTGGAAGTTTGCTGCTCAGCTCCCTGGTTAATCTTGAGGGGGGGCGAGCAGCGCGGTGCTAAATGGACTTGCGATCGAGGGCACGTTCTCGTCATGTAGTGAGTTGGCAGTGTGAGGCGCTTCCAAACATACAGAACTCTCAGCTCCGCCGTGATGTTCCGCTTAGGGCTTCGTCTGCTGATTGCTCGTTGGCGATTTGAATAATAATCATGCTGATTAATTCCGATTTTTCCCGGCGCGCCGTTGTGGCGCGCGAACAATACCAGTGGATCGCTTCACCCCAGCTCGGTGTTGAGCGCGTGATGCTCGATCGTATTGGAGCCGAGAAGGCGCGTGCTACGAGTATCGTGCGGTATGCGGCCGGGTCCAGCTTTCCTCACCATGTGCACCCGGGTGGTGAGGAGATCCTAGTGTTGTGCGGGACGTTTTCCGAGGGCGACAAACACTATCCGGCAGGGTGGTATCTGCGTAACCCACCGGGCTCAAGCCATCAGACAGCAAGCAACGAAGGCGCGACAATTTTCGTTAAGCTGTGGCAGATGTCGGTTGAAGACACGCATCGCGTTCGCGTCGACACGCGAGATCCACAGCGCTGGCAGCGTGAAGGCGATCGTGAGATCTGCATGCTGTTCTCGAGCGAAGACGAACGGGTTTGCCTTCAGCGTCTGCTGCCGGGGGCACGTCTGTTTGGCGATTCGATTGACGGAGCCGAGGTGTTAGTCGTGGATGGCGAGGTGATCGATGGCGCCGAGTCATACTCGCGCGGAAGTTGGATCCGCCTCCCAGGAGGTAGCTCTTCAGCGATCGTAGCAGGGTCTAGCGGCGTCACCTACTATCTGAAGACTGGTCACTTGAGCGCAGCGGTAGGCGCATAGGCTAGAACGAAGGTGTAGGAATCATTGCGCGAGATTAAAATTAGTGAGCCCTAACGCTCCCAGCTGTTTCGACCTCGTTCATTGTGAGCCGCGTCTATGCCGATCTCGGCGACCTGCTCAAATCGCGCCTCGGCGACGCGGACCACCATTGCCACTCCGCACGGACCACCCTTGTGCACATCAAGCGAATTTCCATCACGTCTCTGCTTCTTTCGTTCCCGTCGTACGGTGGACATGAGCATTCACCGTGCTCGCGAAGTTGCGTCTCAGCGTTTTTCTGGTGGCCATTTTCTGGCGAGAGCCCAAAGATTCAACCGCGAGTCCGTGCGACTCGCGCGCCTGAAACGATTGAACGCAGAAACGAAGAATCTGCGAGTCAGGCCAGATGTATCGCGGTGTGGAAAGCGTCTTCGGCGCACACGGGAGTTCGGTTGGCGGTGGCTCACGGAAGACTGGCTTCCTTGAGACTGGATTCAAGTTGAAGTGCGCGGCGAACGCATCGGGTCTAGAAGGAGAATCAGTCGGAACACCAAAATCAATAAGAGTTCGATCGGAATTGGTCACTTTTTCCAAGGCGTCACAAATCCATACACCACAATTCAAAAATATTTCGGGCAACTACCGTTGCGAGAGAATTCTTGCCACCTTAAGCTAATTCCAATGGGTTGACGAAGTCCGTCTGTCGAAAAAGCGAATCGCGTGTGGTGTTACGCGTTCTCCTTGCAACGACAGGAGCGCCCCCATAGGAGATCGCGAGGTCGCATGTATCGCGAGATATCGCAAATCCATTACATGAGAGTGGTGGAGACATGGCAAATGTTAGTGGCGGCAGCCTGCCGTTGAGTGAAGGTTCTGTGCAGCGTGTTCCGTTTACATCGTACGACGCCGGCTGGGTCGTTCTCTGTATCGGCATGGCAATCGGATCCGGAGTTGTATTCATGCCCCTGCAAATGGGGGTCAAAGGATTTTGGGTTTCAATCGCCGCTTTGGCAATTGCATATCCGGCAGTCCACTATCTATCGAATCTTTATATAAAGTCGCTATCTGAAAGCGGTCAGTGCAAGGATTACACGGGAATTATTACCGAGTACCTTGGTCCGAACTGGGGTATTGCCCTTAGCGTTGTGTATTTTATTACGCTGACGAAGGCGATGCTCGTTTATTCGACGACAATTACCCACGACAGTTCGTCCTATCTTCAGGTATTTAACGTCACCCACGCGTCGCTGGCCGCAACATACTGGTTTCCGCTTTGCGTCATTGCGGTTATGGTCGCGATTGGGGCGCGCGGAGAGAGACTGCTTTTCAAGGTGTCTGGCCCACTCATTGTTACCAAGCTCTCGATCGTTGTGTTCCTCGGCCTGTCGATGATCCCGTACTGGAGCTTGAAGAACGTGAGCTTCGTGACGTCGAGTGGCGCGCTGTCGTTCGTCCGGGATGTTCTGGTTTCGTTGCCGTTTGCGGTGTTCTCGATTGTATATATCCAAATCCTGAACCCCATGAACGTGGCATTCAGAAAATTGGAGTCCAACCCGGCGATCGCCACGTATCGTGCCTTGCGCGCAAGCAAGGTCGCGTATTTCATCCTCATCGCGAGCGTACTGTTCTTCGCATTTTCATTCCTGTTTGCGACTAGCGCGGCGGATGCCAAGTATGCCGTGTCGCAAAATATCTCGGCGCTGGCGTTGTCTGCGCGTGTGATTCCTGGAGATACAGTCAAGATCCTCGCGACCATCCTCAATATCGTTGCGATCCTGACGGCTTTCCTTGGCGCCTACCTGGGTTTCCACGACGCCATGAAGGGTATGGTGGCGAACATCCTGGATCGCTTCATGACACGTGGACCGCGCTTTGAGAAAGTTCTGCCGTTCGCCATCGCTGCGGCGTCCACGGTGATTCTGACCTGCTGGGTTTGGGCGAATATCTCGTCGATGGCGTTGCTCCAATGGACTTCGCCCACGTTTGGTCTGGTGTCTTGCATCGTCCCTTCATACCTGGTATGGCGTGTGCCGGCTCTGAAGAAATTCCGGTCGGCCAGTGTTGTGTTTGTCGCATTCGTCGGAATCATGCTGATGAGTACCCCCCTCTTCAAGCTTCTCGAACACTGATAAATAGTGTCGATCAAGTTGTGAGAGCGGTGGCGGGAATGCTGAAAACGTCGATGTCTATTCGACGACAGCATTCCCGTTTTCTCTCGCAAATAGTATTCGAATTTCTATCCTTCATTTGAGGCCCATCGCCGAAGCTTCGACGAAGAGTGTAGTTTTTGTGTCTGAACGCCGCACGAAGGGCTTGTGAGGCGCAGTGAGCGAAGATGCCATGACAAACAATTTCTATTCGGCAGGCATAGATCATCTCGCTTGTGTGCTCCACTCCGTTGACGCAGACTGCTCGGCGTGGGACTCCGCGTCGACGGGGTGTGCGTTCGATGCGTTTTCGCTGTCATGCTGGCCTAGGTTGCGAGGTACCGCAGGCGTGTCTGTCAATGAAGCCGTCGGATACCGCTCCGAGCTTCGTTGCAGGGCACCCTATAAGGCTCGTCGTTGTTGGCTCGGTTTGTCGGTACATGTGGTGATCTAGGAGAATGTGGTCGTGGCATTGCAACGCTTTAGTCATTGCAGTCATTGGGGGGCATACTCGCTCATCGTCGACGACGGGCGTGTAATCGACGTAGAGCCTTTCGCGGGGGATCCTGCCCCGTCGCCGATTATCAAATCGGTGAAGTACTGGGCCGATTCGAAATACCGCATTCAACAGCCCATGGTGCGCGAACGTTGGCTGAAGAATCGCGGAGCGAGTGACCGTAGTCCAGGCGACAAGTTCGTTCCGGTCTCTTGGGAGACGGCACAGCGTCTTGTCGCCGAAGAGATAAGTCGCGTTCGGGCGACGTTCGGGAATCGTTCGATCTTCGCCGGATCATACGGCTGGACGAGTTGTGGGCGATTTCATCATGCGTCGTCCCAGCTTAAGCGTCTCCTGAATCTGGTAGGCGGCTATACAGGGCACGTTGACACATATAGCACGGCGGCCGGCCCTGTTATCTTGCGCCATACTCTTGGCGACTCGGAAGCATGCAGCGGCGGGGCCACGACACTGGACGCTGTTGCTGCTCATGCGCAGACGGTGGTCGTCTTTGGTGCATTGTCACCACGTACGGCGCAGAGCGAGGCAGGCGGAATTGCGCGCCATCAGCTAGAAGGGCACTTGCGCGCGATGGTCGAGCGAGGTGTTCGCTTCGTTTTGATTTCGCCTCTGAGAGACGACCTTCCGGAATGGGTGCCGGCCGAGTGGTGGCCGATTCGACCGAATGCCGATACCGCAGTGATGCTTGGTTTGGCGGGCGAAATTGTTGCGGCGGGCCTCCACGACAGCGAGTTCCTCGCAACGTACTGCAGCGGTGCAGATCGTTTTCTTGATTACGTGGCAGGAAATGCAGACGGCACACCGAAGAACGCATCATGGGCCGCGGCAATTGCGGATCTTGACCCGGATCGTTTGCGCAGTCTTGCAACGCAACTTGTTGAGACTCGTTCCATGCTGACGGTCAGTTGGAGCCTCCAGCGCGCTGATCATGGGGAGCAACCGTATTGGGCCGCTCTGGGACTTGCTGCCGTCATTGGTCAAATCGGCCTGCCTGGCACGGGCGTGGGGTACGGTTACGGGTCTCTGGGTGGCGTTGGGATGCCCGTCGCATTGTCGAGTTCGCCGGCGTTTTCGCAGGGATCGAAGGCGATCAGCGACTTCATACCGTGCGCTCGAATTGCGGATCTTCTTCTCAATCCGGAAACGACGTTCACGTATGAAGGGCGAACGCACGTCTATCCGGATACGCGCCTTGTCTATTGGGCAGGCGGCAATCCTTTCCATCACCATCAGGATCTGAACCGGCTGCGCCGTGCATGGACGCGTCCGGAGACAATCATTGTGCAGGATCCGATGTGGACTGCGACTGCGCGTCGAGCCGATATTGTGCTTCCTGCCAGTACGTCAATAGAGCGCAACGATATCGCCGGGAGTCGTCGTTCGGATCATCTGGTGGCAATGCATCAGGCAATTGCGCCCGTCGGGCAAGCGCGAAGCGACTACGACATCATGCGAGGAATTGCAGATCTGCTTGGTGTGGAGAGGGCGTTCAGTGAAGGGCGCGACGAGATGCAGTGGATTAGACATCTGTATCAGATATCGCGCAAAGACGCTTGGGACCGATTCGACCATTTGCTTCCGGAGTTCGAAGAATTTTGGGAGCGCGGTGTAGTGGAGGTTCCGAGCAGGAAGGACTTCACATATCTTGGTTCTTTTCGAAAAGACCCAGAAGCACATCCATTGTCAACGAGCACCGGGCGTATTGTCCTATGGAGCGACGTCCTCGAGCAGCGTGGGTACGACGACTGCCCTCCACATCCGGCGTGGGTTGAACCGGCCGAATGGTTGGGGAGTGCCGATTCGACGCAGATGCATTTGATATCAAGGCAGCCTGTCGGCAAGCTTCACAGTCAACTGGACGATGCGCCCGTAAGCCAGGCTACGAAGCGTGATGGTCTCGAGCAAGTTTCGATGCATCCGAACGACGCGCTTCGGTTAGGTGTCGAGAACGGCCAGACGGTCCGCCTTTGGAATGATCGCGGACAGTGTCTCGCGAGCGCGAAGATTGTCGGCGATATTCGCCAGCGTGTCGTCGTGCTACCCACCGGAGCTTGGTATGACCCGGAGGACGATTCTGAGAACCCGTTGGATCGCTCCGGAAACCCGAACGTGCTAACGCTCGATAAGGGAAGCTCCAGCTTTGGCCAGGGGTGTGCGGCACACACCTGCCTGGTTAAAGTCGAGCCTTATCGTGGCGGTGGGGAGAAAAGGGATCGTGAGATTGCTGGTCAGGACGAGAATGTGGCACCTGATAGATTGGCCATAGCGTGAGGGTCGCCTGGAAGACAGCAGTCGGCCGTTTTATGGGCATTTCACATCACATAGGCAGCCAAGGCTATAGATCACGGGCGCACGGGGATGGGTCAGCTATCGCACATAGCTGACCCATGAAACGGACCTCGCCGAAAAATACTGTTGATAAGACGGTCCGCTAGGACGCTCTGGCGTCAAAATTTGACAATTGGGGTCTGCGCTTGAGTCGATAAAGCGAGATTTCTAAAGAATTTAAATTGGATGGAGCAAACCTCCGTCGGTCAATTGCTATTTTTTTTCATATATCGAGAGAAAAGATCTCGATGGATATTTATTTCCGGAGTAAATATCGTATTTACAAATAGACATAAAGTTTGGAATTTCCCGTGCCGATAAAGCATATTCATGGCTGTGTTTGCTATTTGTGCAGCGCGCTAGGAACTCCCTGTCACAACTGTAAGCGATTTCACGATGCTAACCAACCGTATGTCTATCAACGGCCGCCTTCTTGCGGCGATGTTGTTTCTTAGTGTCCTTTTGGTAATCGTCGGCGGACTTGGAGTCGCTGGGATGATTGCGAGCAACAACGCTAACCGTCGTACATACTCGGAACAGCTTCCGAAGTCGATTGCGGTAGGTGAAATGACCATTATGGTTGGTCGCCAGCGAACATCCCTTGATCGCGCTGCAATCAATCCGGGCTCGTCTGACGCGTCCAAGATGTACGGTAAGGATACGGAGGTGAAAGCGGTGGCCAGGACCGCATGGAACACATACCTTTCCTTGCCTCGCGATGCTGAGGAGGATCGGCTCGCGGCCGACGTAACTAAAGAACTCGATGAAACGCAGGCGGAATTGCAGCGCTTTCGCGACGCCACACAGCGCGCCGATCGTGATGAAATCCTTAAGCTTATGGTCAGCGTCGGAGAGTTCTACACGCGCATGCAGGAGGCCGCTAACAAGCTGAAGACATATCAGTTCGAACAATCGAAACAACAATATGAAACGACTGAGCACCACTACCAAATTCTGCTTGTGAGCAGCGTCGCGGCGATTTTTTCAGGACTATTCGGGGCCATCGGAAGTTGGTACTTCCTGCGTAAGGCGATTTTGGTCCCGGTAAATGACGCGATCGAGCATTTCGGGCAGATCGCAAAGGGGGACTTGAGCTGCACCATCGAGGCGCATTCGCGAGACGAGATGGGGCGGATGCTTGGCGGTCTCGCCGCGATGCAGTCGAATCTGCGCCGCACGGTACGGTCGCTAACAGAAGGCAGCACAGCCATTGCCTCTGCGACGCGGCAGATCGCAGCGGGTAATGCGGACTTGTCGGCGCGGACGGAGTCACAGGCCGCGTCGCTGCAGGAGACGGCGACGAGTACCGAGCAGTTGTCAAGCACGGTGAAACAAAACGCTGAGAATGTGGAGCGAGCTAGTCAACTCTCGACTTCGGCGTCGCAAATTGCCCAACGCGGGCATGACGTTGTCACGCGCGTTGTTAAAACTATGGGTGAGATTAGCGAGAGCTCTACGGCGGTTGCTGAAATCACGTCAATCATCGAGGGGATTGCTTTCCAGACCAACATTCTTGCGCTCAATGCCGCGGTGGAAGCAGCTCGGGCGGGCGATCAAGGACGAGGGTTTGCTGTGGTGGCGGGTGAGGTGCGTACACTTGCACAACGATCCTCGTCGGCAGCGAAGGAAATTCGTGAATTGATTGCAGGTTCCTCCTCGCAAATCGAGGATGGCGCGAAGTTGGTTGGCGAGGCGGGCACCACTATGAGTGAGTTGATCGATGCCGTCACGCGAACGAACGTGATCATGGGGGAAATTGCATCTGCCACTCGAGAGCAGAGCCACGGCCTAAGCCAAGTGAGCATCGCGGTGAGCAACATGGATATCGCTACGCAGCAGAATGCGGCGTTGGTCGAGGAAGCTGCGGCGGCCGCTGGCTCCCTTGAGGATCAGGCGCGAATGCTTGCTAATACTGCAGCGCAGTTCAGGCTAGACAGATCGAGCACCTCTGCCGCCGGGAGATAGTTCGTCTCGCGCGAATCTAGCCGTTGCGACTGCGCCGCCGCTGGCCATCGATTCTTTGCTCTTGACTCGCAAGCTGGGCGCAATTGTGTTTTGTGCCAGATGCTTGTCTATTTCCAGTCCCATGGATTTTCCTTGCGCGCCTTTCTCGGCGCAGTTGGCCCGACGACCCCTTCTGGTTCGCGACGGTGGCGCTCAGCTATCGAGAACCGACGAAAAACTAATGGACGTGAGCAATGGTTGTATCTGCGGCACCTTGCACGACGATCTTCTGGTTGAGGTAAATTGTCTCGCGAAGGAAGTGCGTTTCGATCAGTTGGTGACTGAATCTACCAGGATCCCGGAGCCGCTTCACGCAACAGAGGCCTTCACTTTTGCGGAAGAAGAGTGATAGAGCTTGTCTGACGTCGCCAGGCTTGGCACGATGGTGACGGTCGTCGATGTGTTCAATATTCTACGTGACTACAGTTCGCAGACAGCCTCCATTCTCGTGACGAATCGCTTGGTGACACTAGCGCGGATCGAGCTTTCGAAGTTCGGTCGAGTCTCGCTCGATCGCGCGCTGGATATGACGCTGTTCGATTTCGAGGAGGCAGCGATGGCTCCTGGATGGCTCAAGGAGTTGCGGGGCGAGCATACGCCAGAGACCGAAGAGTACGGAGTTCGGAGCTTTGTCTGGCGTTCTCGTCGGCTAATGCACCCGCAGCGTTTGGGAGTCTTATCAGCGGTGGTCGGTCGGGCGTGGTTCGTTCGAAGGGCTCCTTTGGCTCGCTAGCCGGCCGATGCACGTCGGCTCCTGGTCACGAGCCGGACCTGTCGGCTGACATGGTACTGCTGGCCTTTGGTGGGCAGCCGTGCCACGGGCCCATTGGCCGACCGATGCGGAATCACCGGCGTCCATCGACGAAAGCTGCGACGCGGACGTTGGTGACGCCCGTCAGGAACTCGTGTTGATTGGTGTTGAAATGGACGAGGCGACGATGCGTAATCGGCTTGACGCTTGCTTGCTTTCCGACGCGGAAATGGCCGAAGTGCCGCGGCAATGGATTGCCTACGCGGATCCGTTCCCAGAGCCGCGTGCAGCGCGTGCCGGTGCTAAACGAGGAACCGTGAGAGGCGTCTAACATAGCGCAGTGTGCGCCTGCTTGCTAAACAAGCCCGGCAGACTGGAGAGAAAGGCGATCGTCGCAAGCTCTTGCCGAGGTGGGATAGCAGCGGCGCCGTGAAGGCGATGCGCGCGCGGTAGCGACTTAACTGGGACCCGACGTCGTGGAATTCTGATCGGACCCAACATCTGCAGCGTAAGTCGGAGTGGAAAGTGTATATCGTCGAAAGAAGTGAACAGGGGCGTCCGAGACGCCCCTGATTTTATGTCGACGGACGTTGCCTAATGTTTATGCATTCGCTTGACTTGTGACCATAGTCTGGCGGCTCGGCGTCATCATTGAAACGACGAAAGTGATTGCGACGTTTGCAACAAATGCAATCAGACCGATGTATATTGGCCACGTTGAATCACCGACGTGCAAGGTGTAGACAGGCTTCAGCCCTTGGACTGCTGCGAGAGCTGTGCCTAGTGAAATGCCGACGAACCAGCCGCACATTACACCGGTCGAACTGAGCCTACGCGTAAATAGCGAGAACACGACCGCCGGGAAAATCTGCAAGATCCAAACACCGCCAAGTAGTTGGAGATCAATCGCGAATTTCGTCGGAAGGGCGACGATGAAAAGCAGCGCTCCAAACTTCACCACAAGTGACACGATCTTCGCGGTTGATGCTTCGCTGGTCGCGGACATGTTGGGTGACGCGAGCGGTCGCCAGAGATTGCGCGTGAATAGATTTGCTGCCCCGATCGACATGATCGCGGCGGGAACGAGTGCGCTGATCGCGATTGCTGCCGCGGCGAAGCCCAAGAACCAAGAAGGGAACAAGGTCCCAAACAATGCCGGCACGACGTCGCTAGCAGATTTGACTTGGATACCCGCAGCAATTGCCATATAACCCAGTAGCGCAATGAGCCCAAGCAGTAATGTGTATGCCGGGAGGAAGATGGCGTTCTTTTTCACTGTGTCGGCCGACGCGGACGACAGCACACCGGTCATAGTGTGTGGATACATGAACGCCGCAAGCGCTGATCCAAGTGCCAGTGATGCGTAAGCGGTGAACTGAGACGGCTTTAGAAGGATGCCGGTTTCGCCTCCTTTTGCCTTGAAATGCGCGTCTGCCATGTCGAACACGTGTCCGTAACCGCCGAGCTTCAACGGGATCAAGCATACCGCGGCGATTACGACGATGTAGATCATGATGTCTTTCACGAATGCAATCATCGCTGGCGCTCGAAGGCCACTGGTGTACGTATAGAGCGCAAGAATAAGGAATGCGACGATCAGCGGCAGTTCACCGGTTACCCCGAGTCCCTTGATAACGACCTGCATCCCGATCAGCTGAAGCGCGATATAGGGCATAGTGGCGACGATTCCAGTTAGCGCGATCGCAGCTGGTAGCCATTTCCCGCCGAACTCGCCTTGGACGTAGTCAGCAGCAGTGATATGCCCTTTCGCATGCGCTACTTTCCAGAGCCTCGGCATTACGGCGAAGACGAATGGATAGACGATGATCGTGTAGGGCAGCGCGAAGAATCCGTAAGCGCCGACCGAATAGACGAGCGCTGGCACTGCAATCACCGTGTACGCTGTGTAGAAGTCACCGCCCACAAGGAACCACGAGATGACGGTGCCGAACTGCCTGCCGCCGAGGCCCCATTCGTGCAGTTGGCTTAGGTCGCCACTCTTCCAGCGCGCAGCAAGAAAGCCAATGACCGTGACGAGTGCGAAGAAAGCTATGAAGACGCCCATCGCGATTGGGTTGATTGGGTTCAACGAGCTCATTTGGTTCCCCGGTAGACGATGTATAGCAACAAGGACGTAAGTGGAATCCAGAGCAACTGATACCAGTAGAAGAATGGAAATCCTGCGAACGAAGGTCGGCTCTCGTTGTAGAACGGCAACCACAACAGCGCGGCATAGGGAACCAGCAGGACAACCCAGTGCCAACCGCGAGTGGCTCGGGTGGTGTCCGGATGGGAGTTGTTATTCATCTGTATTGCCTCTTATCCTTTTATGTTTAAAAAGCGGGAAAATTTCTTGCTTGCTATTTATTTCGTCAGGGTTTTCTTTGATGCAAAGTTACGATCACAATCTGACAAATTCCCACATGTTCTACGTAGTTTTACGTAGAATGACAGAGTCGAGAGGTGAGATTTCGGTTATAAATCGCTTCTTTACATGGGATGCAATCATGACGCCGGCATAATATGGCGCAACGGAGATTTTCTATTTAAGTGACGTAGAAAATCTTTTAATGAGGCAATTGATGTTGATATTTGCTAGATGACGCTAGCGAACTGACGAGGGCGGAAATCGGAATTGGTCATCACGCATTGGTGCGTACAGTAGATGTGCGGAATCTGTGGTACGAGGTCACTGACCCGATTTCCGCTGTATGATGAAGTTGCTCGAGGAGCTCGCGAGGTGGGGCTCTTGCGCTCCTCGAGCCTTCTCTACGATGTGCTGGGTTTGCTCGTCTCGACCAGACACTGCACTGGGAGTGACTGGGGCAAAAAACTGATGCCGATGGATGAAATCGCGCGTCTCAAACACCATCAGACGGCGATTTTGCGCGCTCACACGACTATCACTTCGTCGATGGGGCCGCAGCGTGGAACGACGCGTAAGTTGCATCGCCACTTTGTGCTCGTTTCGGTGAAACAGTTCTGGAGCGGTGGCGTGTGGAGTTCGAGGCCGAAGAGTCCTATGCGCGCGCGGCATTTCCCCGGACTGACGGGGGAAGAGATGTAATGAATCCTTAGACGCGCGAGCGAGAGGAGCGCTTACCTCCGGGCGGTCTAGGCAGTTGCGTCGCAGTGACCTACTGTGTGAGTTCGTCTACTCAGATTGACGATCACTATGGCGCTTTTGCCGTTGGCGCTTTGCGCCGCAAGAGTGTGGCGTGCAGGCTTCCGAGCCAATCCGTGTTATCAGAGCCAGCTAACAACCAGAGATCAAAACAAGCGGCTCTTGGATTCCGATTTGATCTGACAAATGTGCAGATGTACTTCCCAAGCATTAGCGAGATTAGCGCCGAGCCAAGCAAGCCAGCCGGTTTGGGGGCGGTTCAGTGACGAAGCAATATGCATGGTATTAGGGGTAAGCGAGTAAGTAATAACCCTGATTATACACGTCGCGTTGCGTAGCAATGTTGACGGCTTTTCATCAGTGCCTCCGTCTATGGACAAAGATCGCTTTCGCGTCCTTTTAGTGAGTCGGCACGAAGTGCCCCGTGAGTCGATACGGAATCATCGGGTACTAATTTCCACCGCGAGAAGTCTGGGGAGTCGACCCCGCAATTCCGGACGCAGCGTCACACTAAGGTTGCTGAATCCCTCGAGCGCCGGAACTCGCGAACGTTGTAGTGCTCGAACGCGATGGCCAGATTGCGTGAAACAGTCGCCACGTCCGGCTTCGGCATGAAGGCGGCGTAATCGTGCTTCATGGTTTTTACGAAGCGCTCGGCCATACCGTTACTTTGCTGGCTAGCACCTGCCACATTTCGAGCCACCCTCACCACCATATCCGCGAAAGCCTCTGAGTTAACTGTCTGCGCGAATTGAAGTGTGTACTCGAACATGCTTTCCGCCGTAGGTATGGCATTCTCCTTCACATACCTTGCACATTTAGGTCTCAGGCATCGCCTGTACGTCTCTCGAATAACTCAGCGTATTGCCATTGATAGTGGCGTTCGACGGGATGACGTTCGGGATGTTGTCGATGATGAATTCCGAGCAGGAATTGACTGTCTGAAAATTCGTGTGTGGGCGCGCGGCGTGGGTGCCGCGTCCTCTGATGCGAATCACGATGTGTCTTCGCAGGTCATGATGCAACCTTTGCGTGTAGCGAATGTTCCTGCGCATGCCAGGGCTACTGTGCACGCGAAGATTGCGTCTACGGGGAAGCGCTCGAACGTCCATCGGCCATCATTGCCATTGCGCCGCGACCGTGTTCCTCGGGACGCTTGAAGAGAAATCGGACCGTACCGTTGAAGTTGCGTCGTTCAGCGAGCAGTCGAGCGGCACCGAGAACGATCGACATGCCCGTCGTGCCCGCATGCATGCATTCTCCCGACGGTCTGCGACGCATATTCGCAACCGGAGTCCTGCTCAGCAATGAGCAGCGCGTCCATATCGGCGCGGAACCCGATAGCCCTCTCTCCACAGCCACCGACTTGTCGACCCAAGTACCCTGGTCAAACTGGCGAACCGTGATTGCACCGTTGCGGATATCGCCATGCTCGTCAAACTGGATCACGCCCGTCACCCCGGCTAGCTTTGAAGCACGCAGCTTCGGTAGGTACACCTTCGGATCTTTCGATCCAGCAGCCTGCATGGCGTCAGCCGTTGCGAGGACCGCGTCGTAGGCGTATGGCGCGTACAACTGTACGGGCACGCCAAAGCGCTGCTGAGAAGAACTCGGGCCCTTGCGGCATCTTTGCGGGCGGTACGCCTGCCAGGGTGCAATAGATGTCGTTGTTCATCGAGGCACCGGCCAGCTTGATGAACTGCGGGGTACATGCTTCATCACCGGCGATGAACTTGACCTTCAAGCCAAGCTTCTGCGCCTGCTGTACGAAAGCTGCGGCTTGGGTGTCACCGCCTGTGAACGCAAATGTTCGCGCACTTCCATAGACCGCCCGGCGCTTGGCCTCCCACATATACGACCGGTGGGGACACACGGGTCATCTACCGAGGAAGTAGGGGCGGCCTTGAACGCCGACGATTTGCCAGCGGGACCCGGCACGCGGAATGCGTGCCGCTTTCTCAGACAAGCTCTTGGGCTGGCTGGCGTTGCAATAGGTTCTCGCAGGCTTCCATGCGAGAGTGGGTCACGGGCGGCTTGCAAGGGCGATACTGTTTGGAACTGCCCGTGGAGAAGATTTTCTTTGCACATCGTAAAGAATTTATCGGTTGCGAGCGAGAGTTTCGCTTGACACACTTAACCAGTGTGACCCCAACCGTACGGCGGTGATGATTTGACTACAGGGGTGATTGAGCGCTGGCATTCGCTTCTAGTGGCAACTTAACTATGGTTATGCAGACTGGTCATTGAGTGTTGCGCGACTTCGTTAGACCGTAAACGTCGTTCGAAGAGCACCCGTCGGACACACGGCCGACCGGTCTGGACACTGGCGGCGCAGGAGGCAGCGCTTATTGAAGCGATCACCGTCACCATTGAAAGCCACAGTCCGCTACATAGGATTCCACGACGCGCTCGCCAGAAGCGACTCGGCGGGTGTGAGAACCGGCTATGTCATCCACTCGCGCGCACTTGTTCATCGTCGCAAGTAGACGCGGGCGCCGCTCACGAATTGAGCGATTTGTTTCATCCACTGACTGCGATCATCAAGAATTCCTCCGTGAAATTCCGCAAGTTTCTTTCGATCATTCAGGTCACTAGCGCCATGACCCTTCCAGGTGTCGCGCACGCTGTCGACCAAGATGCGCTGCTTTCACCTGATAGTGCATTTAAGCTGGAATCTGCAGTAGATAAGACTCACGACGTCGTAGCGCTCCACTTCACGATTGCGCCGGGATACTACCTTTACAGGCAACGCATAACGGCCGAAACAGACGACGGAAAGCCGTTGCTGATTGAGTCACCACCGGGCATCGAGAAAGTTGACCCGAACTTTGGCACGGTTGAGATCTATCATGGTTCCGTCGACGCCAAGGTTGCTGACGCGGTAGGGAGCCGAGTGCGCCTGACTTGGCAGGGCTGCGCAGAAGCTGGCGTATGCTTCCCGCAGCAGACTCGGGAACTCGATGCGACAACCTACCGCCGAGAAAGTGTCGCAGACGGCGCGCCTGAGGCGCGATACGAGATCGCCGATTCGGCACCATCACCATCTCTGAGCGGCGCCGAAAGCTTGCTATCCGCCTTGCACTCGACGATGAATGCATCGGACTCTTCGGTCAACGATGCGCTTCGTCATCTCGGCCCGGCCGTAACATTGACCGTATTCTTTCTGTTGGGCGTCGCTCTCGCGTTCACACCTTGCATGCTGCCAATGCTTCCGATCGCAACTGCGGTCGTTGTCGGGGCAAAGGCGTCGCGCGGTCGAGGCTTCGTGCTCTCGCTTATCTACGTATTGGCGATGGCGACAATGTATGCTGTGGTGGGCGTGGTTGCCGCAATTGCCGGTCGAAATGTCCAAATTCTCCTGCAGCAATGGTGGGTCAACGCGCTGTTCGGAGCGACACTCGTTGGCTTGGCGCTCGCCATGTTTGACGTCTATACGCTTCAACTCCCTGCCATAGTCCGCGAGAAATTGTCATCCAAGTCAGGAAGCACTCGACCGGGAACTGCAGTAGGCGCGGCCATCAGCGGAGTCTTGTCGGCATTGCTGGTTGGGCCCTGCATGACAGCTCCGCTGGCGGGCACGCTCCTATACATAGCCCAGACAGGTAGCCGCGTCTGGGGAGCACTGGTTCTTTTGACACTTGGTGTTGGTCTCGGCGTGCCGTTCCTCATTATTGGTACAGTGGGAACTCGATTCATGCCGCGACCGGGTGCATGGTCGAATCGCGTCAATCGAATCATCGGATTTGCGCTGCTGGCGACGGCCATTGAAATGATGGACCGAGTGTTACCCCCTCAACTTACGTTGTCCGCATGGGGAGCATGGTTGATCGTCATCGCCGCTTCCTTGTTGCGTTTTCTGCCACTTGGTGGTCGCCTCGGAGTTCTTTGCAGGAGCGGAGTCGCGGTTTGTGGTCTTTGGGGCGGTGCCGCACTGATTGGCGCACTGGCAGGTGCGACGAATCTCGTTCAACCGCTCTCCATATTTGCGGCTTCTGCCGCGACTAACACCGTTGCTCACAGCGCAGATCCTCTCGATTTCAAGACGGTAGACAGTCTGAAGGGTCTGGAGGACGCGCTGTCGGAATCACAGCGTGTCGGTCGCATCGCAATGGTCGACTACTCTGCGGACTGGTGTACGACTTGCAAGACAATCGAACGGACAGTGTTTGCCGACCCACGTGCTGAACGCGCAATTCGTGATGTAACGGTGATTCGTGCAGACGTGACGAAATCAAATGCAATGTCGAGAGAATTGCTCTCAACGTTCAACGTCATTGGTCCGCCAACGATTTTATTCTTTTCCCACGATGGAACAGAGTCGAGGAATGACCGACTGGTTGGTGAAATTAGCACTGACCAATTTTTGGCGTCACTTGCAGACGCGGTAAGAACTCAGTCGGGAAGCGCATCGCGAGTGAAAACGGGCGATGTAGGCGACTTACTCAACAAAGGTGGTAGAAAATGAATATTCTTAAGTCCATCCCGTTTGCCGCGGGTGCGACCGCACTCATAGTGCTAGGTTCGGCGGCAATAGTCAGCCGGTTTGCTGCGGCTGAAGATCAAGCGGCAGTTCCCACAGGTCTTCAGAAGCTCGCCGATTCGGCTGGGGTCAAAATTGTGGGACGTATAACGCCCGCGCCAGCAGGCATGAACGGCTGGGCCGCGTACAAAGGGCAGCAGCCTTTGGCTTTCTACAGCACAAACGACGGGAAGTACTTTTTGGCTGGTACGCTTTTCGATGCGCAGGGACATGACGTAACCAAGGGCGCGTTGCTAAAGGTCGTAGGCAATCAGTTGAGCGGAGGGGTCTGGAGCCAGCTCGAGAAGAGTCATTGGATTGGTGAAGGAAATCCGAAAGCGCAGCGAATCATGTACGTTTTCACAGACCCGAACTGTCCATATTGCAGCCGGCTCTGGAGCGACACGCAGCCGTGGGTGAAGTCGGGGAAAGTTCAGATCCGCAACATCATAGTCGGAATTCTGACGCCGACAAGTTACGGAAAGGCGGCCGCGTTACTTTCGTCAAAGAATCCAGAGCAGGCATTTCATGATCATCAGGTAGTCCAGTTTGAGGTGAATCGAACTAGCGGACCGGGTCACATGAAGTCGCTCAACGATAGTGGCATAGCTCCGCTAACAAGCGTGGACGAGAAAACCAAGGCGGAGTTGAACGAGAATCAGCAACTCATGTCCGACCTTGGTGCTGACGCGACGCCTGCACTCTACTGGAAGGACAGCGACGGTGCGCTGAAGTCGACCCTCGGCGAACCGCCGGACTTGGCTTCGATTCTTGGCCCCCAGTAATTTTTTAGACCGACTGCTTGGCATTTAAATGGGGCTGGTCCGGTCGCACGAGGCGCTGACAGAACGCCTCGTGTGCGCCGACCGGCGCGGGGCAGAGAGGATGCCCTGGACCGTGGCTCGTGTGTCCGCGAATCGAATCAGCGCTGAGAAAGAGCGAGACCAGTATCGACTGCGCATAGTGGGCAAACAGGCAGATATCAGTCGACCACTTGAGGGCGGACCAACCACTCCCGGCCCTTGAGCATACCTCGCCAGTAGAGCGCGGGCAGGATGCGCTCCTTGAGCAACCATGCAACGCCCGACGGCTTCTTGCCATCGATGAGCCATGCCGGGAAAGTCGGTGCGACCTTCCCGCCGTAGAGAAACTCGGCGAGCACAATCTTGCCGCGTTCGACAGTGAGGGGGCATGAACCGTAGCCGTCGTAGGCTGCGGTTCCGCGCATTACGCCCAGCGCAGCAAGCATGTTGTGCGCGACGACCGGCGCCTGCTTGCGCGCTGCCGCGGCAGTTTTTGCGTTCGACGTATTGGTGACGTCTCCTAGTCCGAAGATGTTTTTGTAGACCTTGTGCCTCAAGGTCGCCTGATCGACATCGAGCCAGCCGGCACTATCGGCCAGTGGGCTTACACGGATGAAATCGGGTGCTTTCTGGGGTGGTACGACGTGGAGCATGTCGAACGCCGTTTCGATTGTTTCGCTGCCACCGGCCGGAAGTGCACGTGTGAAGGTCGCGCGTCTGGTTTCGCCGTCGACGGCCTTGAGGTCGAAGCCGAAGTTCAGATTGATGCCGTAAGACTCAACGTACTTCATCAGGGCAGGGACATAGTCGGCCACACCGAAAAGCGCCGTGCCAGCATTGAAAAACTCGATGCTGATCTGGTCGAGCAGCCCGTTACGACGCCAGTGATCGGAGGACAAATACATGGCCTTCTGCGGTGCACCCGCGCACTTGATCGGCATGGGCGGCTGGGTGAATACCGCGCGGCCGCCTTTGAGTTGCTGCACTAATTGCCAGGTGTAGGGCGCGAGATCGTACCGATAGTTGGAGGTTACGCCATTGCGCCCGAGCGTCTGCGACAGGCCCTCGATGGCATTCCAGTCCAGCTTCAGGCCGGGACACACGACAAGCTGGTGGTATTTGATGACCCGGCACCCTTCGAGGATTACGGCATTCATAGCCGGCTCGAACGCTGCGACAGCTGCCTTGATCCAACGAACGTTACCTGGTAACACGCTCCCCATGGTCCGTGCCGTCGCTTCCGGACGGAATACGCCAGCCCCCACCATCGTCCAGCCGGGTTGGTAGTAGTGAACGTCGGCGGGGTCGATAATGGTGATTTCCAGATCGGGCGCCCTGGCGAGCAGGCTTGAGGCTGTGGCGACGCCTGCAGCCCCCGCGCCGATGATCACGATATCGTGCTGATCTTCCGATGACGAGCGAGGCGAACCGATGCGCCGCGTGAGCCCGCTGAGATCCACTCCGGCGCGCTTGCCCGCGGCTAGGATCTCGACGACCGAAAGATTCGGAGCGCTGGCCAGCGCCCATAAACTCGCCGAGCGCATGCCGCTGCGGCAGTAAGCGAGCAGGGGGCGTGCAAGTGTGTCGAGATAGTGGCGAAGTCGCTCCACCTCTTGTTCGACTATCTTTTCGGCTTGCACGGGGAGGTAATGGGCCTCAATGCCTACGTGCCGCGCTGCTTGCTCGATTTCGACGAATTTGGGCTGGTCCTCGCCTTCACCGTCGGGGCGGTTACAGATAAGTGATCGAATCCCCATTTCACGCAGCGCTGGCAGATCTGCAATATGGATCTGAGAGGAAACGGCAAAGGTGTCTGTGAGCTTCTTAATTTCCATGGGTGTCTCGCGTGTTTTAGTCAATGTCCGACGCGTCACTCAAAAGACGTTGATCGGGATTCTGACGGATGAAGCGCCATTGATCTGCGGTTCTTGCAGATGGCCGGTAAGCTGTTGAGCTGTTGACTTGTTCCGAAGGCAGGATCGGGACAGGTTCCCCAAGCGCGCCGCCGCGCGTCGCACAGCTGGCGGCGAGTGTGGCTTGTTCGACGCCATCGTTTACGTGGGCATCAAGGGTCGAAGAAAAATACTTTTAAAACTTTATGATCGATTCTGATTATTAATATTTTCAGCAAAGCCGTCTGTCATCGCGGGAACAACATCGCGAAGGTACTCAGCGAATTTTGCCAGATGTTCGATCTTCATCGAGTCCCGATCCCAAACGGCCTCGAATCCTATCATTACGATATCACCGGCTTTATCCCGTATCTGCAGCGCCAGACGACCTTTGCTCGACAGCTTGGACAGCGGCAACATAGCCGCTCCGATCCCAAGTGCTGACCACTGCTCGAGAACTTGATAACTCATCGCCTCACCGGGGTATTCATTGAGCACTCGACGATGCGCTCGAAACAGACTGCGAATGGTCCGTGTAAGGCCACAAGCATCAGGAACCATGACAAAAGTCTCATCTGCGATCTCACTGAATGAGATCTCGTCTTCCTTGCTGAGATTGTCGTCTTGCCTTGATCTTGGTAGATAGAGGAGCTGTTCCCTATAGAGCAGCGTATGCCGACGCGATTCTTTGTGAATCTCCTCGACACCGAACACGAAATCGAGTTCTCCTTCGTCCATCATCTTGTCAAGATCGGCCATGTTCATCTCGCGCAAGATCAACTCGACATGAGGCATCCTCCTATGAAATGGTTCAATCAATACTTTAAGAAGTTGACCGTCAAGAAGGGGAGATATTCCAATTCGAATTACCTGCTTATTGGGTTTCAAGAGCGCTTGGGAATTTTGAATCAGTGCGCGTTGAGCGTTGAGAATTCGATCAATGTCGGGAATTATGCTCTTTCCAAACGCGGTCAAAATCACCTTTCGCGTTGTTCTTACGAACAATCTCTGCCCTAACTCTTCCTCGAGCTGGGCGATGCCGTTTGAGAGAGTTGGCTGCGTGACAGCGCAGGCAGATGCAGCAGCTGTAAAAGATCCCAAGGATGCGACAGCACTTGCAAAATGGAGTTGGCTAAAATTCATCGAGTCATATCTCCATTGTGTCGTATAGCTAAGAAATAGCAAATTTTCCGCAAGTGTGCAATTGATAGTCGAGGAGCATCGGTCGGACGGTATATAGCGCAGTCGATCACCAAAACTTTATTGGGTGCATCGGTCTTGGGTATCTGAATCAATCTACTTGATTTCAAAGTCAAGAGGCCGCTTAGCGCAGCCCCTTGCCACTTACCCGCCCAGTTCTAGTCCTTTTGCTTGCACCGCCAACCTCAATTTCTCGAAATCGATGCAGTTTCGATTGGCCTGGTCATACAATGACCTTGTCCCGTTCTGCAAGTTTCTTCGGAAGGGAGATCAGGACGATTGTCGCAGATATCAACATGCTCCCCGCAATCACGTAAAGGGCTGCTTCGGTGCTTCCTGTTAGATCCTTCACCTTTCCAACGAGATACGGGCTGATCGCGCCCGCAAGGTTGCCAACGGAGTTGATCAGTGCAATGCCTCCCGCCGCCGCTGGCCCGGCGAGACTTTTCGGGGGCAGCGACCAGAAGACCGGGAAACAACCAATGGTCCCAGCGGCCGCCACGGCCAGCGCAATAATCGCGAGGTTAATGTTCGCGCCGAACCAACCTGAGAGCAAGAATCCCACGCTTCCGATCAGTGCTGTGATCCCGAGATGCAGCCGTCGTTCGCCAGTCCGGTCCGAGCTGCGGCCCACGAGGACCATTGCAACACAAGCTACAGAGTAGGGAGTCGCTGCCAGCAGGCCGATTGTCATCTTGCTTGCGACACCTGCCTGCTTGATCAGCTCTGGCAACCAGAAGGTAAATCCCCACAACCCAATCAGGAGAAGAAAAAAGACCGCTGTGAGAAAGAAAATCTCAGGTCGTAGCAGCGCCTTTCCGAAGTGGTGCACACGATCTTTGTCAGCCTCGAGCGCAAGGTTGTTCTCGATGGCCTGGCGTTCTGCCGCCGTAAGCCATGTCGCGTCGGACGGCCGGTCCCTCAGTAGGAGCGCTACTGCTATGCCCAGCAGCACAGTGGGAACTCCTTCGGCCACGAACAGCCACTGCCAACCGGGCAGGCCAGCCACGCCGTCCAAATAGGTGAGGATGTAGCCTGCGATAGGACCACCTATGACTCCAGAAAGGGGAACCGAGGTCAGGAAGAGCGCATTGATCTGCGCCCGCTTTTTCGCCGGGAACCAGAAGGTGAAGTACAGAATGATACCCGGCAGGAAGCCGGCTTCCGTCGCGCCAATCGTGAAGCGAAGGATGTAGAACCACGTCTCATTACGCACGAACATCATACAAGCGGAGGCGATTCCCCATGAGATCATGATGCGTGCGATCCACAGCCTTGCACCAACTCTCTGAAGGATGATGTTGCTGGGGATCTCGAACAGGAAATAGCCGATGAAGAATATCCCAGCACCGAGTCCGTATGCGGCATCGGAGAGCCCGAAGCTGCCCTGCATCTGTAACTTGGCAAAACTGATATTGACACGATCCAGATAAGCGAAGATAAAACATACCACGAGTAAGGGTACGATCCTCCAAGTTACTTTGCGATACGCCGAAGCCTCGATTATCGAGTCGCTGGATAAGTCGACTTCATTTGTTGCGGGTGCCGTCGTCATATTCTGCCTCCTAGCTTATTCGTATTAATTTATAGAGACGTACCCTCACTTGCTTCAAAGCTGACGCCACTGACTACAAAAATATCGATTGCGTTCGTTGGCATGAAAACTGAGGACCAATGCTGGCTAACAGGCGATTCCAGCGACCTCAAAGTCAGCGAATAACGACGTGTGCCGAAGCGATCTCTGAAGGCGGCGCTCTTCTGGAAAAATCGACAACCTTAAATCGAAGTTCCGAATCTATGATTTGTATATCAGGATTGCCAACTGTATGACGAATGCTAGACATCTACATCTGGCTGCAACTTCACGTGTTCTGGCTTCTCGAGGAACTCGGTTGACCGGAGAAGTCGAGCAATGTGATCCCTTGCGGTGGACTGCGCGAGATCACAGCGCGGGCGAAGCTTTCCGGTGATCGAAGGATTTCCACTAGGCTTAACCGGCAACCTCTGCATGCAGACTGAGCGCTCAGTCGGGTATTGAGAACTGCACCTTGTGAGCCAAGCCATCAATGAGGATTGGGCGGAAGTATTTGGCACGAATACGCCAATGCTCCGAATCGCGATCCCAGAGCCGATACGCGTCCTCGTCCGATATGCCTTCCTCGCCTTTGATGTCGGCGGTGATCGCGAAGCTTGCGTTACCCTCTCGCAGTCCAAGGTCAATTCCGGACGCCATGGTGTGGTTTAGACCTTTGACGCGCAACTGACGCAACGCCTGCAACGCCTCCTCGATCTGCTCCTTTGTTACGCCTGGACGCACACGACCAACAGCTACCATGCGAATCATGACTCCTCCTATACGTGTCCCGGCTTCGACGAGGCCGGTATCAGGACCTGTTCGTGAGCCGGCTTCATTATTTCTTGGGCTGCCGTCATTAGGGTGTAGAGGATTTCCGCACACCCAGCGATAGGGAGCCTGTTGGATAAGTTGACCGCGGCGCTGAGAGCGGTGGGCCCACAGCTTCTGCGGACAGCTTGGAAGCAATAGTCGTTACGGGCTCCATCTGAGTCACCGAGACGACACATCCGATGGAGCCAGTCGCCGCTTGGCGCAACTACTTCGCTTCGTAGATCCGGAAGTCCGGGTCTCCGGCCAACAGCGGGCCAAGCTCGGTCACGACGTCGGCGGTAAATAGATCGCTCTGCAGATACGCCTCTGCGTTCTCCGTGGTGTCGAACGTATGCAAGACCTGGACATCCTTTTCGCGTTCGAGGTAGACCTTAGCGGTGGCGCCCCTCACTTGGTCGAGAAACGGCTGCAGGTACTTTCGGTAGACAGCTTCGGCGGCGGCACGGTTGCCGGTCGGGACCTGCATGGTGATTTCAAGATAGGCCATATGGCTTCCTTTTGTTTAGAGAACACCTCAAGGGCAATTCGATGCTATACGGTCGCCGATTGATAGGGAAATTGACATTAAAAATGCGACTTATACGGTTTAACAATGAATCGTCCTGCGGGAACCTAGCGTGGCAATTCGTACAAGCTTGCTGTTATCCTCGGGAGTTGCATCAGGATAAAATAGAGCCGACACGCAGCGCTCCCGCTATGGGCGCGTTCGAACATACCCTTCTACTGGAAGCGAGGAAGGCTACGCCAAATCGTTTAGTTGATCGAGAACTCCAGTTCGATGAGGAGATCTCTCGCTGCTACACGGTCACCCGGTTGCACGTTAACTGCAACGATCTTGCAGTCGCGCTCGGCCGCAATCTGCGTCTCCATCTTCATCGCTTCCATCGCGATTAGCGTACTTCCAGCTGTTACACGCTGGCCAGGATGAACGGCCACTGTCACGATCGAGCCAGGCATAGGTGCGGCGACATGCGACGGGTTCTCTGGATTGGCGACAGCGCGTCCTGTGCTTCGCGACGTCTCCTGTATGACACCGGTACGCTCAATGACCGTAGTGCGCGACTGGCCATTGAGTTCGAACTGGACCTTTGCCTTGCCCTCGTTGATATCGTCGTGCCGGCCCTGAAGTGAAACGAGGAGCGTTTTGCCTGCATCGATATCGATTGCGACCTCTTCCTGCGGCTGGATGCCATAGAAAAAGGCGGGGGTCGGCAACACGGATGTGTCGCTGTACTCTCGTTGGTGCGCATAGAGGTCGGCCGTCTGCGCCGGATACATCAGATACGACGCGAGTTGCCGGTCATCAAGCTCGTGTTCGCATGCGACTTGACCTTTCACCCGAGCCGACTCTAGATCGACTGCTGGTATCTGGTCGCCGGGCCGGTAAGGGGCTGGAGGCTCGCTGCGCAGGACTTTGCGCGAGAGTTCGGCAGGGAAGCCATCTGGCGGAAACCCGAGCTCGCCTTTCAGCAGAGAGACGACCGATTCCGGAAATGCCACGTCCTTCGTCGGATCGCACACGGAGGCAGCGTCAAGGTCATTTACCACCATCATGAGCGCCATGTCGCCTACAACCTTCGAGGTGGGGGTCACCTTGACGATGTCTCCGAACATTTGGTTGACGTCAGCATACGAGCGTGACACTTCTGTCCAGCGGTGTTCGATGCCAAGCGCCCGTGCCTGTTCACGCAGATTCGTGTACTGGCCGCCCGGCATCTCATGGCGATAGACGTCCGCTGTGCCCGCGCGGATATCCGATTCAAACGGTGCGTAAAAACGTCGTACGCCTTCCCAATACATTGAGGCTTCATGCAGCCTCTCGATGTTGAGGCCCGGATCGAATGCGGTGCCGGACAAGGAGGCTGCAATGCTCGAAAGGTTTGGTTGAGAGGTGAGCCCACTCATAGCGTCCAGCGCGCCGTCTACGGCATCACATCCCGCGTGGATAGCGGCAAGCGCCGCCGCAGCCGAAATGCCGCTCGTGTCGTGCGTATGGAAGTGCACCGGCAAGCCGGTCTCTTCCTTAAGCGCCGCTACGAGGGCGGCGGCAGCCCGAGGACGGCAAATGCCGGCCATGTCTTTGATCCCGAGGATATGCACGCCGGCTCGTTGGAGTTCGCGTGCGATACCAACGTAGTACTTCAGGTCGTACTTCGACCGCGTCGAGTCGAACAAATCGCCCGTGTAACAGATTGCGCCTTCGCATAGCGCGCCGCTTTCCCGCACAGCATCGATCGACACCCGCATGTTGCGGACCCAGTTCAGCGAATCGAAAACACGGAATACATCAATGCCTGCGCTCGCCGCCTGCTTGACGAAGAAGCGCACTACATTGTCTGCGTAGTTCGTGTATCCAACAGCGTTCGAGCCGCGCAGCAGCATCTGGAAAAGAATGTTTGGCACCCGTTCTCTCAGTTGCGAGAGGCGTTGCCAAGGGTCCTCCTTAAGAAAGCGCAGCGCTACATCGAAAGTCGCGCCGCCCCAACATTCCATGGAGAAGAGTTGGGGAAGTTCGCGTGCATAGAACGGAGCGATCGGCAACATATCCGCCGTGCGCATGCGCGTGGCAAAGAGCGACTGGTGCGCGTCGCGCATCGTTGTGTCGGTCAAGAGGACTTGCTTTTGCTCGAGCATCCACTGCGCAAACTTCTCAGCCCCCAGTTCACGAAGACGATCTCGCGTACCTGTGGGTACGGGCATGGAGGTATCCATGTCCGGTGATATCGGCGTGGAAAGCGGTAAAGCTGGTAACGCGCGGCCTCGCATCTCGGGGTGTCCGTTGACGCTCGTCTCGGCAAGGTAGCGCAACAGCTTCGTTGCGCGGTCCCGGCGCTTCCCAAAGGCAAGCAGCTCGGGGGTGCGGTCAATGAATCGGGTCGTCAGCTCTCCAGGGCCGAACGCCGGATGGTTGATGACGTTTTCAAGGAACTGCAGGTTCGAGGCGACGCCACGTATGCGAAATTCGCGAAGGGCGCGATCCATCCTTCGAATTGACTCGGCGGCTGTGGGCGCCCACGTGGTCACCTTGACGAGAAGCGAGTCGTAGTACGGAGTTATCTCTGCGCCGCCATACGCAGTACCTGCGTCGAGCCGCACCCCGAATCCCGATGCACTACGGTAGGCGGTCAGCTTCCCATAGTCGGGCAAGAATCCGTTGTCGGGGTCTTCCGTCGTGATCCGACATTGCAGCGCATGACCGTTCAGCGGGATCTCCGCTTGGGTCGGTACGCCCGTCGACTGACAAGCTGACGTGTCATCTCCATCTACGCAATCATCCGCGAGCCCGATCTGCCGGCCTTCTGTAATCCGGATCTGCGCCTTGACAATGTCGACGCCGGTGATCATCTCGGTGACGGTGTGTTCAACCTGAATTCGCGGGTTTACCTCGATGAAATAGAACGCGCCAGAGTCTGCGTCCATCAAGAACTCCACTGTGCCCGCGTGCGTGTATCCAACCGCTCTCATCAGGCTCAGTGCGGCCTCGCACAGCGTCTTACGCCCAGAATGGTCTAGGTATGGTGCCGGCGCTCTTTCGACAACCTTTTGATTGCGGCGTTGCACCGTGCAGTCACGCTCATAGAGATGCACCAAATTCCCGTGCAGATCGCCGAGCACTTGCACTTCCACATGACGCGCATTGCGGACGAGCTTCTCGACATAGACTTCATCGTTGCCGAATGCTGCAAGCGCTTCCCGCCGAGCAGCAGAGAGAGCAGGCTCGAGATCGCGTTCGCTTTCGAGCACCCGCATCCCGCGACCGCCGCCACCCCAACTCGCCTTCAGCATCAGTGGATAGCCGATTTCAGCGGCTATGCGTTTGCATGGTTCGATTTCATGCGGAAGCGGGTCGCTCGCCGGCATCACCGGCACGCCTGCTGCGGTTGCGGCGTTACGTGCGGCGACCTTGTTGCCAAGCATGCGCATAACAGCCGGTGAAGGTCCGACCCAGTGGATTCCAGCCGCGATGACGGCTTCCGCGAAGTCAGGATTCTCGGAGAGAAATCCGTATCCCGGGTGGATTGCGTCCACCTTCGCCTGCTTTGCTATGCGCAGGATGCCGTCAATATCAAGGTAAGCGGCAAGGGGCTTCTTACCCTCTCCAACGAGATAACTTTCATCCGCTTTGAATCGATGAAGTGCGAGTCGGTCTTCCTTTGAGTAGATCGCAACTGTCCGTATGTCCATTTCCGATGCTGCACGCATCACGCGTATGGAGATTTCTGATCGGTTGGCAACCAAAAGGGATTTAATGGGGAATGATTTCATGCTTTACTAGTGACTCTTAGTGAGACTTTGGTCTAGTCTCACGGAAAGCTTAGTCAATCGTCGGTAGAAAAATCCGCCGCGATCGCCTCACTTTCGAATTGGAAGAGATGTGCGCTCAGAAGTGGGTAGAGTCGCGGTTGATGGTGCGACTCAAGGAACGTCTTTGGACAGCGTATGCCAATCCATCCAGTCCCAATTCGATGATCCTAAGGTCCACGCCCAATTTCCCCGCAGAGGAGCCGGCGTTGTCCTATTCGCGCCCATCGGTGCCGACGAGTTTGGCTCTCGCCCTGGCAAATTCATATCGGCGGCTTTTTCTGCGGGCACCCGCGATGTCGCTTGCTGTTCCACTGCTAAAGTCTCCAAAAGGGGGATGATTGGAACGTGGTAGCTCAATTTCCTCAGCAAAAAGCCGGCGAAACTGCATCTAGCGCTCTTGTACCTATATACCCGACGTGGGCCGACATCATTTGTGAATAAAAGGATAAAGTGCTGGTCGTAAATTTGGATTAACTACGGTGTATTCTTAGGATAATGACACTTGCTGTGCGACGAAGGTCGCGTTCGACCTTCTGCAAAGCGGGGCGAAATACGTTCGCTTCAGATGGGGGCAGAGTGACGGTGTGTATTCGCCCGCGGGGATTGCAGCGGCATTGGCGGACGCTAGCCACGCTTTACATCCAAGCATGGCTTGTTTCTTTGACGTTCAGGGCGCCGTCGATAGGAGATTTTGTCAGACTATCCGCATCATTGACGAAACGGCACGGGCAGTGCGCTTACCGAAGGCGCAGGCGTTAAAGCGCTGTTTGATTCGCAGGCGCCATCATTGATCTTGTTGACCTGCTATATCGACCACCGCTCGAATCAGCTCAGCCGTCAAGTGAGCGAACGGGTGGACACTTCTTTCGATCAGAGTGACGACACGCGTGATGCCGTTCAGAGGCACGACGTGAAGTGAGGGATCTTGGTCCAATCTTGTCCCGCAAATTAGCGGCAGTACGGTTACGCCCAAGCCAAAGCGTACCGCTGATAGCACCGCAATCTGAGAATCGAGTTCCCACGCAGGTTGTGTCACTACGTCGTTGCGCACGAGGAACTGGTCAATCGCCCGGCCTACCCACGTGTTTCGGTCGAGTGCTAGATATGGCTCGTTGCTTAATGCGTCGGAAAAAGAACTGTACTGCATTGACGCCGGCTGGATAAGGGCAACTGGGTCAGTGTACAGGTGATGAACTGAAAAGCTTTCGTCGAGTGGACCGGGTGGCTTGTTGACCACGGCGGCATCGAGCAATCCGGCCTCAACTTTGCTAACGAGGCTTTGTGAATTGCCAATCTCGATCTTTATCTGTAGACGTGGGTGGTCTGTTTTAAGTCGGAGAAGGACCGCCGGAAAGATTCCGGTTAGCACCGAATTTACGACGCCGATGGATATCCGACCTTGCAGTGACTCGGTGTTTGAGAGTAAGAGCATCTCCTCATAGTCTGCCAACATTTTTTCTGCTAGCGGAACTAGGCGAACACCGGCAGACGAGAGGATCAGAGATCGCTTGGTGCGAACAAACAAGGTTGCGCCTAGTTGCTCTTCGAGAAGCTTAAATTGCGAACTGATCGCCGCTGAAGAAAGATTGACCTCTTGGGCCGCAGCCGCGATGGTGCCCAGTCGTTGGAAAGCGAGAAAGGCGCGCAAAGCTCTAAGAATCATTTTCTGGTGTGAAGTGACGAGAATTCTGGTGACCCACAGGATGACATAGCTGGAAGCCACCAGCATCGGATTTTCTTTACCTCAGGTAAGAAAACTTCAGCTTTACACCGTCATGGTGGCTCCCTAGGATGGCCACATGCGCTGCGGTCGTATCTCGGAGGCGAAATGGGACTTGATCGCAAGTGCAGGGCTCTGCCACCTGCCAGGGACTCGCGCAACGGAAGTGGTTGCAGCAGATCTATCAGTTGAAGTTTGGCCGTCGGGTACTTGGCAGGCTCGTGGAAGGCCGCAGTGCGAAAGAATTGATTTGACGGATGTATGCACAATGTGACCCAAGTGGGACAGAGAAGGCGTCGTCCTGTGAGCCAGACGATCGTAACGTGCCCGCTGCTGTCATCAGCGACTGCTAACTGGGGTAAGTGACATTTTTTGCCTCACGTCTCCCACAGATGTGCAGAAGTGAAGAGGTTGGAAATTTTGTGACCAGACATTAAGAGATTAAATAGGAGTCCGATATGAAGGTGACGGATGTCGAAACGCTTATATGTGACGCTGGCTGGAGAAACTACTACTTCGTGAAGCTCTCAACCGATGCTGGCATCGTGGGATGGAGCGAGTATGACGAAGGTTTTGGATCTCCGGGCGTTACGGGCGTTATCGATCAATTAAAAAATCGCCTGATTGGACTGGATGTGAATGCTCATGAGCGTTTTTTTCAGCTTGCAAGCTGTCTTACACGTCCTGCTCCCGGTAGCGTAATCGGACAGGCCATCGGCACGTTGGAGAACGCGCTACTCGATGCGAAGGCCAAGGGGCTCAATGTACCTTGTTACGAGCTTCTAGGAGGGAAAGTGCGTGATAGTGCGCCGATCTATTGGTCACATTGCCCGACATGGCGAATCAACCATCCGACTTTCTACCCTCCAGCGGTGAAAGATCTGGAGGGCGTCCGGCAAACCGGCGCGGAAGCGCGTGAGCGCGGGTTCAAAGCGGTGAAGACGAATTTGTTCATTCACGACGAGGGCGACGCTTATGCCTGGCGTCCCGGGTTTGCAGTGCCGTTTAAACCCGAGCTGACGGTGGACAAGAAGTTGATCCGGAATATCCGCAACCATCTTGAGGCGTTGCGCGACGGAGTAGGGCCAGATGTCGAGATTCTCATCGACTTCAACTTCAATGCGAAACCGGACGGATTGCTGAAGATTCTGCGTGAGCTCAGTGACTTTGATCTGTACTGGACAGAAATCGACTTGCACAATCCCGAAGCTCTTGCCTACGTCAGGTCGCACAGCCCGCACCCTGTCAGTTCGTGCGAGACCCTGATTGGTATGCGGAATTTCTTGCCTTACTTCCAAAACCAGGCAGTCGATGTAGCGATCGTCGACGCTGTGTGGAACGGCGTTTTTCAAGCCACCAAGATTGCTGCTGTCGCGGATGCGTATGATGTGAATGTCGCTCCGCACAACTTCTACGGTGACCTTTGTTCCTTTATGAATCTGCATTTCGCCGCCGTGGTGCCCAATCTGCAAATCATGGAGATTGATGTGGACCGGCTGCCTTGGGAAGGTGAACTGTTCACGCACGCTCCGGAATTCAAAAACGGGCAGGTCGTTATCCCGGATCGACCCGGCTGGGGAACAGACCCGATTGAAGAAGTTATCCGTGCTCGGCCGCCGAAGGTAGCCGGTGGCTTGCTGCAGTACAAGAAAAGCTGATTGACAACTCCTTGGGTGGCTCTGTGCACATCGTAATTCCGGAAAGCATCCTTCCGAGCGCTATTCAGCAACTCGAGACAGCGCATTCGGTCCATTATGACCCCAACCTCGTGAACAAGCCTGACGAGCTGATACGCGCGGCGAAAGAAGCAGATGCATTGATCGTAAGACGCCTGACTCAGGTCAGAGGCGAGCTATTGGATGGAATGCCCCGATGCAAAGTAGTTGGCAGGCTTGGGGTTGGACTTGACAATATCGACACGGCCACATGTTCATCGCGTGGTATCAAGGTGATTCCGGCGCTGGGTGCAAATGCCCTCAGTGTCGCGGAGTACGTGCTTGCTGCGGCAATGACACTCGTGCGAGGTGTATTTCATTCGACCGGCGAAATGGTTGAAGGCCAGTGGCCGAAAGAGCGCTTGAACCTTGGGCGCGAAGTCGCTGGGAAAACCATCGGAGTTGTCGGTTTTGGAAGCGTCGGTCGCGTAACGGCGCAATTGGCCGAGGCGGTGGGTATGAAGGTGGTCGTCTTCGATGTGAGCAATTCGCGCGCGGACGAAAGTCGTTATGAGCGTCTATCGCTTGCCGCACTACTGGAATGCAGCGACATTGTGACGCTACATGTCCCGTTGACTGACCAAACGCGATCGTTGATCAACAGCGAGCGAATCAACAAGATGAAGCGCGGTGCGATCCTCATCAATGCGGCGCGCGGAGGCATCGTCGATGACGATGCGATGATAGAAGCACTCCGAAGCGGACAGCTTGGAGGCGCCGCTGTTGATGCGTTCGAGAACGAGCCACTCGCTGTCAGTCCGCAGTATCGCGGTTTGACGAATCTCATCCTGACGCCCCACGTTGCTGGAGTCACTCACGAATCCGAGCTTCGCGTGACTGAACTTGTGGTCGCACGGGTTTTGGATGCCTTGCGCGAGAGCGCTTGAAGCGCCCCATTTCAAAAAGAGTCGTGCTCCAGACAAGGGGCGCCACCGCTTTACCTGTCTTTGGGTTCGAAATTGCGTGAGGAGGAAAAGGGCAGGCGATCTAGCGAGAAGCGAAGACGGAGATCGAACGGACCATCTCGGCCGACTGACGGCCACAACTCGCAATTAAATGCAGAAGCCCAAGCAAGGTCGCAAAGACGAATCGGACAGCGGGCACACCTCGCAGGTGTTGCGTTGAAGCTTCCGCGTTGAGGGAGGCTCAACGCAACCGGGGCCCATGAGTTTAGGCGGATGCCTGGAAGGAGACAAACAATGGTGCAAAAGTCGGCGCGCGTGAAGCGCACACAACGAATTGCAGTCGTCATCCTTACGATAGCAGGAGCAATCAACTTTTTAGATCGAAGCACTCTCGCGATCGCGAATCATGCGGTCCGGACTGAACTGGGCCTTTCTGCGACACAGATGGGCATGCTTCTGTCTGCATTCCTTTTCGCCTATTCGTTTTCGCAGATCCCCGTCGGAGCACTTATTGACCGACTTGGATGCCGTGTAATGGTCGGCTTCGGGATGCTGCTATGGTCCTTAGCTCAGTTCTCGGGGGGCTTGGCCGGCTCGATGGAGTTCATGTTGGGCGCCCGTATTGTGTTGGGAGTGACAGAAACTCCGCTGTTTCCTTCGGCTCCAAAAATCGTCAGTGATTGGTTCCCCCTCAAGGAGCGAGGCCGTCCCCAGGGAATCTTCCAGACTTGCTCGACGATAGGACCGGCAATAGCCCCACCTCTTTTATCGGGATTGATGGTTGGATTTGGCTGGCGCGGAATGTTTATGACCATGGGGGGGCTAGGGGCGGTCGTCGCTATACTTTGGTACGTGCTTTACCGAAACCGAGACGAAGTCGAGCTTACACCCGAAGAAGTGAGTTACCTGGAGCAGGGGGAAGCTCATCAGAGTAGGCCCAAGTCAATCTCGTTCGCAGCTTGGCGTAGCTTGGCGTTGTCGCGCACGACAATCGGGATGACTTTGGGGTTCATCGGTGTCGTCTATATGTCATGGCTGTATCTTGGATGGTTGCCAGCTTACGTCGAGCAGCGGTTCAATCTGACGATAGCTCAGGCCGGCTGGATTCTATCGGTCCCTTATGTTTTCGCGACGATAGCGACGTTTTCGAGCGGCTTTATTGTCGACTGGCTCGCGAGGCGTGGTGTCAGCACGATAAATAGTAGAAAATTGCCGATCTGTGTCGGCTTAATCTCGGCATCAGTATTTACCGTAGGTGTGGCGTTCGCCAACAGCGTGACATCAATCACGATTCTTCTGTCAATCGTCTTCGCCTTCCTGTATACCGCGGCGGGTGCTGCATGGATGCTCGTAGCCGTTGCCGCGCCGCGTCACCTCGTCGGCTCGCTTGGAAGCATAATGGCCTGCGGTGCTTTTCTGGGCGGTGCCTTCGCACCTCTCATTACGGGCATCGTGGTGGATCAGACGCACTCGTTCGTCGGTGCTTTTCTCAGCGCCGCGGTTGTTGCAAGCAGTGCAACGCTTGTTTATGTGTTCGTGGTCCGAGCACCGATTACAGTTTCAGAAGCGACCATCGAAGGCACACCTGATCTCGTTGTCCCGCACTAGTTTTGGGTTGTCGGCGATTGGAGGTGCAGTAGTTGAAAGAAAGGGCGGCCGAAAACGCCGCCCGAATTTGTGATCGTCCGCCGTTCGAACGTTTAAGCTCACCGTGCGCAGTGAGTTTTTTAGGAAAGCAGGCTTCGCAAGTTGCAAGACGCGTCAACGAAGATGATGTGCCTTGCCAACAGAGACTCAACTTCGGCCCGTACTATTGGATGTAGAACTTTGCAAACTAACGAAATCAGATCATGGCGGAATCGTTAAATCTACCCAGTGCACGAGATCTCGGCTCTGCGCCAGTGACGTTCTCTCACAAAGAGATTGTGCGCGTGATGTTGGGCGTGGTGATATGCATCCTACTGGCCGCGCTTGACCAGACTGCTGTCATTCCTGCAATCCCGGCGATCGCACACGACTTGGACGCCTTCGGCCAACTATCGTGGATTGTCGCTGCGTATCTGATTACGTCCACTGTCAGTACGCCCGTGTATGCAAAGCTTTCCGATATATATGGTCGACGGCTGCTCTTACTGACATGCATCGTCGCGTTCGTCATCACCTCCGTGCTTTGTGGCACGGCACAGTCGCTTACGCAACTTATCTGGTTTCGAGCACTTCAAGGTTTGGGAGGTGGTGGACTAACGGCCCTTACACAAGCTGCTATCGCGGATGTGGTCACACCCCGTGAGCGCGGGCGCTATCAGGGCTACATCTCCGCCGTCTGGGCTACGGCTTCATTGAGCGGTCCGGTGCTGGGTGGACTGGTAGCGCAGCATATTTCATGGCGTTGGATTTTCTGGATTAATCTACCCCTAGGGCTTCTCGCGGTGTTCGTGTGCCAAAGCGGAATGCGCCGACTCACGGCACCAGATAGGGAAGGGCGTCCCAAGCTCGATCTTGTGGGCATGGTATTGCTTTCAGGGGCTCTATCTCTCTCGTTACTGGCTCTCGGTTGGGGCGGAAGCGTGTACGCGTGGGGGTCCATTCAAATACTGGGTCTCGTCGGTGCCAGCATTGTTCTGATGATCTTGCTTGTGCTGCAGGAACTCCGCGCTCACGATCCTCTTCTGCCACCGCAGATTTTCAAAAGCTCGAGTTTCGTTGGCAGCATCTCGGTTTCAACGCTGGCATCCGTGCTCGTATTCCTTTGCCTTTTTTCCATTCCCCTGTACTTCCAGTTCGCTCGTGGCGCTAGTGCTGGACAGTCCGGTATCTACGTCGCTCCTTATATGCTCGCGAGTGCACTTGGGAACATCACGGGAAGTAAGTGGGGACACCGCTTCGGTACGATGCGTGGTGCTATGCGAATAGCATCGACGCTAAGCATCTTCGGTTTGCTCGCTCTTGCTTTCCTTCCTTTGACCGCACCGGTGTGGTGTGTCGTTGGCGGAATGGTCGTCACAGGCTTCGGGGTGGGCGTTTGTCTGATTGGCTCGATGACGAGCGCTCAAAACGCTTTACGGACGTCAGACATCGGCTCAGGCACGGGTGCATTGCTAGTTCTGCGCTCGGTCGGCGGGGCAAGTGGATCGACTTTGGCAGGAGCGCTCATCGTGTCTGGTGTGGGTGATTTGGCACAAGCTGCGACCCGTGGGGCGAGAGTTGCGTCGCAAGCCGCACAAAGTGCAGCGGGTCACGTGATCGCGGATTCGGGCGCGGGAATCGCATCGGCCTCGAGTGGAATTGGGCATGGCTTTCACCTTGTTTATATTACTGGCGCTATCTTTGCAACCGTGCTCTTCCTGGTGACATTGAAAATGCCAAACACTCCTCTGCGCAGCTCGGCTCATTCTGTACCGGTCTTGGACTAGCAACGGAGGCTCGGGGGCGGTGAACCGTTCAAGGCTGGCGGACAGAAGCATTATCAGATGCTCTGTAGCGGGGACGTCATGAGGCCCTGAGAAGTGAGAAAGCGATATCGCCGAATTGGTGTCGGTTCGTTCGCGGACGAACCGACTGCCGGTGCCAGGTGTTGCCCGCCGACGCTGCACGAACTGACATGCTGCTTAGTTGGCGAGATTCACCATACGGAGGAAGGACGAATGGGAGATTCTTCGGGCAAGATTAACAGGCGAGTCGCGCTGAAGAACATGGCATCGGCTGCACTGGGGGCTGGAGCTGTGTTGAGTAGCCGTGGGCATTCTGCCGAAGCGGAACCAGTTGATGGGCGCCACCGCGCCGCGTGGAAGCAGGAGCCTCCAAACTCCGCCGATCTACCTCCGAATCGCCCCCCATGGATGATGACGCCTGGCCGCGGGTTGACCGGATATGGAGCGCCTTCATCGTTTGAAAAGGATGTGGTGCGAATCCAGACAACGAGAACGGCGATCGAGTTCGCATCGTGGAATTTCACTCCTTTACAGTATTTGCACGGCATCGTTACTCCCAGTGGGCTGCATTTTGAACGCAATCATGGCGGTGTTCCTGATATCAACCCGTCGCAACATCGGCTTCTGATTGAAGGCATGGTCAAGCGGCCATTGCTGCTGACCATGGACGACCTGATGCGGTATCCGTCGGTCTCGCGAATGCATTTTGTCGAGTGCTCGGGGAATACGTCCACCGAGTGGCGGGGGCCGAAGGGAAAGTCGGTGCAGCATACACACGGGTTGCTGAGTTGCTCCGAGTGGACCGGTGTCCTCCTTTCGACAGTGTTGGATGATGTCGGAGTTGATCCAAAGGCGACCTGGGCACTCGCGGAAGGGGCAGACGCTGCGGCGATGGACCGTAGCATTCCGGTGCGTAAGCTATTCGACGATGCGATTCTCGCGTACGCGCAGAATGGGGAGATGCTTCGGCCGTCACAGGGGTATCCGTTGAGACTCTTGGTGCCGGGTTACGAAGGCAACATGAATATCAAGTGGCTACGGCGTTTGAAATTCGGCACCGCTCCGTTTGAGACCTACGAGGAAACTGCCTACTACACGGAGTTAATGAAGAACGGAAAAGCGAAGCAGTTCAATTTTGTGATGCAGGCAAAATCGGTAGTAACGTTTCCTTCCGGAGATATGCGAATTGGCGGCCCGGGGTACTACGAGATTTCCGGTCTCGCGTGGTCGGGTGAGGGGAAAGTCCGTGCAGTTGATGTGTCGACCGATGGCGGCCGAACTTGGCGCCGGGCGCGGATTCAGGAGCCGGTGTTGGCAAAGTGTCTCACACGATTCCGGCTCGACTGGTATTGGGACGGCTCGCCGGCGGTTCTCCAGAGTCGATGTATTGACGAGAGCGGATATGTTCAGCCGACGATGGAGAGCCTCGTTCGCGCGCGCGGCCTGAACTCAAATTATCACCTGAACGGCATCCAGAGCTGGAAGGTCGATCGCCAAGGAGGGGTCACAAATGTTCGCGTTTAGTCGACCTATCGGCGTGGCGCTGTTCGCTGGCACCATATGTGCAAGCACCTCATTGATGGTATTCGCACAGGCCGCGTCGAAGCCAGCGCTGGCCGTTGGCAGGAGTCCGACTGCCGAGGAGATTGCCGGGTGGGATATCGACGTCGTTCCAAACGGATCGGGGCTACCGGCAGGGCATGGAACAGTGGCCGATGGAGCCAAAATTTTCGCTGCAAAGTGTGCCGCGTGCCACGGTGCCAACGCTGAGGGGATTCCGATTCCCGGACGAGGCGCATTTCCGCGTCTCGTTGGTGGCATTGGAACGTTGGCAGACGATAAACCGGTCAAGACGGTGGGCAGCTATTGGCCTTATTCGACCGGGGTTTTCGATTACATTCGCCGTGCGATGCCGCTGACAGCCCCTGGGTCGCTGACCAGCAATGAGGTGTATTCGCTTGTTGCGTTCATCCTGTCCCGCAACGGAATCATTGCGGATAATACCGTCTTGGATGAAAAGTCGCTTCCGGGGGTGAAAATGCCGAACCGCAATGGCTTCTTTCGCAGCACCCAGAGCGTAAAGCTTGCCCGTCCTAAATCTACCGCTGAATAGAGCGAGTGGCGTTTGTGGCTCAGGAATCAAACCACTATCGACCTCACGCCGCCGAAGAGGTTTGGAGGAGCGAGTGGCCCAACCTGTGGTATTGGGCAGTCAACTGACATGGCAGCCTCGCTAAAATCCGCTGCAGCGCGGCTGCGCGAAGCGCGCGGTCGAAGGACATGTCGCGACCCACAGGACACGACGAAGATGTTCGCTGAACCCGCGGACTCGATGCGTTCAGCGGGAAGTTCAGGATATCAACACGAACGAGATGAAGTTGAATAACGCGATTCATCGCGGGAATTGAAGATCTTCCACAGCGGATTACCACGAATGACTGTCGGAGGCAGTTTTGTTAAGTTCCTCGATTGCGCGGAAATTGCGATGGTCTCGACTCGCCGAATTGTTTATGAGCTTCGATCGCACGTATCGAGTAGGCATACGTCGCTCCGGCATTGAACGCGTTCGCTTTGGCGAGCGCCTCGCTAAGCAGGCTGTGACATCGCTCGATGCGTTGCCAGCGCGAAAAAAAGAGCACCCGAAACGCGGGCGCTCGACTCGGAGCGGAATTGCCTGTTGTATGTCCCGATTGCGACCGTATTGGAAACAGCGGCATCACGGTCAATCGGATTCCGCGTCTCATCGGTATTCCGGCGAATGCTGCGCCGCTTAGAACTTGTGACGTAGGCCAACGCGCGCAACCACCTGATTGCGATTCGATGATACGTCATCAGCCACTGGCACAAAGGCGAAGTCGAGGACGCTGCCGGTACGGTCTCCGCCGACGTGCTGATACGCGCTTTGCACATATACATCCGTGCGCTTTGACAGCGAGTAGTCAGCCATTAGCCCGGCGGTTTGATAGTTCGGTTTCAACTTCCCGGCAGTAGTATTGAAACCGCTCAGGGTGTAGGTGTACATTGCGCCGACGAAGAAAGCTGGCGTGAACTGGTACTTGCCGTTGATCTCAAAATTCTGATACCGGAGATTCGATAACGTGCCCGAAGCCGGCGTAATCTTGCCGACGTAACCTGATGACACTGGATTGGCGACGAAGGTATTTGAATACGAGAGGCCGATGTTTGCCGAGCCGAAGGTGTACGTCGCTCCCGCACCGAAGATGCGCAGCTTGCTACCCAGGAAATTTTCGTCGGCAACCGGGTTGTTTCCAATTGCTCCGCCTGCCGTGGACGACTGGTTGTTCGCTTGCAGATAGGCTGCTGACAACAGCAGTCCACCGATGGAGTATTGGACGCCCATGCTGTACGCACGATTGTTGGCGAAATTCGTGTCATTGCTAAAGCTGTATGTGCCGCCAAACTTAACGCCACCAATCACAGGACTTGTGTACTTGACAGTATTGTTGACACGGAAGGTGTTGTCCGTGTTGTCGTTATCGTACGGATGGGAGAACATCCCGCCGCCCCATGTGCCATTCGCCGTCGTTTCCGCAAGGTAGCTAACGACGGAGTCGTATTGGCGACCGAGAGTAACCGACCCATATTGGTCGGAGGCGATGCCGACCCAGGCCTGTCGCCCAAACATCAGACCCCCTTGGCCAAGCTTGCCATTGTTGACGTTAAAACCGTTCTCCAGCTGAAAAACTGCCCTGATACCGCCGCCAAGATCTTCCGCCCCCTTCAAGCCCCAACGACTCCCTTGGACGGTTCCGCTCTGGAGTTCGAAAATGTCTTTGCCGCCGACGTTATTCGTATAATTAATTCCCTCATCGATCAAACCATAGAGCGTCACGGTGCTTTGGGCCATTGCGGGAACCGCGACGGTCGTCGTCATCAGAGCTGCAAGTAGTTTACATTTCATTTAGGTCTCCAAACCTACGTTGTGATGTTGATCATTGTCTACGCGAAGCCCATCTCTACCGGGGCGGTCAACCCCTTGTATCGCTAAGGAAATCCGACGACGATTACCCGCCGTAGATATCGAAAGAGAAGTACTTTTTCGCGATCCGGTCGTAAGTGCCGTCCTCACGGATACTTGCGATCGCGCTGTTGATCGCTTCGAGCAGCGCTTTATCGCCTTTTCTTACAGCAATACTGACGCCAGGACCAAAGATCGCGATATCTCGGATCGCTGGGCCTCGCGCAAAACCAAAATCTCGCCCCTGCGCAGTTTTCAGAAACCCGGATTCCGCAGTTGGGTCCGAGGCTAAAGCTGCATCGAGTCGTCCGGCTGCGAGGTCATTCCATACCTGGTCTTGCGAAGGGTAGCCGACAACGTCAGTACCATTCGTCCAGTGCTTCCGTGCATAGACTTCTTGAGTGCTTCCCTGCAGGACTCCGATGCGTGCTCCTTTGAGCGCTTCGGGCACTGCCACCAGGGTCGAGCCACCCTTCACAACTAGCGCCTCTAAATTGGCATACAACTTGTCGCTGAAATCGACGGCCTTTGCGCGATCTCCGGTCCGGGACATCGATGAATTAATCGCATCGAAGTTCCGTGCCTGCAACGCAGGAATCATGCCGTCGAACGAGTTTTCGACCCAGACGCATTTCCTCTTGAGCTTCGCGCAAATTGCGTGACCGAGGTCAATGTCAAACCCAACGAGCTGACCACTGGGTGTTTTTGATTCAAACGGAGGGTAAGCGCTGTCGACTCCGAATTTGAGTTCCTTGCCATCGTCGGCGAATGTCGATAAGGGAATGGAAGTTGCAAACAGGGCGATCAGCAGCGTTTTAATCTTCATTCTGGGCGAGTTCCAGGTCAGGAGTTGTCCAAGGGGCACCGTGATCTAAAGTAGCGGTCCGGCTTGCCTCAGACGTGCATTGGGCGAATTGCTGTGCGCGTTCCGGTTGATACGGCGTAACCGTCGGCCGCGAGTCTCTGCAGGGTTTCGATCTGCAGCGGTCCGATCTCGGGAAGAATGTCATTGTCCGCCACGAAGTCTCGGCCGTAACAAGCGCTGAGGATTGCAACGCCACTTGCATGCAAGGGCGCGTTCACCCCCGCCATCTCTGCGAGGCGAAGGGTCGGCACCAATCCGAAAGGAACGTCTTCGAGAACGTAGCGGGTGGCAAGGGCGTCAGGTCCGCGCGGATCTCTTCCTTGTTGCACGAGGTGGTCTGATATCGCCGAAAGCGAATTGCCATCTACGCCAAACGACCGCCTGCAATGATCGAAAGTTGTTCTCACGGTTTTTCCGAAAGCTGCCGCGATGGTAAGTCTCTCGTCGTCCAGGGCCTCAAGAAGCCTCCCGACCGCTGGCGTTAGGTTCGAATTTTGGCCCCAATTTTCTCCTTTCTCGATACGGGTCAAGTTGGCCAAAGCGATCCCCATGTGGTCTTGCGGGTTAATATTGCTGAGGGACAGTGTGAGCATGTCGTCCTTCATGGTGAATCGATCACCGAAGAGGGAGGCACAGATTTCATGAATTCGGAGGCTGTGGCGCTTGGGTAATGCGGCCATGTCCACTGCGGCGCGGATCGCACCAACGGTGATAGCTGTCGACGACTGCGTCTTGCACGTTAATACCGTAGTGCTCCACGCGGCTATGGGGATGGAGATCCCTCGTTCTGCCAGGCGTCGGGAAAGGTAGAGAGCCGCAAATGAGAGGTGGGCGCTGATGATTACGCTATGATTCGCGCGAATATAAGGGATGATGCGGTCGAGGACGAATCGGTGGCCGTAGGCTGGCAATGCCAAAATGATGATGTCCCCATTGCCAACATCCGCGGCATTCTCACAAACCTCCAGTTGGAATTCGCCCTCGATTGCTCCTTCCACGTGCAGGGGGACTCCCGTAGCGAAGTCCGCGGTGCGAGCCCCAGATGGAGACCAAACTTTCGCTCGATGTCCACGTTGCGTTAAATACGCCGCGTAACCCAACGCGATTGCACCGGCACCTGCGATCATCACATGCATGTTACCTTCCATCTTCGAGTAGCCCAGCGGTCGCCACGACCAACCCGGTTATAAATGAGATGCTTGGGCCACGATCGCCCATCTTCGGATAGCCACGGATGGCGCGCCTCGGCCTATACTTGCCACTTAGCGTTTCGGAGCGCGAATTAATCTATTTGCATATCGATAATTTCCTGAGTCACTTCAATGCATGATATTTTCGGAGCCGACGCTGAACGGTAGTTCATATAGGCCCGTATCAATCCCGCGAGAGACTTGAGCACTCAGCGCGTAGCACCGGAGAGATTGATCCGATGAGTCGCACGATAGGGAAGCCAAAATCTCATGTCAAAGTCCGATTTGAGCGTAGACGTATTCCAGGAGGTTATGCACAGGGTGATGCTTAAAGAACCGGTCGAGGACAACATTCCATCCTGCGCCTTTGACGGATGCGGGTCCTGGTAGCTTTTTGAGTACGCGGATCGGAGGTCTTGGTGCCGTACGAGAGGGCGGGAAAACGGTTGGCTTGCGGTGTTAGTCCACTCTTTTTCAGGAAACGCAACGAATGCGGTTTCGCCTTCTATGTCGCGAATGACGCGAGGCTCGCGGGCATAACATTTGAGACGTTGCGATATCACTTCCAGCAGTGAGTCCGTCGGCAGCGGAGCCCGCCCGGCGAAGCGCAGACGGCAGAAGACATAACCTGTCGGAATATCTTGGCGCGAAAATCGGAATTTGATCTTTCCGGCGGCACACCTATCATCTACAGTCGATTATGTTGGCGTCGCGCGAGCAGGAAGCGGCCTGGCACGACGGACTCGATCAATAGTGCAAGTTTACGCTAGTGAATCGCTTGCTTCGCCTTGCGTGTCTACTGCTGTGTATTCCCGCAGCACTTCGATAGATCAGAGACGCGTTGAAAGCGTGTTGCCTGTCGCTTCGAACTGTCTTTACGCACGTGGCGACGAATGCTACGCAGATGATCTCAAATAGTTACTTCTCCGACTCATGAGTACTCTTCCGCCCTCTGTGAGTTCTTTTCCGCAGCACAGCATGATTCATCACATTGCGCGTTACATTGTGGATGCTCGCGAGAAGCGGGCGTCCGGTCTTTCCAGGGACGTTACACTAAAGCGCATTTTGGACCTCTTGTGCGCGGTAGGAGCAGGGTGGAACGAACCAGCCGTTGATGCCGTTCGTGCGACAGCGGCTAGGTGCCTAGCAACTGGAGAGATCCCGATCTGGTTTGCCGGAACGGGAAGTTCATGCCTCGGGGCCGCATGGGCGAATAGTGCGGCTGCGTCCGCGCTAGATCTCGACGATGGGCACCGACGCGCGCGCGGACATCCCGGCGCAGCAGTTATTCCGGCGGCGTTTGCAGTCGCAGCTGAAACCGGCGCTGAACTGGAAGAGTTGATTGCTTCGATTGCCATCGGTTATGAGGTTGGCGTGACCATCGCGGCCGCCCGCGCAACCTACGGTACGACAGGCACGTGGGCATCCTACGCGGTCGTCGCAGCAGCCGCCGCTTTAAGGAGGACGCCGTTGGGTGTGGTTGAGCATGCGCTGGCTATCGCTGGCGAAAGCGCACCCAATTCATTGTTCATGAGCGCGCCACCACTGTCGGTGCCAGCGCCCGAGAGCAGCGATATCAAAGAGGTAATACCATGGTCTGTAGTGACCGGGTTGGTCGCCCTCGATCTCGCGGAAGGCGGATTCACGGGGCCCCGAAATGTGCTAGATAGCTCGCTGCTCTTCAGCTTTGCCGACGCGCCGCCCATTGGGGAGTCTGAGTACATCTCAAACGCATATTACAAACTTTATTGCTGCTGTCGGCACATTCACGCGCCCCTGGAAGCGACGCTACGACTGATTGAACAATACAAGCTCGATCCAACAGCTATCGAGGCGATCGAAGTCGAGACGTACGCAGGGGCGCTGCGCATTTCGAATAAAAGTAGTCCAGCCAGCCTTGTTGACGTTCAGTACAGCATCCCTTATTGCGTCGCCCTAGCGGCCCTCGCGGGCCGTGAATCGCTCTTGCCTCTCACCGAGGGAGCCCTAACTTTTGATGGAGCGAGCGCGCTCGCGCGCAAGGTATCGCTGGCGATCAACGCTGAATTTGAAGACAGCTTTCCGGAGAAGACACTCGCGCGCGTCACCATCGTGTGTGAAGGTCATCGGTACATATCGCACGTGACGGAACCACGCGGTGAGGCCGGTGACCCGCTGTCATGGGAAGAACTTGCAGCAAAGTACGTGGCGGCTACACGGCTCTACGCCACCAGTGACCAACAACGCCAACTGCTCGCCGCATTCGAACAGCTACGCTCGGAATCTGACTTGAAACCTCTGAAGCGCTGTCTGGCCGATTCATTCAAACCAGTACATCGGGCTTAAATAGTATATGGCGAAATATTCTGACACTTTCGGTTTTCGAAGGCTTCCTTATAGCGCCTAGCCAACGGGTATCGCGAGAGCGGCCTGCCGCGCTGAAACGAAATTCCGCGCACCTCGACGGCACTCTGTGGAGGCTTGTCGAACCGATACCCGATCAGGAAGCGCGTCGGTTGACGAAATCGGTTCGGGCCGCTATCGGAGCCCTAATGCGCTATGACTGACCGTTTCGTTGACGGACGGATCTTACGTTGATCGGTGGGCGGTGCGAAGGGTAGGGGCGCCGCGCTCAAGCTTGGGAACAACTAGCGCGATGGCCAGGTGGTGCCGTAATGGTTCGCCACGGAAGAGAACCGGAACACTTCTCGGGATTCGCGCATACCGCCGCCCCCCCGGCGGATTTCCCGCCATCCGTCGGGACACTCGGTGTCATCTGGGGGCGAACCCTCTTAAACTCGGGATTCCGCCTGCGCGTCCAGAACTGGAGCCCGAGGATTATGAATGCTTCGAGGCTTTCGAATCGGCGCGGTTAACCCTGCGTACGTTCGCGCGGGTCCGAGCGTATAACCTCTCGGAATAGCGACCCGTCCCAACTCGACTTTGACACCCCCTTATAAACGTCCGTATTCTCACATTTGCCAGTGGTCAACGTGCCACGTGCGGCAGGTTGAGTGGGCCGCAGTTCGATGCGCTGCCGTCACGATCAGACCAACTAACGCGGCGCTTAATGATTACTAATATCATATTTTCTCGGCTCGGAGCGAGTCCGGGCCTGAGATTTTCAGTTATGAGGAGACAAGGTGGAGCAGGCTAATGTAGCTCAGTCGGCCTACGTGTGCGCTAGCAGCACAGTTTCTGTAGGTGCAACGGCTGAGGCAAATCCGATCCGGGCAAGGCGCCACGAAGCGCCGGCTCTTGTAGCCGAAGGCATATACAAGAACTACGGTGTTCACGAGGTCCTAAAAGGAGTTTCGCTGCAGGCTGAGAGGGGCGACGTGATTTCCCTGATCGGCAGTTCCGGGTCGGGAAAGAGTACGTTTTTGCGATGCATGAATCTCCTTGAGGTGCCGACCGGCGGCCGCATCGCCGTCGCAGAGCATGAGATCAGCGTGGAGACAGATAAAAAAGGAAGAGTCTTTGGTTTGGACCACAGGAAGATTGAAAAAATGCGCACGCAACTCGGCATGGTCTTCCAGGGATTTAATCTGTGGTCGCATATGACTGTGCTGCAAAACGTTATGGAAGGGCCTGTGCACGTGCTGAAGCTCCCAAAGAACGAGGCACGTGATCGAGCGTTGGATTTCCTCGCTAAGGTCGGCGTTGCGGATAAGCACGCACATTACCCCTCTGAGCTTTCCGGAGGTCAGCAGCAACGAGTGAGCATCGCCCGCGCACTCACGATGCAACCCGCTGCGCTGCTTTTCGACGAGCCAACTTCGGCTCTCGATCCCGAGCTGGTTGGAGAGGTGCTGAAGGTAATCAGGAAGTTGGCAGATGAGGGGCGCACCATGATTGTCGTTACTCACGAGATGGGCTTTGCGCGCGACGTCTCCAACAAGATGATCTTTCTTGAAAAAGGGCATATTGAGGAGGAAGGGACGCCAGAGGAAATTTTTAAAAATCCAGCGTCCCCCAGATGCCGGGAATTCCTGTCCCGTGTGCTTTAATTCGCACCTGCGTGGCATTGAAAGTCGAAATTGTTTGATGAAGAAGGCGAGAACTAATTCAGGAGACGTAGAGATGAAGTCGAGAAAAATCGGCGCGTTTATCGGAATGCTAACAGCAACTCTGGTCATCTGCCAACCAGTTATGTCAAAGGAGTATTCGAGAATCACGATTGGCACGGAGGCTTCGTATGCACCGTACGCGTTTAAAGACGCTAGCGGAAAGATGGTTGGATTCGAAATCGATGTCATTAACGATCTGTGCCGGCGGATGCATTTGCAGTGTGACATTGTCGATCAGGCATACGACAGCCTGATCCCATCACTCCTGTCTGGTCGATTTGATGTAATTATGGCTGCGATCGGTATTACGCCAGCCCGACAAAAGGTTATTTCATTTACGCGGCCGTACGTAACAACTCCCATGATTTTCGTCACGACATCGACGAGCGAACTATCCGCTCTCAAAGTGTCGCCAGCGAGTCTGGATCTTGACAAGTTTGATACTGAAGAGCAGTCGGCGGTCAATAAAATCACATCGGCTCTGAAAGGAAAAACTGTCGGCGTTCAGGTGGGCAGCAACTTCGAGACATTCATGAAGAAATTCATGCCGACTGTGAAGATCTCGACGTACGACACCACCGACAACATGATGCTGGACTTGACAGCGGGGAGAATTGACGCGGGAATGGTTTCGTTCAATTTTCTCAAGCCGCTGATGGACAAGCCGGACGGCAAGGACTTGCGGATATTTGGTCCCAGCCTGACGAATGGGCCGTTCGGAAGCCGTGTGGCCGCTGGACTTCGCAGAAATGATGATCAATTACGTGCGATGTTCGACAAGGCGATCGGTGAAGCAATTTCAGATGGCAGCCTGCGCAAGCTCGCGATCAAGTGGTTCGGCTTCGATAACTCGCCGAAGAATTAGACAAGCGAATACGGAGCTTTATGCATCGCCGAACCCAATATGAAGAGGAGTGGACGTGGATATTTCAGTGCTTTTAGGGGGAAGTTCAGCGTGGATTGTCGAATTCGCGCGTGGGACGATCATGACGATCACCGTTGCAATATGTTCATTTATCGTAGGCATTTTGCTCGGATCGGCCTTCGCGGCGGCTAAACTCTCTCGCTTCGGGTCACTGCGTCTTATGGCTGACGTCTACACGACGGTCGTGCGCGGAATTCCAGAACTGCTAATTATCTTTCTGGTTTTTTTTGGCGGCAGTACACTGCTCCGTTACGTGGCAAATGCCGTTTTTGGGTTTACGGGCTATATCGAACTACCCGTATTCACAGTCGGTATTCTGTGCATCGGCGTCAGTGCCGGAGCCTATGCGACAGAGGTCTTTCGGGCGGCGGTCATGGCCATTCCGACGGGGCAGATCGAAGCCGCAGTGGCCATGGGAATGCGGCGGCCAGTCCTATTCCGTCGGATTCTTATCCCACAGGCGGCCAGGTTCGCGTTGCCAGGTCTTGGAAATGTTTGGCAACTGGCACTCAAAGACACGTCACTTATTTCGGTCGTCGGGCTGGTGGAAATCATGCGCACGGCTGCCATCGGAGCCGGATCTTTCAAGGAGCCGTTCACGTTTTATCTGGCTGCATTCGTGATTTTTCTTGTCCTCTCTTCAATCTCTAACCGGGGATTTCTGAGAGCAGAGAGGTGGGCTAACCGCGGCGTAAGGAGGCGGTGATGGATTTTCAACTGATATTCGATTCATTTCCCAAGCTTCTTGCTGCGGTTCCCGCGACGATCGCACTGGCTTCTGTGTCACTCTTTGTCGGATTCCTTATTTCGGTCCCGATTGCTTTGGCTCGCCTCTCGGGGAATAGGTTTCTGGCTTCGCTCGGTTACGGGTACGTCTATGTGGTGCGGTCCACGCCGCTTCTGGTCCAGATGTTTCTGATTTATTACGGATCGGGACAATTTCGGATTGCCCTGGAAAGTGTGGGTCTGTGGACGCTATTTCGCGACGCGTGGTTCTGTGCGATCTTGGCACTTTCCCTAAACACCGCAGCATATACTAGCGAAATTGTCCGTGGCGGCGTCCAATCGGTACCTTGGGGCCAAATTGAAGCAGCTCGCGCTGTTGGGATGTCAAGCCTCCTGGTATTTCGCAGAATTGTCTTTCCTGTTGCGATGAGGCAAGCGCTGCCGGCGTACGGCAGCGAACTTATGATTATGGTTAAGTCCACGTCGCTCGCGTCAACAATAACGGTTGTCGAGTTGACCGGGGTCGCAAAGCAACTCATCTCTAACAGCTACCGTCCGGTAGAGATATTCCTCATAGCTGGATGCATATACCTCGGTATTAATTTTCTGATTAGCAGGGCGGTATTAATAATAGAGAGGCGTATTAGTCCGCGGAAGCGCGATGGTCGCACATTCGGAACTTCTGCAACGTCCGCAGTCCACTAATAATCATGGCGTGATTCCTTTCTGAATGAATGAGTTGTCAATTCGATTGAGAATCGCGGAAGGATGATAGATCGGATATGCCCGACCAACTCGTGGTGCGATCCGTAGCATTGGATAGCTTAGCTTCAGAGATGCTCTCAGTATCGGATTTTGAAAGGAAGCTGGGTATTGGCGCGTGCGCGCGCCCCCACGCTCGATATCAAATCGAACTACCCTGGGTGGTCGAGAAGGACCGTCGACCTGGCACCAGATATCAACTGCTGAACTTCAATTGAGATTATCGAGGAAAGATGACGAGCAAAGTAACCAGTGACGACCGTTACCCCCAAGGCGGAATCGTCCAAAAGTTTTCGGCTTACATCGCCAAGGCAAGAGACAATCCTGCTCCGGACGAGTCGCTCGAATTCGCACTCAAATGCGTTTTGGATCTGCTTGGTGCTGTTGGAGCTGGAATTGGGCATACGGGGTCCATTGCGATTCGAAAGACGGCCCACGAAACGCGACCTGTTGGCAATATTCCTGTCTGGTTCACTGGGGAGACGAGTTCCGTCATCGGCGCTGCTTGGGCGAATAGTGCTGCGGGCTCGGCGCTGGATCTGGACGACGACACGCCAGCATCTCGGGGCCATCCTGGCGCCGCGGTCATTCCTGCCGCGATCGCTGTTGCTCAAGAGACAAACGCTAGCTTGAGGGACCTGTTAAACGCGATCGTCATCGGGTATGAAGTCGGTACAGCGATTAGCGCGGCGCGAGCCTACGGGAGCACTGGCACCTGGGCGCCATACGCAGTCGTCGCAACGGCTGCGGCCCTTCGGGGATCGTCCCGGGAGGTAATTGAACACGCACTCGCAATTGCTGGAGAAAGTGCACCTAATCAATCGTTGGCGAGTGCTCCCGCCCCTCGAAACCCGCATCCGGCACCGAATCATGTCAAGGAGGGAATAACGTGGGCTGTTGTCACCGGCCTGGAGTCTCTCGTAACAGCGCAGAACGGGTTTCACGGTGCCCGCAATATTCTGGACGCGACACGCTACTATAATTTCCCAAGCGATCTTGATCTCGGCTCCTACCAGTATATTCGGACTACGGGCTTCAAGCCATATTGCTGCTGCAGACACCTGCATGGTGCACTTGACGCACTAATTGGCCTGGTCGAAGAGTACGGATTAACGGGCCAGACTATGGACAGCATTCAGGTCGAAACTTACGGTCCGGCCTTGCGCATCTCGAACTGGAAAGAACCTCAAGATGTAATGGATGTTCAGTATAGCCATCCCTATTGTCTTGCGTTGGTCGCGCACTACGGCCACCAAGCACTGTTGCCGTTGACAGGCGACGTGCTGAACGATCCCGCTGTCACCGCGCTTTCACACAAAGTGGAGTTGTCCCTGAGTCCGGAACTGGACAGGATCTATACGGAGACCGGCATGCTGCCTGCACGGGTCACAGTCACATGCGGCGCGCAGCGGTTTGTTTCCCCGGTAACCTTTCCCAAGGACTACGGGCTTCCGTGGGACGAACTTGAGGAAAAGTTTCGACAGGCGACTCGTTTCGTTGCAACTTCCGAGCAGCAGAACATCGTGATCAGGGCCTTTTCGGAAGCTAGACAAGGTGACATGCGGGGGTTGACGAAATGCCTAACGCAGGTTCATTTGTTCCCAGGCCGGTAGCTGTTTAATGCGGCGGCGTTCAGCGACTCCTCGAGCATCGAAGGATACGCAGAAATTGGTGGATCTCGGCTTCGAATGGGCGCTCGGATGTTGTCGTGGCTAATTTCCGCATAAATCGTGCGTCGCGACGGCCTCATCCTCGCGACAATCAATGAACCTTGCACTGTGGCGCGGCGGAGAGCGCTGTAACCGCGGTCCGCGCCACTGATGCCATCCGGCACTCCGGAGATGCCAAACTCCGCGGCTTTGATTGCATCGCCCCGACGTCAACGATTCTCTTCGGCTACAAAGGGAATCGCGGGAACGCCGCTATCTCACCCCTATGGCGCGATCGATCCGCCACGGAGAGGCGTACCCGGTATTATTGACCCGTCGCTGGGCGCGTTCTCTGTGAGACGGTTCATGCACGCTCTCCTGACCACGATCTGTCGCGTCCGACATTGTTCGGCCGGAGCCTATAATGTCGGGTTATAAGGTGAGGTCTGGCGTTGGGCATTGCTGCCCAACGCCGGATCGTGTTGGTGCACGACTGCGACGGCGAGTAAGAGTTGGTCTATTCGCTGGCGAGTGCACGCGAGATCGTGAAGGCGTTGGCATATGAAAAGACAACTTCAATTGCGGCAGATAGAGGCTTTTAAGGCTCTCATCGAACAAGGTACGGTGAGTCGAGCAGCCGAGGTTCTTCACGTGACTCAGCCTGCTGTCAGCAAACTGCTAGTCCATCTCGAGGAGGATACGGGTCTTGTATTGTTCGAGAGGGTCAAAGGCCGACTTACTGCGACGGCGCAAGGCATGCGCTTGTACGGTGAAGTCGATCGCGTGTTTGCAGGTCTGAGGCAAATCGAAGAGGCTATCGCGATCATCCAGCGAAAGGAATTGAGCCACTTTGCCATTGGAGTGCTTCCGGAGCTATCCGGCTCATTCATCAGGCGAGCGACGATGATGTTTCTCTGCAAGTGTCCAGACGTTCGTCCAACGATCCATACGCGACCGTCCAACATTGTGTCGGATCGCGTCGCCACGCGTCAGATGAACGTTGGATTCACCACAAGCCTGATGAGCAGCCCAAATTCAGTGGTGACGCCTATCATGGAGAGTCCGTTGGTGTGCATCATGCCGAAAGGACACCCTTTGAGCAGACGAAAATTCCTGACGCCGGAACATCTAGAGGGAGTCCCTTTTGTCGGATATGCTGCCGATAACCGGACGACCAATGCTTTCAGTGACGCTATCCGCGCGTATGGAGTTGACCTGAACGTCGTGTTAGAAAGCGAAACCACTCCAACCTTGTGTGAATTCGTCTCGGCGGGACTAGGGGTTTCGTTGGTGCATCCGTTGTCTGTTATAGACATGCAAGATCGTTTGGATATCAGGCGATTCAAACCCGACATTCCCGAATATTTTCACTTCTGTCATGCGAGATCAGCAAAAAATATTGAGCTGGTACATGAGTACGAGCGATGTGCCAAAGCGGTCGCCGAGGAGGCGCGAGTGGAAGTGTTTGGTGCCTAGTCGCCCGCAATGACGAAGAAAGGGGCTTCGCCAAGTTACGCATGATGTCGGGCTACGGCACAGCGCAACACCCCGTCATCGAATAACTCGCAGCACGAGCTGAAAATTAGCAGTTCTTTGGAACCCGCCTTTCGGCGTCCTACTTCTCTTCACTGTCGCTTTGGGCGTCAGACGCTCGTGTTAGGAACCCGGCGATGCCTTCCAGTGATAGATTTTCCTCACCGTACATTCTGGTAGATTGCACAACTCAGGGTAAGTGCTACGTAGGCGTCGCGGCTCTGGACTGCATGTTCGCGGACTCATGTTGTGGGGCCTGGTTGCCTCGTCGTCGCAACAGTGGCATGTGCTTTCATCTGTTGTGCTTAGCATCGACATTGTCGGAGCAGACCGTGCGTTCCCGCACGGTGGCAAGATCGCCTTTTTATCTATATTGGCGGTTAGCGCGATTAGTCCCAATCCAAAAGCCCCCGTAATGACCGACGCCACGCTGGCATGCTACTCGACGCTCGATCTGCCTCTCCGAATTTCAACTGTTTCGTCAAACAAAACAAATAAACGCGTGATGTTTGTCCATTTTCTCACGAAGCCATTGCGGGGGCGGTCTGCGGCGTGGAACGAGGCGACTATAACCGCTGAGAATACCCTATGCGTCGAATTCGACTTTGACGGCTTGCCGTGACGATCATAGAGTTAACGCAAATTACTCAGCAAAAGAGGCGGGCGTGATACGCGAGAACCATGACGTCGTCATCGTTGGCGGCGGTGTTGTCGGCTGCGCATTGGCGTATGGAATGCTGGCGCGCGGGAAGCGCGCGCTTGTACTCGACGGGGGGGATAGCGACCCGCGCGCGTCGAAAGCGAACTTCGGTCTTGTCGGTTCATACGGAAAGGGGTACGGCGCGCCTCGATACCAACAGCTGTCACGTGAGAGCGTTGCTCTCTGGGCAGGATTCGCAGCTGATCTGCGTGAAGAAACCGGCATCGATGTTGAATACGAAAACGACGGCTGCTTGCACTTTTGCCTGAGTGACGCGGATTATGAAGAGGAAGCCAAGTTCCTCGCGAACTGGAACGCGCAAAGCCCCGACGCCGACCCGTGTTCGCACATGATTGATCGCTCTGCATTAGAAAGGCTGCTACCTGGAACCCGGCTCGGGGCGGAAGTGGTGGGTGCAGGTATTGGCGCTGCCGATGGCCATTGCAATCCGCTCAGCCTTCTGCGGGCGCTACAGCAAGCCATCGGGTTACGTGGCGGCAGTTTGGTTGGCAACCATACCGTGTCACAAATTGAGCCAATTCCTGACGGGAGCTTTCGTGTTCGCGTTCGAACCCCGGATGGTTCGCGCTGTTTCGAAACGGAGCAATTAATCATCGCAGCTGGACTTGGTTCGACAAGCCTGGGAGCAATGGTAGGGCTGGATGTCCCGTTGCGCCCACAGCGCGGACAGCTGCTTGTGACGGAGCGACTCGACTCTATTCTACGTCTACCTGCGAGTGGGATTCGTCAGACGCGCGACGGTACAGTAATGATAGGAGTGAGTCATGAGGAAGTTGGCATGGACCTTGGGACCACTACCTTTACCGCAGCACGGATGACGAGGCGTGCGCTGCGGATCTTGCCGGACCTCGCGTTGGCTAGTCTTGTTAGACATTGGGCGTGTCTGCGCATTATCACCCCCGACGAGCATCCGGTGTACGCGCAATCTTCGATGTATCCCGGGGCATGGATCGCGCTGTGTCACTCAGGAATCACCCTAGCGGCGGTTCACGCGGGACCTGTTGCCGATGCACTCTCCCGCGATGCACTGCCAGAAAACTTCGAATTTTTCCATCATAGGCGCTTCGATGTTTCGCAAGTTATCTAGTCCCGCCGAAGACGCGGTGGTCACCATTTGGATCGACGGCAGGCGTGTGAACGCGGAGCGCGGCGAGCCTGTGGCAGCGGTCCTCGTGCGCGAGAAGAATCCCGTATCTCGCACTACGCCGCGAAGCGGCAGTCCACGCGGACCTTTTTGTATGATGGGCGTGTGCTTTGAATGTCTTGCCATTGTCGATGGTATAGCGTCCACGCAGACCTGTCTGGTCACTGTTCGTGACGGAATGTGCATCAAACGTCAACACGGGCGCCGCGATCTCAGTCATGCGGCAGCGAAGTCTAGCGACGGTGGTACCAAACTGCGCTGTGGCGAGGGGCATGTGTAATGCAGACTTACGACATTCTGATTGTCGGTGCTGGCCCTGCCGGCATGAGTGCAGCGATACGTTCTGCATGTCTTGGTATGACCACGATTGTCATCGATGAGCAACCTGCTCCAGGTGGTCAAATTTGGCGTTCCATCGAGGACAACATCCGAAGGGGCGCCCACCGAGAGTTAGGCGCGGCGTACAACGACGGTGCGGCGGTCGTGCGGAGATTCCGCGAATGCGGTGCGCAGTACCTACCTGACACACGCGTGTGGCAAATCGAGCGGGTGGCCGACCGGGGAAAGCCGGTCGCTTCCAATGACTGGATAGTATTCTTGAGCCGCGCGGGTGCCGTGGAATATATTCGTGCTCGCCATGTCTTGCTAGCGACAGGCGCACAGGAAAGGCCTATGCCCTTTCCAGGTTGGACGCTGCCGGGTGTGATGACGGTCGGCGCGGCGCAGATTCTGCACAAAAACGCTCGTCAGATACCTGATCAACCCGTTTGGATAGCGGGCAGCGGTCCCTTGCCACTGCTCTACATGAACCAGCTGCTCGATGCCGGCGGCAGGATTGGAGGTTGGCTCGATACGACTCCGAGCGGCGGTATCCGGAGGGGCATTCCAGCGCTACGTGGTGCAATGAGCGGATGGCATGACCTTCTTAAAGGGCTATTGTGGTCAGCACGATTGCGCGGCAAGGGCTTTCCTATCGTTCGAAACGTCAATAGCCTTCGCGCGTTCGGCATCGGCCGTCTTGAACAAATCGCCTTTCGCACCGAGAGTGGCCTTGAGGGCGAGGTGGCCGCGAGCGTCCTTCTGGTACACGAGGGCGTTATGCCGTCCATCCATTTCACTCAGGCTATGGGATGCAGTCATCGATGGAACGACGCACAACTTTGCTTCGAGCCCGAGGTCGATACGTGGGGCAAAAGTAGTATAACCGGCCTGTATGTCGCGGGCGACGGTGCTGGAGTCGGCGGCGCGAAAGCTGCCTGCACACGCGGCGAACTCTCTGCCATCGGTGTCGCGCTGTCTCTGGGCACACTCTCTATCGAACGAGCAAACGAGGTCGGGGCGCCGCTGCGCCGGCGGCTCCGACACGAACTGGCGATGCGGCCGCTCCTCGATTCCGTTTACCGGCCGCGCGATGAAATTTTCACGCCCGCTGACGAGACTATCGTTTGTCGCTGTGAAGAGGTAACCGCTCGGGACGTGCGGCTGACCGCACGGCTCGGCCAGCCGGGTCCGAACCAGCTAAAAGCGTTTACTCGTGCGGGCATGGGCCCCTGTCAGGGGCGTCAATGCGGGTACACCGTTGCGAATCTGCTTGCATCTACCCAATGTCGCTCCGTCGCTGCGGTGGGTTTTCAACGTGTGCGCCCGCCGCTAAAGCCGGTAACGCTCGCGGAGCTTAGTGCACTTGACGAGCCGTCATAAGGCGGCTGCCATACTCGCGGCGAGACGATGATAGGGCACGGGGCGGAGGTTTCACGTCCCAAAGGAGCATGTCGCGAAACCTGGGTAACGGATTTTCTGAGGAATCTTATGACGATGGTAGGAATGTCATTGAGGAGTGTGGCGGAGGATTGGTAGGTGCCCGATCCGACTAGTCGATTGCGTCATTGAATTGGCACCCCACCTGTGTTCAGACACAGGTCATGGGAAAATGAATCTGACAGATATGGCACCCCGGGCATGCGCCCAGGCAGCCGCCCGCGAGACTGGAAGCGCGGGTGCTCAACCGCACCCTCAAGCACAAACCCGCCGACGGTTCGACACACTGGAGCAGCTATAAACTCGCGGCAGAACTTGGCGACGTGTCGGTCTCGAGCGTGCAGCGCATCTGGCGCAAGCACGGCATCAAGCCGCAGTAGCTGGGGCGGCACATGGTCTCCAACGATCCGGACTTCGAGACCAAAGCGGCCGACGTGATCGGGCTGTACCTGAACCCACCGGCGCACGCAGCGGTGTTCTGCGTGGACGAGAAGACTGCGATCCAGGCGCTCGACCGCAAGGACCATATGCTGCCGCTGTCGCCGGGGCGTGCCGAGAGCCACGGCTTCGAGTACAAGCGCAACGGCACGCTCAGTCTGTCCGCGGCATTCAACACCGCCACAGGCGAGGTGTTGGGCAAAACGGCAGCACGCCACACCAGCGAACAGTTCGTGGCGTTCCTGACCGACGTCGTCGCCAGCCAGCCCAAACGCCGCGAAATCCATGTCATCTGCGACAACGTCAGCAGCCATAAGACGCATCGGGTCGCCGAGAGAGGTGGCTTCGGGAATTCGGACAGTTCGTTGAGTGGAAAAGCTGGGGCGTGAGTCGGCCATAATGGCCGGCAACAAGGAACCAGAAGATGACGAAACGAAACCGACGGACCCACTCGCCAGCGTTCAAGGCAAAGGTGGCCCTGGCAGCGCTCAAGGGCGACAAGACGCTGGCAGAGCTGGCCCAGCAGTTTGATGTCCATCCGAACCAGATTACGGGCTGGAAGAAGCAACTGCAGGAGCGGGTTGCCGATGTGTTCGACGCGGGCAACTCGGCGCCAGCGGCTCCGACAGTCGACGTGAAGGTACTGCACGCGAAGATCGGGCAGTTGACGCTGGAGAACGATTTTTTAGAAAGCACGCTCAGCAAGGCGGGATTGCTGGGCGTAAGGCGATGATCGATCGTGATCACGGTCTGCCGGTGGCACAGCAGGCGCGGCTGGTAGGCATTAGCCGGTCGAGCGCCTATTACCAATCGCGCGGGGTCAGCGAAGCGGATCTGAAATTGATGCGCCGGATTGACGAGCTTCATCTCGAGCATCCATTCGCGGGGGCGCGAATGCTGGGACCGGGCCAATCAGGTCTGAGCGCTCGATACGAGCTATATCCCGATGGCGCGCGGCTTCGTATATCTGACGGCTGTCGTGGACTTGGCGAGCCGCCGGGTGTTAGCACACCGGGTGGCGATCACGCTGGAGAGCTGCCATGCTGTCGAGGCGCTGGAGGAAGCGTTTGCGAAATACGGCCTGCCTGAGATCGTCAACACGGATCAAGGCAGCCAGTTCACCGCAACCGAATTCACCGACGCGGTGCTCCGCCGGAGCGTTCTTCTGTCCATGGATGGAAAAGGCGCCTGGCGTGACAACGTGTTCGTTGAACGGGTGTGGCGCAGCGTCAAATACGAAGAGGTCTATCTGAAAGCCTACGACTCGGTCAGCCACGCCCGCCGCTCAATCGGTAACTACCTGAGCTGGTATAACCAGAATCGGCCTCATTCCAGGCTGGCCGATCAGACACCGGATGAAGCATACTTCGCCACGCTGCCAGCGATAAAATCGGCAACTTGATTGCCTCAGCGATTCCACTTAAAAATTCGCGGATCCTGTCCGAACGAATGAGGCCACATCTACCGAGGGGAGCGCGCATCATGAAGATTACGACGATTGGCATTGATCTGGCGAAGAACATTTTTGCCGTTCATGGTGTAAATGAACATGGCCGAGCTGTGTTGAAGAAAGTGCTCAAACGAAATCACGTTGCGGAGTTCTTCGCCAACCTCCCTGCCTGCGTAATCGGGATGGAGGCATGTGCTGGCGCGCATTACTGGGCCCGCAAGCTGCAGGTGATGGGCCACACGGTACGACTGATCGCACCGCAGTTTGTCAACCCGTACGTCAAGACGAATAAAAATGACGCGGCGGATGACGAGGCGATCTGCGAGGCAGTCGCACGGCCGAACATGCGTTTCGTGCCAGTCAAGAGCATCGAGCAGCAATCGGTGTTGTCGCTGCATCGCGTACGCCAGGGTTTCCTGCGGGCGCGCACCGCGCAGGCCAACCAGATTCGTGGACTGCTCGCCGAATTCGGAATCGTCGTCCCCAAGGGAATCGGGCATCTTGAACGTCGGGTTCCCGAACTGATCGAAGATGCGGAGAACGAACTGACTGGATCGTTTCGATTACTCATTCAGCGCCTCATGGATCATCTGAAGGAGCTTGACAGACAGGTCCGGGAGCTCGAGACGCAGATTCAGGCGTGGCACCGCAGTGACGAAACGAGTCGACGGCTCGCGCGCGTGCCCGGCATCGGACCACTTACCGCGAGTGCGCTCGTCGCATCTGTCGGCGACGCAAAGAGCTTCCGGAACGCCAGGCAACTTGCAGCGTGGCTCGGTCTGGTGCCCCGGCAGAACTCCAGCGGTGGCAAGAACGTGCTGCAGGGCATCAGCAAGCGAGGTGACGTGTATTTGCGAACATTGTTGATCCACGGCGCGCGCTCTCTGCTGCAGGCTGCCAAGCGCAAGGAATGCAAGAGCGGTTGGCTACATGGCCTGCTGCAACAGCGAAACGCGAATGTCGCCGCTGTCGCGCTCGCGAACAAGAACGCACGCATCGTCTGGGCGCTACTGGTGCATGGCCGAGAGTTTCACGCCGATTATCACTCACCTGCCGCGACCGCGTAACCGTTAGACGCATGCTTACCTTGTAAATGCCAGCAAGAGACTACTACAGCCGATTGCTCAGGCGATCATGATGTGATGGCGAGACAGGTCAGACTGTGGCCGGAAAACTCTGAGTACACCTACGTGCGTATGAGCACGCGAAAGTGATGAGAGTCCGGCCAGCGAATTCCATCAGGGACTGCCGGCCTTGCGCCGGGACATCAAAGTCCGGATGCATGGCCGCAATCATTACCTGCCCTCCGTTACAAATGAGAGCTTGGCAAGCCGGGGGCGTCCATGCATGGTGTACGCGGCGTAGAGAAGAGGCGGGAGAAGGCGGTGGCGATTGAAGGAGAATGTTGCTTCTCACGGTAACACTTCCTCAATCGAACTCCACCAACATGGCGAAACATACGCAGGATACGAGCGGCAGTCAAACGGCAGAAGCAGACATCAAGTGCACGCCCGGCCTGGACGATCTGATCCAGCAAGCGGCGCGGCGGATCATCCAGCAGGCAATCGAGGCGGAACTGGCGACAATGCTCGAGCAGTATTCGAATGTGAAGACGATCGATGGCCGGCGGGCGGTCGTGCGCAACGGCTATCTGCCAAAGCGCGAGATCGTAACGGCTGTGGGCCCTGTGCCGGTCCAGGTGCCGAAGGTGCGAGACCGTTCGGGTTCAGGCGTGAAGTTCAATTCGACGATTGTGCCACCCTACGTGCGCAAGTCCCTGCGGGTGTCGTCATCGCTACCGTGGCTGTACCTGCGCGGAGTCTCGACGGCCGACATGGGCGACGCGCTGTCCGATCTGCTCGGCGAGCAGGCCAGAGGGCTGTCGGCAAGCGTTGTGAGCCGCCTGAAGGCCGCATGGTCAGAAGAGTACGAGCAGTGGAACAAGCGTGATCTCTCGGGCTCGCGCTGGATCTACTGGTGGGCCGATGGCATCCACACGCAAGCCCGCGCCGAGGATTCCGACGGTCAGTGCCTGCTGGTGATCATCGGCGTGAAGCCGGATGGCAGCAAGGAGTGCGTGGCGCTCAGCGACGGCTATCGGGAATCGAAAGAATCGTGGGCCGAACTGCTGCTCGATCTGAAAGCACGCGGCCTGCAGGCGCCGCCGCTGCTCGCGGTTGGCGACGGCGCAATGGGGCCGTGGGCGGCGCTTGAAGAGGTGTTCCCGCAGACACGGCATCAGCGATGCTGGTTCCACAAAATTGGAAACATCCTCGACGTCATGCCCAAATCGCAGCACGGCAAGGCCAAAGCGGCGCTCGCGGAGATCTGGAATGCCGCGACGAGAGCCGATGCAATCATCGCGTTCAACCAGTTCATCGACACATGCGCGGCCAAGTATCCAAAGGCCGTCGAAAAGCTCACGAAAGACCGCGACGCACTGCTCGCCTTCTACGACTTCCCGACCGAACACTGGTAGTATGTGCGGACCACGAATCCGATTGAATCGACGTTCGCGACGGTGCGCCATCGCACGAGCCGCACGCGTAATTGCCTGTCGCGCGCGACCTTCCTCGCCATTGCATTCAAGCTGATTGAGGCAGCCGAGCAGTCATGGAGAAAGATCCGCGGCGTAGACAAGATCGAGGCACTTCTGAAGGGCATTCCCTTCAAGGACGGAACCCCGGTGATTGAAAGCACACCGGCTCCTCAAGCGCTTGCCGCCTGATCATGCCGACCGACCGTAAGCGCACGGTCATCCCATCTTGAGTTGCGCTTAGGGTCTTGGGAGCATCGTATCCACTTAAATAGGTGGACACGTGAACACTATCGAAGAAGAAGCGCCACTTGGCCGTCGTCGACGCCGGCGCTATATCGTCGAGTTCAAGGCTCAGGTGGTGGCAGCTTGCCAGGGCCCTGGGGTGTCGCTCGCAGCCATCGCGTTGCACCACAAGCTGAACGCGAATTTGCTGCGACGTTGGGTAGAACAGGCCGAAAGGAACGATTGCGTGCTGGTGGCACGTAGCGATGTGGCGGCGTCGTCGGCAATGGCACCGGCACCGGCGCCGGCATTTGTGTCATTGCCGCTTGAGACGACAAACGCGCGTCCGGCTGAGATTCGCGTCGAAGTTCGTCGCGCAGATCAGTCGATTACGGTTAGCTGGCCGACATCAGAAGCAGCGCAATGTGCTGTCTGGCTGCGAGAGTGGCTCGCATGATCCGCATTGATGAAGTATGGCTCGCAGTCGACCCACTGGACATGCGTGCGGGCTTTGATACAGCACTCGCGCGGGTGATCACGGTGTTCGGCGCTGCGCATCCGCACCATGCTTACCTCTTTGCCAACCGTCGAGCCAATCGCCTGAAGGTGTTGGTTCACGACGGAATCGGGATCTGGCTGGCAGCGCGACGGCTGAACGAGGGGCAGTTCGTCTGGCCGCGCGCTGGCAGCGAACCGAAGCAACACGCGCTCACCCACGAGCAGCTTGCGGGTCTGGTGGTTGGCTTGCCGTGGCAGCGCATCGGAGCGAATGGTGTGATCCGCATCGTATGAGGCCAAGAGGGACGTTAGCTGTTGCGCTTCCACGGCACCAGGGGTTCTGGCAGACTGGTTTGCATGAACCTGCCCGCCGACCTCAACGCCCTCAGCCCGGAACAGTTGTGCGCCCTTGCAGCGCAGCTGATTGCCCAGGTGCAGGAGAGAGACCGGGAAATTGAGGAGAAGGCGCGGGAGGTCGAGGAGAACGGACGCGAGCTGCATTACCGGCAGACGCGTATCGAGCAGCTGAGTCACGAGATCTCCATCCTCAAGCGCCAGCAGTTTGGCCGGCGCAGCGAGCAGTTCAGCAACGAGCAGATGAGCCTGCTGGAAGAAGCAATCGACGCCGATCTGGCCGCCATTGAACTGGAACTCGAGCAGCTTCAGCCTCAAACCCCCGCCGACCAGTCACCCCAGCAACCGAAACGCGCATCACTGCCAGCGCAACTGCCGCGCACAGAGATTCGCCACGAGCCGGACAGCACCGTATGTCGGTGTGGCTGCGAGCGCGTGCGTATCGGTGAGGACATCAGCGAGAAGCTGGACTACACGCCGGGCGTGTTCACGGTTGAGCGGCATATCCGTGGCAAGTGGGTGTGCAAGAACTGCGAAACGCTGATTCAGGCGCCGGTGCCCGCACACATCATCGACAAGGGAATCCCGACCACGGGACTGCTGGCCTCGGTGCTGGTCGCCAAATACGCTGACCACCTTCCCCTGTATCGTCAGGAACAGATCTTTGCGCGGGCGGGTCTGGCAATACCGCGATCGACACTGGGTGCCTGGGTCGGCACGTGCGGTATGCAACTGCAGCCGCTGGTCGACGCCCTCCATCAGGAAATCCTGCAGCAGGATGTGCTGCATGCGGATGAGACGCCGGTACAGATGCTAAGTCCCGGCAAGGGCAAGACACACCGGGCGTATCTGTGGGCGTATACGCCCACGCACTTCAGCGAGCTTCGCGCTGTGGTCTACGACTTCGCCATCAGCCGCGCAGGCGAACATGCCCGCACCTTCCTCACCGGCTGGCAAGGCAAGCTGGTGTGCGACGACTACGGTGGATATAAAGCCGGATTCCAGCAGGGCATCACTGAAATCGGATGTGCTGCACGCACGGCGCAAGTTCTTCGACCTGCATGCCAATCACAGCAGCCAGGTCGCTGGACAGGCCATACCGTACTTCGCAGCGCTTTACGAAATCGAGCGCGACGCTGCAGTGCTGGACACCGAAGAGCGGCGCAAACTCCGGCAGAGCCGGGCTAAACCGGTGTGCGATGCGCTTTATGAATGGATGGTGGCGCAGCGAAAGCTGGTTTCGGAAGGTTCAGCGATTGCGAAAGCACTGGATTACAGCCTCAAGCGTTGGGAGGCGCTTACGCGCTATCTCGACGACGGGCACGTGCCTATAGACAACAACTGGGTCGAAAATCAAATCCGTCCATGGGCCATCGGAAGAGCCAACTGGTTGTTCGCCGGCTCACTGAGAGCAGGCCAACGCGCTGCAGCCATCATGAGCCTGATACGCTCAGCCCAACTTAACGGGCACGACCCGCATGCCTATCTGAAGGACATCCTCACTCGGCTACCAACCCACAAAGCCAGCGACATCGCGGCATTGCTGCCACATCGCTGGCAGCCTACGGTGATCGTCGGCTAGCCCAATCCGTCAAGATGGGTTTGCTGCGCGCTTACGACCGACCCGCGTACATCACACTTGACGATTGCTCTCCCGCCTTGGGAATAACGCTCATCGTCGATTGTATGATACGTCATGGCACCTCGAGAACATCAATTGAACATTCCAGACTTGGTAGTGCCATGCAAGTGACACTTCAATCCCGAACACCGCGATGTGCGCATACGAACTAGCTTTTGCTGTTGGCCACACACGATCCGTGCTGCCACCTGCTAAACACGAAGCCGGTCGACGTATGCAAAATGCCGTACAGGACCGCCAGTAAACTTTGCGATTTTTCTCGAGGTTTCAATGAAGTTGGATGCACCACAAAACCACACCGCTACCAGACCCGTAACTTTTGATACCTGAGACAGAATTGTCTCGCTCCACGTCCGCAAAGATTCACTCAGTGTTTCGAATGAGACGCCCCGATAGCCACCACTTTGCTATCGATCATACAATTCGGCATTTAACTGTATCAACACTGTTCGATTAAATATTTCAAGTGCGATCGACTTCTTAGGTTCGACAAGACAAATGGAGCACACTTGCAACGATTATAAGCGATCCGAGTGCTGCCTGCAGAGAAATGACTTCCCCCCAAATCAAATAGTCGAAAATGGTTGCCCATACAATGCTGAGGTAACCAAACGAGGCGATGATTGGAGTGGTAAGACTTGCGATTGCTACGGTTAGCATAAGTTGCGCCACACCGGCAGTCAGTCCAAATAGAAAAATGGACCCGAAATCTCTTATACCTGGCTTTACCCAAGCGAAAGCAAGTGACATCCCACAAACAATCGTTGCTATTATTGTATAATACAGAACAATCGCCGCAGGTGCCTCGGATCGGGAGAGTCTCTTGACTTGGATGACCGAACCGGCGCTGAACATAGCACTCAGCAAAATTAAGATTATCCCGAGCGGCGACGAGCCGCCGCCGGTGAACGGTGAGCAAACCACAGCCACTCCGACGAATCCGCATATCGATGCTATCGCAGTAGGTAGACGAAAGCGCTCGGCCAAGAACACGATACCGAAGAAACAGACGAAGATTGCCTCTGTCTCTTTCAGCGTCACAGCGGTTGATAACGGTAGGTATGGTAGGCCTGCAATAAAAAATCCAACCGCGCCAAGCCCTGTGACGGCTCTAAGTAAATGGCCAGCTAAGCGATGAATCGTCAGTTCCTTCCATTCAATGCGGCGAGTTCCGAACGCGAAAGCAGCGGGAACTAGTCCGAAAAGCATCCGGAAGAACATCATCTCGTTTGCCGGATATTTTGTCGAAATGGGCCTTGCAATCGCATAGCTCACCGTGAAAAGAAGAATCGCAGAGAACATCATTACCATTCCATGCAGCTTTATAGTCCGTGTACTGGAACGCTGGTTATTTGTCGTCAACATATTTGGAATCCTATCCTGACATCTTATATGAAACGTCGATGACACACCGCAAGTCAAACTAATAAACAGCAAAATACAGGGTTTCGAAGCGCATGCTCGACGTGGGTAGTAACCAGGGTAAGACGGCAAATACCCGGCTATCGTCTACTGGGTTAGCAGTTGCACGACGGACCAAGCATAGATTCAGCTCAGCTTCGCATGAGAGCTTCGGGCAGTTCTCTCTCAACGGACGACGTCCCAGCTGTAGTATCCGTCGTTTCGACATCGCAATGGGCGCCACATCGGACACTGTCTTGATACGTCAAATCGTGCACGCTCGAATCATCTACGCCTAGATCACCTGCATGCATCTTTCGCACCATGTAGGACTGAGCACTCGAAATCCCGGATAAGCTGGAGGTTTTGACGTATTTCGCGAACTCGCGTCGGAAGACATCGGCGGCGTCGAATTCCCGACAAGACGGCGTGCGGTTTGTCGCAAACAGTACTTTCGGACCTCTTCGTGGCGCGCGATTGAGCCAGCGGCGGCGCTCCGTCGATCACCGAGCATATCGCCCTTCGGATGCATCGCGAGGATCAGTGGTCGAGTTGGGAGAGGCAAAGACCATCTGTGAAATTGCAACGGCAGGATTTGAGCCATTGCAAACCCACGTCTTCATCCGACCGGTCAAGCATATGGTGCGGCCACAGCCGCGATTACCTCGGCGACGTAGCAAGCCGCCCGCGGTTCGGGATGAAGCTCGCGCCAAAGTACCTACCTACGCATCCAACATCACGAAATTTCTGTACCTGTAGCCTTTCCGCATAGACGACTTGGCAGCGATGGTTGAGCGCATTGCCGTACGAGCGCCTTGTGAACTCGAATCTGACTGAAGGTGCTGGGTCTCTCATATTCGCGACATGCTCCGCGCTCGGCGATGAATCGCATCTCGTCCTTCTTTCCGAATTAAGACGGTAGATAAGCAGGGAAGCTCTTTGCGCGATTGGCGCGTTCGTTGCTTACGGTTACCACGCCAACGCAGAACTACCAATTGGTGTTCAACCGTGCGCGACGTCGCCATATGGCGGCGTCACAGAAAGCGTTTGCGTCTTTGAGCGGAGAAGACATGTCATTAAGATTCCCAGTTTCAATCATCGGTGCCGGACACTGCGGATGTGCGTTCGCGGCCGATTTGGCTAGTCGTGGATTTGAAGTCCTCCTTTACGGGCATCCCGATCATCGTCGTAATATTGACGCCATCCGGGCGAAAGGTAGCTTGATCGCTAGCATGGCGATAACAGGTGAATTTTATCCAACCGTAACCACTAATATCAATGAGGCGGTGGAGTTTTCGCGCTTTCTCGTGGTTGCTATTCCGGCATACGCGCATGACGACCTCATTGAGAATCTAAAAAAATTCGATTTGAGTCGTCATGTCATTATTGTCAATAATGCCAATTTTTTTGCTCCAATGGGTTCAAAGGAGCTGAACCCGCAAGCAATTTTGGAGACCAACGCTTCCCCCTATGCGTCATCAGTTAAAGATGGAGAAATTCGAATCACTGGCATCAAGAATAGTTTGCCGATTGCTGCGTTTTCAAACGCCATTGACGATAAGCAGTTATCGCAAATTACGGCAATATTCCCGAAAAAACTCGTGTGGTGGGATAACATTTTTGCAATTGGAATGCAGTCGAATAATGGTGTCATCCATCCTGTTGGCGGTATTTTAAATACGGGATGGATAGAAAGCACGAAAGGAGATTTTTTCTTCTATCGCGACGGAATCTCACCCTCCGTGGGAAGAGTGGTCGAAGAGGTGGACAATGAACGCCTGAGGATCGGGGAAGCCCTCGGTTTTCGGCTGCAGACAGTCCTTGAAGAAATGGTGGGCTTTTACGGCGGAAAATGTGCTAGCTTCTCGGAGTTCGCGTCCCAATCTAAAGTCCATAACTCGGCGAAAGCTAAAACGCCTAGCCATATGAACAATAGGTATATATGCGAGGATGTTCCGTATATCTTGGTCCCGTGGCACGAACTCGGCGCCAGAATGGGAATAGAGTCTCCGACAATCAACGCTGTTGTGCAAATCGCTTCCTCCATCAACGGTGTCAACTATTTTCAAAATGGCCGCAATCTGAAGCGCCTCGGCGTAGATCACATGTCGAAGGCGGAGCTTTTGCAGTTTGTAGATAACGCGACCTTTCGATTCCCCGTTAGAAGCGACTGAATTCATAGACTACCCTGGTATCGCAGGTTAAATCCATCAACGCCAAGAAAGGTGCCTCGCTCGTTCGGACAGTGTTCTGAGATTTTTAAGGCAGTATGACTTTCCGTGAGGCAGGCGGTTGCAAGGGCGCCCGCGCTTGCGCGAAGCCAGTCCCGCCGCACCCGTTTCTCGATACCGCATCACGAGCCGCTGAACCTGCCGTACTGTCGGCCGAGGCGCTCGGCCGCACGCCCGTGCTTGAACCCGAGCACGACGATCGCCTGAATGACCTTCACTCGATCAGTTCGCGCATTTTCAGCGCCACGTGCGGCTGGGATTTTTCAAAATACAGCTGGTTTGCGGGTGTCAATGTCAGCGACGCCGGCACGGCTCCGGCGAGACGCTTCGGCGGCGCAGGTGGCGGATTCCTCGGCTCGGCGTGACCCTCTTCAGCGGTGAAGGCGACGTCGAGCGGGTGGGCACCATCCGTGGCGCGGAAAATTACGCCGTCGATATCTCGCCCGCCTATTGACCTGATCGACGCCAGGGGAAAGTCCACTGATCGGCAACAGGCTGGAGGGCTTCATCGACAAACACGCTGCACCCGCGCTCGCGAGGCTGCTTCTGCAGCGGCAGGACGATCAGGTTGCCAAAGCCGCCTTTGGGCAGTACGTCCTGTTTGGGAAAGAGCCGGTCGTAGGACGAAAGCTCAAGCCGCCGGGTCCGGGCGCACGTGTGGCTGATGACGGCCGTACCGACCCGGCGTGCGTCGCGAGCGGTGACGGCCGACGAGAAGAAGAGCCACGCGTGCGCACCGTTACCCGAACGTGAAATCTCCAGCGACACGGGAACATCCAGTTCGTCGCATGACTGCCGGAAGGCCATCGTATCATCCCGCCAGCTTTCCTCATCGAAGTCGACTGCGAGCAGGTAGCACCTGCCGTCCGGCATCAGCGGATACAGGCCCACCGTGTGATCTCCGGCGAGATGTGCGTAGATGACCTGTTCGTCCAGCGGCAGCAGCACGCGATGCGCATATTCCGCACAACGGATGCGGGGCTGTTCGCAGATGCCCGCGCGCCATTCGTTCGCGCACGCCGGTGCATAACGCGATTTCCCGGAGTTGCGGCTTTCCCAGCGAAGCGGATAAACGTCGGCACGGCCCCGCAAGAGGTGTACTTTCTGATGGGAACAAAGCGTGGAAGTCCCTGTGCCACGCACCACTAGCGATGGAGCGCCCGGCGGTGCAGCTTCGCGCTTGCGGTCTGCGGGATTGGCCTCTCGCAGCAAGGCGGCGAGCCGCGCATTCTCGGCCTGCAGGCACGGGAGTTCTGCGAGCAATTCTTCGCGACTGCGATACTCCCAGCCCGAGCGTGTGGCACACGCAGCCACCCCGCATCAACCCGACTCTTAAGCCCATTAATAAGCTACGCGCGCGGTGATACCGCGAGACTGCGCGCCGCCGCCAAAAGTTTGCCCGACGGCTGGCCTGCCGCTCTTGCGCAGCCGGCGATTTTCAGGGACTGAATAGTCAGGCTGATGCAGCTATCTTCGCGGCGCGAAGCATGGCAAACTATGCGCATGAATCATGCACATGGAGATGCAAATGATTAATACGCCTGTGGCGCACCCTGATGGCGTCAAGCGGGTCGCGAAAGCACGCACGCCGTCCAAGGCTACGCGCAAACCCACCAACGTCTCGCTGCCGACGGATCTGCTCGAGCGCGCCAAGGAACTGGATGTCAACGTTTCGCGAGCAAGCGAACGCGGCCTGCGCGAAGAGGTTCAGGCGGCCGAGGCCCGTGCCTGGGCGGAAAAAAACGCGGACTTCGTCGCGGAAATGAATGCGCGTATCGAGCGCGACGGATTGCCCCTGGAAGAGTATCGGATGTTTTGATGGCGCGGTTTGACCTTTACAACAACCCTTCGACGAAATCCAGGGCCAAGTCGCCGTTTCTGCTCGATGTGCAAAGCGATCATCTCGGCGATCTCCTGTCGCGCGTAGTCGTTCCACTGACGCGTGTAGCGGGCAATTACACGGCGAGCAAGGTTGCGCAGGATCTCTCACCCATCTTCGAGATCGCGGGGGAACCGTTCGTCCTGGAAACGCCGTTGCTCGGCGCGGTCAGGACAAATGATCTCGGCTCCGCGATCGGTACGCTCAAAGGTGAACAGGACCGGATCAGTGCCGCGCTCGACCGTCTGTTCGGCGCCTACTAATCCCACGCGTACGCAGCGTCTGCAAGGAGGAAGTGATGACTGATGCGACAGTATCGGCCCTTTACCTTCATGTCGTGGCACCAGTGCTCACCAAGACACGTTCTTGCGGACTCTGGTCCGATTAGCACTGACACCGGGTAGCAGGCTGAGCATCAATCGTCAACCACCCAAGCATATTTTCACGCGCTCAGTTTCTCCTGCAAGCCCCGCTATACGTCCTGCTCGACATGAATCTGGACAGATGCATTCGCCGAGAACGTCTGTCACGTCATCGAGGACAATGACGACACGGTGCTCGACCTCCATGTGTGGCGAGTTGGGCCCGGCCGCATGAGTGCGGTGGTGTCGGTCGTAACCCGCGAAGCGCAACGCAGCCCGGGCTTCTATCATGCGGCGCCCAAACGCTTCAAGGGGCTGTCACATGTGACCGTCGAAGTGAATCCGATGACTGGCGCAGCCTGAGCGATAGCAGTCAAGTCACCGTGCATCGGCCTCTGCTCATTTGACGGTAAAGCGAGCTATGCGTCGGCTGCTTTCGAACCCGCGACGAAATCCGGAACTGGAAGAAGATGACGGACCATCGGCGGCATCAGGTTCTCAATGACCGGACGCGCAGACAGGCAAAACCGGCTCGAGAGGCACCGAATGCCTCAGCCGACTGATGGGGTGGACAACGCCACCTTCCCTTAGCCTCGCGTGCTTCGGAGGCTAGGCCAAAAGGACAGGTCTGCCGACAGCACTGTGGTCAGGCCACGGCGCACCACGCCCAGTGTCGTTGGACTGGATAACCGGCATTCAGGTCTGGCGTCAAAGGCGAGATAGCGTCCTCGCCGTGAAACTCGTGCATGCGCTTAACGCAACGCCGATCCCTGCTTCTATCTGCACCTCCAGACGAGCGCTGCCGGTTGGGAAAAAGGCCCACGACGGGAAATTTCTGGACCGTAGGAGGGAGACGGTGCACTTCGAGGACACCGGCCGCACGCTCGCGACGGCCAGCGAGACCGCTGCGTCGTCGTGCACATGGTGGAAGTTGCCAAGGCGAAGAACTGGAGCGAGTTGCAGATCAAGGGCACGGAGGAATTTCGCCGGCAAGCATGGATCGCAGCAGAACTCGCCGGCGTGCCCACTCGAGGCTTCAGGCCGAAGCAGGTGATCGCGCGATGTTGACAGCCGCGCGTGGGGCCATGCGCATCGGCGCTGGCGAGCAGGCTGGCGATGCACACGAGGCGCGCACCAACACCGTCGGCGCGCAGCTGGTCTGAAGTTCGACGGCGCAGAGCCCGAAACGTCCGCGCATCGTGCACCGGCCGCACCGGCGGGCGCAGACGCGCCCCCCATCAACGCTGCGCCAGCCGCACAACGAGCACGGCAGTCCCGGCGCGTGCGTCCTGTCTCTCAGGCACCGGCGTCCTTCCCCTCGCTCGAGCAGCCGGCAACTGATGTGACCGTGGGCGTGCTCGTTGCGCGCGGGTCGGTGCCATTCAATCACGCCAGACATTCCACTCGCGCAGCGAAGTTTTCTCCATGAATCGTCACGCAGTCATCTACGAGAATCCCAGCTTCGAAAAGATCAAGGGACTCGACAGATCAATCGTCGAAATCAGCGATGACCCGCGCGACTATGTCGAATTGAACGCTGAGGCAATGGAGAACGGCGCGTCGAAAGCCGAAAAAAGCGCACCTTCGACAGATGGTCGCACTCAAACGGCTTGCCAGCCGGGTGACGACAGAACTGGATGATGTGTTCAAGGCCGGAGTCGGACCGGGAATATCAGGCGGGCGAGCTATGGCGCGGGTTAAGAGTTAAGAGGCACGGCGTTGAGGTGACGCTCTGCACACCGCAACAGATCGCATTCTTTGCATGGGCAGAATGGCGCGGGCGATCGATACACCTGTTCAGGCATGGCGCGACCAGTTCCCGCACGGCACTGCCATTGCATTCGCATCGGCCATCCCGTCTTCCGGCCAACGATCAGCCTGCTGCGAAGGTATCAATTCGAGATCGTTATGGTTGGTTTCGTGTTCACGCGCACACCTACACTTAGGAGCCCATCATTCACTCATTGGAAGGTCGTCGTTTCTCAATCGCACGGAGATATTTCACGAAACGGTGTGGCGGAATGGACCGACAATCATGGAAGGGGCACCTTCGCGGCGCCCATGATATTACGTGGCCGACCTTGCTGATATTGGAGTCGCGGCGCGACGCGCTCCTTCCCCCTAGCGTGGGACTCAGCGTGCAGTGCATACCGTCGCAGACCGTGGAAACAGGGAGGAACAAGGTCCGGAGAGCCTTATTCCTGGTGCCTCGTGCCTGCACTGCAGCAATACGCAAGCAGGAATGTGGGAGTACCGGGCGTCTCTGCGACGATCGTGCGCATATCCTTGTTGAGCTTGGACATTGCTGCGGAGACATAGTCGGGTGCCGGAAGCTTGTTCGTGTTGAAGTCATGGACAGCCACGACGATGATCTTGTTGTCTGCAGTCCTAGGGTGGACGAGAGAACGATCTTCTTCCGCGAACCTCTGCTCGCGCGTTGCAACAGCGCCGACCCGCCCGGCGCAATAGCCGTGCGTTCCCGACATCACGTGAATTGTATTGTCGTCGCCCTCTAGCCCCGTGGCGATCTGATGGAGAGCCGCCGCGACGTCGTTTACGTTACATTTGCCATGAAATCCCCAAATCTGTATGGTGCCTGGGGTGTCGCTGGTAATCCTTACGAGTTCTGCCATATCCATTTCCGATAGAGATTGGGATGCACGTCTCGGTGTACCGCGGGACGCAAGCAAAATGCCCAGTCATCCTCCGAACGACGCCGGTAGGTCAACTACGAGGCGAGATCCTGCTGATCTCAGCTGCGACAATTCGCTGCGAATCGATCGTCCAGCCTTTGGTGATTCCACTTGGTCCCCCGCGGACCGCTCACGCGAGCTAGAAGCTTGCCTCGCGGGCAACCGAGGCACAAGATAATTCGCATCACGATAATTTATATGGAGTTCAGTCCGATCAAAGGCCGACGCGCAGAGGCTTCGTCATGGTGCGCGCAAACGGGTGGTTTAGTTTGTGGGACGAAGCCAGTCCAGCTGGATCAGGTTCGCTCGAACTTTCGGTCAGGCTTGGTGCCCTGGTGGGATTGGGAAGCGCATTTATACTTATCCACTTCGCAATAGTTAGCAGAAGTGCAATCCACTTTCTAGCGGATTATGTGTTTGAAAGCACTTACGTCTTCTTGCAGTCATCTTCGTCGATCAGTTGCTGGATAGTTGCGCGAACTTCCTCGAGCTTAGCTCTGTACGCAGAGAGGTGGCTTCGGGAATTCGGACAGTTCGTTGAGTGGAAAAGCTGGGGCGTGAGTCGGCCATAATGGCCGGCAACAAGGAACCAGAAGATGACGAAACGAAACCGACGGACCCACTCGCCAGCGTTCAAGGCAAAGGTGGCCCTGGCAGCGCTCAAGGGCGACAAGACGCTGGCAGAGCTGGCCCAGCAGTTTGATGTCCATCCGAACCAGATTACGGGCTGGAAGAAGCAACTGCAGGAGCGGGTTGCCGATGTGTTCGACGCGGGCAACTCGGCGCCAGCGGCTCCGACAGTCGACGTGAAGGTACTGCACGCGAAGATCGGGCAGTTGACGCTGGAGAACGATTTTTTAGAAAGCACGCTCAGCAAGGCGGGATTGCTGGGCGTAAGGCGATGATCGATCGTGATCACGGTCTGCCGGTGGCACAGCAGGCGCGGCTGGTAGGCATTAGCCGGTCGAGCGCCTATTACCAATCGCGCGGGGTCAGCGAAGCGGATCTGAAATTGATGCGCCGGATTGACGAGCTTCATCTCGAGCATCCATTCGCGGGGGCGCGAATGCTGGGACCGGGCCAATCAGGTCTGAGCGCTCGATACGAGCTATATCCCGATGGCGCGCGGCTTCGTATATCTGACGGCTCGCGTTCGGCCCTGCGTACCTCGATGCCGCCGATTCATACGCGAGGGCGAGCCCGAGGCGCGCCGGTCGTCGCGCTGTACCTTCAGCTCCTGCGCGACCGCGAGCGCATGCGCGAGTCGCTTGTGCTCGACCACCGCGCCCTGTTCAGCCTCGGTGAGCCGGTCATACTCGCGATACGGCAGCACCTGCCCGTCAGCCCGAATCTCGATGCGCCCGTCCGGATACTCCCACACCTCGATGTAGCGGTGAACGAGCTTGCGTTTCTCCGGCGTATCTTCGAGCAGGTACATCACGCGGTCGTACGTCAATGCCTTCGTCACGCGTCAGGTGAGCAGGGCGTCCGGATTCTCATCCCCACGCAGCGGCCGGTGCGCATCAAATGTGCTGCGCAGTGCCTTAGAGGTGTTATCAGAATGACTTTTGCAGGTGTTGCCAGCATATGATGCAGCAGGCGATTCTGAGGAAAGCCTCGTGGATGAAAGCGAGCTGTTCGAAGCGGATGCGCAGTCGGCGGAAGTTGTGAAGCCACGAGATGGTCCGCTCCACAACCCAGCGTGTTTTGCCTAGCCCACTGCCATGAGGCTGACCACGTCGAGCGATTTCGGTTGCAATGCCGGCGGCATGCAGTGGACGTCGATATTTGTCGTGGTCGTAGCCTCTGTCGCCCTGAACGACCCGAGGCTTTGATAGTGGTTTGCCACGCTTGCCGCGGATTGGCGGAATTGCCTCGACCAGCGCTTGAAGCTGAGTGACGTCGTTGCGGTTGGCGCCGGTCAGAATCACCGCGAGCGGGATGCCCTGCGCTTCGGGGATGAGATGGTGCTTTGAACCGGGTCGCGCGCGGTCTGTGGGATTCGGTCCTGTTTTTGACCTGAGCCCACAGCGCGGATTGAAGAGGAGTCGACGATGACGCGAGACCAGTCGATTTGGTCGGCTGCGCGCAATCGCGCAAGCAGCACCTCGTGCAACTGCTCCCAGACGCCAGCGGCTTGCCAGTCACGTAGGCGACGCCAGCAACTCATGCCGCTGCCGCAACCCATCTCTCGAGGTAGCAGGTCCCAACGCAGGCCTGTCTGCAAGACGAAGAGAATGCCGGTGAGCACCGCACGATTGTCGAGCGGCTTGCGCCCCGGATAACGGGTTCGCCGTAGTTTTGGAGGGGGCAGCAACGGTTCGATGAGTGCCCACAGTTCGTCGTCGAGTATCGGCTTGGCCATGTCCTTTTCGTCGTCGAAACAATGAAAAGGTTAACAGCATTCATCGAGGGTTAACAGCCCCTTCGTTCTCTCTGTTAAGGCTTCTTAGTCTGAACTGCCGGATGTTTCTCCATTTTGGATGCTTCATCAGCAGTCTCAAGGTTGCTTCGTATGGCCTTAAGCGCTTGCTGGCTAATATTCCGCAGGCTTCCGAACAGCATGTTCGTCGCCCAGATTGAGGAATTCAGGGAGTTCATAGCGACCTCCGTTCCAAATGCCGCATTCTTAGCTACGTTCTCGGCAATCATCTGCAATTGACCGTACTAGGTTCCATTCAGTACCTTCGCAACCCGTATTACCTCCGCCTCAACTCCCAACAGAAGATCGGCCACGCGGTGGCTGTAAATTTGAACCCGTTCAACGGTTGGGATAGCGAAACTGTCTTGCAATGCAAGTGGGCTCTGAGGATCTTTTGCCAATACCCATTTCTGGGCAAGTTCGATTGTGTTAGAGTGCGTTGCACGAGTGAGTTGCACGTTTAAGGTCGTCAGCTTCTCGATTGAGTCAAAAGCGTTGTTGTTAAGGTCCAAAGCACTATCAAGCGTTACCTTCTGAAACGCTGCAGTTTGTTCCCGATTTATCATCTTGAAGCTCCTAAATATGGCAATCCGGAGCGGGCACCATGCCTCAGAGTCGTGCGACGCGGGATCGCGTAGTGTGCCGAAACCGCGCTTTCTGCAAACACATCAAAACGTATGTTGCCGATCGGCGGATGACTCGTACTTTGGCTACTTGAAACCACCACGCAATGAGCGGAGGGCGGCGGCCTAAAATCAATGATGTCAAATTACCTTCGCAAAGAAAGAACCTCGGTGCGAATCGTTTAACGTTCTGAGCGATATTCGGAGTGGGAAAATCGCGTTGAGGACGCATCCGATGATTCTCTCTGCACGCTAGCTGGTCGTACGAGGGTGACTCTGATTCATCATACCAAGGTTTTCTCCGGGCGAGGACGGTCTATGCTGCCATCGGTTGACCAGCATCAAGGTAAGGCAGCGTCGCAAAGCTCGATGTCCGCACTCCAATTCAGCGCAAGATTTGCGGCTTCGGCAGTATCATCTTTCCGCAACACATCGAAGCCAATGTTCATGGCAGTAATTGCTGACCGATTGGCACATTCAGCGTTGCGTGGAGGCTTGTAGGCCGAGGCTTGCCGGGCATTGCGTCGTCGTCGCGCGAAATCTCTTGCGCAAGGGCGAAAAGCTCGGCCCGAAAGCAACTCGCAGACGTTCAGCAAAACCCCAGAGTTCGTGCGGATCCGCTCGTTTTTCAGGCATCCGTCTGTCGCCTATATTTCTTAGCTGTGAGTAAGGTCGAGCCGGTGCGGGCATATGCTTCACCGGCACAGCCTCTGACAGGTCACTGTGTAGTGGTCTAATTTCCTCGGACAGGTCGATAGGGGGGACAATCCTGAATCGACGAGGAAAAAGAGCAAGATGACAAGAAGGCGCCGACAATTTGACGCCAGCTTCAAGCTGGAAGTAGTACGGATGGTGCGAGACCAGGGGCTATCGGTCAGCGAAGTTTGCCGGTCGATGGACCTCGTTGAGACAGCCGTGCGCCGCTGGGTTGCGCAGTACGATGCGGAGCGTGCTGGTGGCCCCGGCGAGGGCAAGCCGCTGACGGCTGAGCAGCAGCGTATCCGGCAGCTCGAGGCGGAAAACCGGCAACTGCGCGAGGACAACGCGCTGCTAAAAAAGCATCGGCCTTCTTTGCCCGGGAACTGAAGTGACTTACCGTGTGGTAACTCATTTGCAACAGGAGGCCGTATCGGTCAGTCACGCCTGCCGGCTTTTGCAGGTGAGCCGCTCTGGCTACTA